>JAPKYE010000011.1 GCA_026394495.1 Methanobacteriota archaeon | reverse complement strand
GTATTTGTCAAGTCCCAGATAGGCAGAGTTCTTTTCTAAGGAGATTCTCCATTTCCTCAACGATATTTTTTCTTTGCAACTTCCATGTTGCAAGCAAAGAAGAGATATACTGATAGTTTTCCGGTCCTTTTATCGATCGGAACGTACCAATGATTTTTTCCACGATTACATGTTCACGAATCGCCTGCTCAGCAAGATTATTTGTCGGCTGCATCCCAGGATATAACAAACAAGTGTACCAACATCCCAAACCATTTTTAATGTACTTCACCGCAGGCCGAACATCCAGATATTCGATGTACTCTTCTATGAATGCTTGAATTTCAGTGTCCCAGAGTTCTTTCATCGTTCGTCGTTCCTCCATCCGCGGGTTCTTTTCAAGAAACTCTTTCAACCTTTGGAATTTTCTATGCATCTCCTCAGATAGCAATCTTCCATGCTCCGAGGCATCCTTATACTCTTCCACATCTCTCAACAGATGCGCCCAACATCGCTGCACCACAGGCAACCACTTGTATACCCTCCATCCATCGTTCACCCCTGCACCAGTAAAACCTTCACCAAGAATCTCCAATAGTACATCCCTACCTCTGGATTTTCTAATCACCACCAATACATCATCGGTATCTGTTCGAAAAACCCACAGCCACCAGTTCTGACCCAACACCCTGATGCCGGTTTCATCAACATAGATGAACCGTGCATTTCTGATTTTCCAAAGAAGCTGTTCATATCTCGATTGAAATGCATTCCCAACTCTGAGAAGAACATCATTGACACCAGTTGCACTGAGCGTAAAACCCCAGTGACACCAGAGAAACTCTTGAATACGTCGCAGTACACCGCGAAGCTGAAAACGAAGCAGTGTGATCTTAGTCATCAAATGGATACCAAGACCACCGACCATTGGGCAATCATTGTGTTGAGCTGTAACATCACATCCACATCCAGGGCAGACATACCTATGGAGATTATACTGAGTCACTTTGATCTTTGGTGGAGGCGGAATCTCCTCGACCGTCCGTGATTCTATATCAACTGGATCACCCAAAAGAGAGCCACATTTAGGACACATATCCATAATAACTGGGATTATTTCATCAGGTTGAGGTACAGTACGGGTGGCACCACGATGACCTATCATCCCACCATGTTTCCCGGAAGAAACATTATTCCCACAAGCGTTTCCTTTGAACCGTTGTCGAGAAGAGGGTGTATGAGGATTTTCATGCTGTCGTAGTCTATTCTCAAGTTCATTGATTCTTTTTTTGAGTTCTTCTATTTCCTGCTGTTGTTTTTTGATAAGTTGCACTGCTTCAGCAGGCCACTGTTGCATCCCATCCATGCAGAAGAGTATGACTGAAGGTCTGCATTGATTTTTCGGTTTATTCAAACAGCATACAAGAGGAATGGGTTACCTTGACAAATACTACTAGTGTACTTCGTTGACCAATTACACACAACTCCTGTATCAACTATGTCGTGATCAATATCTACCTCAAAACACACGACAGTGTTCTTTTGGATCAAATCAATTTTTTTTCCGACTAGTGCCGAATGAAAATACAGACAATTATTTTTATACCCAAAATTCATGGGAACAATATACGCTCTGTTTTCGTCGACAAAACCTATGCGACAAATCCTTGCTTTTGATAGAATCACATCAAGTTCTTTTCGGTTTGTAATTTCTTTTTCTTTTCGCATCATGATATCATTTTTCCTGTTTGTGTACTCGACAATTCTTTTAACCAGAAATAAAGATGATTTTAGTATTATTTATGTCTAAGATGTATATTATATTGAGGGTTGTAAAAAAACTATCAATAGTTACTTCTCCAACGCAGTTATACTCAGATGTAAAACAAAAAAATACGATCAAAACACTGAACATATTTTTAAACACATAACATTTATAGACCACTAGAATATAAATTCAATGAGAAATCCAGGGAAGATTCATCATGGGTATATACAGTCTTGATTCAATCAGAAAACAAATCATAGGAAACGACCTCGTCTTTGACACTCCATTTGGAGAACGTCACATGCTATACGCCGATTACACGGCATCAGGTCGCGGTCTCAGAATCATCGAAGACAAAATACAAAACATCCTTTACTCTTATGCAAACACTCATACGGAAGATGATTATTCAGGAAAATATCTAACAACGCTGCTCCATCGGGCAGAAGCACGTATCAAAGAAATCGTAAACGCAGGAGACGGCGGAAAAATAATAATGACGGGGTCTGGAGCAACCGCTGCATTAAAAAAACTCCAAGAAATCATCGGAGTCTATATTCCACCTGTCGCAAAAGAACGAATCATAAAAAAAATGATTAAAGACCGCCCGGTTGTCTTCATCGGCCCTTATGAGCACCATACAAATGAACTTATGTGGCGGGAAGCAGATGTTGACATTGTAGGAATCAATCTTGACAAATCCGGCATGATTGATCTAGGTGAACTCAAACAAAAACTGTCTGATCCCAGATACAAAATTCGTAGAAAATATGCATCGTTTTCAGCTGGCTCAAACGTGACAGGTATTCGAACCAATGTCTACGAGATCGCAAAGATCTGCCATCGGTATGATACGTTTGTGTTTTTTGATTTTGCTGCAGTCGCACCGTATATCACTATTGATATGAACAAAGACCGTGAATCGTATTTTGACGCAATTTTCTTCTCACCGCATAAATTCCTTGGAGGTCCAGGTACCAGTGGTGTCCTTATCTTTAACGAAAAACTCTATAGAAAAGATCTTCCGCCGACAACCGCAGGCGGCGGAACAGTCGTGTACGTTGGTAGAACCATTCATGATTATTCAACAGACATTGAGATTCGTGAGAAAGCAGGTACACCACCAATCCTTCAATCGATCAAAGCAGCGTTCGTCCTTGATCTGAAAGAAAAAATCGGTGTTGACGTTATAGAAAAAGTGGAAACACAATACACAACATATTTTATTGAGAAATTAAAACAGATCAACAACCTGGAGCTTCTTGGTGACATTGATTCTAAGACTCGTATCCCCATTGTTTCATTTAATATCAGACATGATGATCGGATCCTTCACCCGAAATTTGTCGCTCGATTGCTCAATGATTTATTCGGGGTTCAATCTCGGGCTGGTTGCAGTTGCGCAGGACCCTACGGTCACATCCTCCTTGGTATTGATAATGATACATCGTTAAAATATAGAAATATTATTCTTCGTGGATGCGAAGGGATAAAACCAGGATGGGTACGTATCAATATCCATTACACCTTAACACAAGAGGATGTAGATTATCTTCTCGACGCAATCCGGTTTATCGCCAAAAAAGGTTTTTTTTTCTTGGATAAATATGTGTTTAACATGAAAACAGCTGAGTGGACATATCAGGACTTTGTGCAAAAAACACCGTTGTTCTCTATCGATGAAACATATGCGCCAAAAAAAATTAGACTCTCGGAGATACCACGCCTGCGCGAATCATACATCTTAAAAGCTGAAACTATTGCTACTGAACTCAGACAACACGTAAAATCCTCGTATATAAAAGATAGTGATGAAATCGAGGCGTTGAAATATTTTTACTGCCGCCATATGGTGTAAAAACAAAAAAGAGGCGCTTCTCCTTAATTTTTTATGAAACCCCAAATGTTAAAATAACATAACTGATTACCGGCCCAGGGTCATTTTATGGTAGTCAACACCGATAGGTTATTTTCAAGACGATCAAAAACCCTGAAATCCTCAGAGATCAGAGAACTTTTAAAACTGACGCAGAGCCCTGGTTTTATATCCCTTGGCGGCGGTTTACCAAACCCACAGGCGTTCCCTGTAGAAATCATCCATGAATGCATAGAAAAAGTCTTCAAAAACAATATCCACAATGCGCTTCAATATGGAACAACTGAAGGATTGCCCGCGCTTCGAGCAGCGATCGCAGAACGAATGAGGGAAAAAAAGAGCATCACCTGCGAAATGCATGATATTCTTATCACGAGTGGTGCTCAACAAGCATTGTCCTTTGTTGCATTTAATTTTTTAGATACAGGCGACACCTACATAACTAGTGCACCAACGTATCTCGGTGCTCTTCAGGCTTTTCATGCGTTTGAAGCTAACTGTGAATCAATCCCGATGAACGATGAGGGGATCGATATTAATGCGTTGCGCAGAAATTTGAAACGACTTCATCGCACGGGTATCATCCCAAAATTTTATTACACGGTTGCAACATTTCAAAATCCGTCTGGAGAAACTATTTCATTGGAACATCGTAAAGAACTCTTAGAGCTTGCCTCTGAATACGATTTTTTAATTATCGAAGATGACCCATATAGTGATTTAATTTTCGAAGGAGAATCAATCCCCCCGATTAAATCTCTTGATACGAAAGGCAGGGTTGTCTACATGAGCACGTTTTCAAAGATTCTTGCCCCCGGGTTTCGACTTGCTTGGGTGATCGCCTCAGAAGACATCATCAATAGATTTGCGTTGACGAAGCAATGCATGGATTTATGTTCAAATGTGTTCACTCAATATGTCGCTTATGAGTATATTAAAGGTGGATATCTGGATAAACAGATTGAAGCGATTAAAGCATTGTATAAACATAAACGAGACATCATGAATCAAGCGATGCTGGATTTTTTCCCAAAGGATGTAAAATGGACGGTGCCTCGTGGCGGTATGTTTTTGTGGGTTACACTTCCGAAACAGATAAACACGCGTCTTATGTTTAAAAAGGCGCTCGCAAAAAAAGTCGGATACGTTGTTGGTGATGCGTTTTATGCGGACGGCAGCAACTATAATTCCATGCGGCTGAATTTTTCGTATTCAGAAGATGATGTAATCCGGGAAGGTATTCGGCGGTTAGCTGAAGTCATTAACGAAGAGATGTTATCAACATACGATAAAGAATCAAACTTTGTACAAGGAATTTAAAAAAAATGAAAATGGTGTTATAGTCCTTTCATGTCTTCGTCCATCAGTTTATCGAGTTCTTTGTCTACGCCTTGTTCATGGGCTATATGTTGTAAATCAGCGAGGATGTTTTCCCAGAGTACTTGTTGTGATAAGGCATAGTCCCACATGTCCAGTCGTTTGGGTCCATCTGCTTTTGTGAATTCATCTATTAGTTCTTTTTTATCTTCTTCGTTCATGTACATCCCACCGCATAGTGTTGATAATCGTTTTTATTCTTCATCCAATATTTTTTTTCCAGGGTTTGCAGCTTGTGCAACCGCAGATAGTTCTGTAAGGATCTCTTCCCACAAAGCGTCTTGTTCGAGTGCGTAGTACCACATATCAAGTTTGTTTTGTACATCTGCTTTTTTGAAATCTGCGAGAAATTGTTTCTTATCTTCTTCGTTCATCCGATCCGACTCGTACTGGTAAATACATTAGCCCTTTTTATTTTTTCACAAAAAAACATATAAGAAGCATTACAACAATGACGATGTGTGGAGACATCTTATGAGTATCGAACAAATACGAGTTGGTTCTGATAATTTCAGTTACTTGATTTATGATATCAACACGAGAAAAGCAGCGCTTGTTGACCCCGGGTATGATACAACGAAAGCTGTAGATGTACTTGCAGAAAAAAAACTAGAACTACTCTATATCATCAATACTCACTTTCATTCTGATCATACTGCTGCAAATCAGCAAATAAAAAAAGCTGTTCCAACCGCACAGGTTGTTGCCTCAGCTATAGACGGAAAAAAATTAAATATACCTGTAGATAGGATCGTTTCAGATAGCGAAATACTTCATATCGGAGAAATAATGCTAACTATTCTTGTTACACCGGGGCATACCTCCGGAGGAATCTGTATCATCGTTGACAACGTTGCTTTATTGACAGGGGATACATTATTCATCGGAGATTGCGGACGAACAGATTTACCAGGGGGAAATCTCAAGGATATGTTTAATACTCTCAAAGAAAAAATATTGCCACTACCCGATCATCTTATTGTGTATCCTGGGCATGATTACGGAGAAAAACCATTCGATACGTTAGGAAACCAAAAACAAAGCAATAAAACACTCCGTGCGAAAACTATGGAGGAATTTTCAAGGATCCCTTAATCACATTCCAAGAGTTTTTATAACCCGTTTCTGTTTACAAAAATGTTAATCAGGGGAGATTGTATATGATTGGAAATAACGTAAACGAAGAATGTTGTAAACCGGAAATAAAAGGGTTAGGCTGGCGTGTATCTTTTAGTATTGCCGCTGGCGTTGGGTGGCTCGTCTTTCTTATTCTGTGGTTGTTTTTCTACGCATCAATTTACCCTTGGCAGAAGAATGTGGCGATTTTCCTGTTATCGCTTGTTTTGGTTGGTATGATTTTAGGGGGACCCTGGGCGATCTGGGGACTGCGACATCAGACAAAACAAGAAAAAGAGATGTGGAGCGTAAAAGGATTTCGATGGCGGGTATGGTTGTCCGGCATTGTTTTTGTTGGTACAACTGTCTTTCTCATGTACTGGTTCTGGTACAAAGCAGAAGAATGGAGCCTCTATCAGAATATTGCGATCTTCATTGTCTCGTTCTTGGTCATGGGTGGCATCATGGGTGTAACATGGGCTGCTTGGGGGATGAGACACGGGCATGACTGGGAAAAACCAAAATAAAAAAAAATCTTTAAATACAAAATAACAGCATTTTTTTCATTTTTCTCCTTATATTTTAGAAAAAAAACAAGAAAAAAACGTAACGAAATCTTTATAAAAACCCTTTATATACTTTAAGAAGGGAGTTTTTCAGGTATGACGAATCTGACCACAGAAAACATCGTTGTTTCTGCAGTGCTTGCTGATGCAATTGATCTAAAAAAAATAGCGATCTTGCTTCCTGATGCAACATACAATCCCACTGATGCACCTGTACTCATCATTCATACGACAACACCGGTTGGGATGGGGGTGGTATTTGCCGATGGCACCGTTATGTGCACTGGAATAAAAAATTTAGACGATGCAGCAACTCTTGTTGAATTAATCGGAAAACGACTCTATGTCGCAGGTGTTTCTGTTCATGAAAAACCTGCTCTGAAAATCCATACGATCGTTGCCTCTGTTGATTTCCTAAAGAGACTGGATCTGAAATCAATTGTAAAATCTTTGAAGAATCAAAACATGGAGTACAACCCAAAACAATTCCCAGGGTTGATCATTCAACAAAAAGAGCAGAACACGGTTATTCTTCTTTTTGATTCAGGGAAGATGGTTTGTACTGGGCCGGGATCAGAAGAAATAGCATGTTCAATAGAGAAAATGACGAACGATTTATCGTCATTAGGTATGATATGATGAGAAAGGGGGAAAAAAACGTATGCCGGATGTTATCGTAGAAAATATTGTCGCATCGACATCTTTTGCAGATAAGTTGGATTTGGACGTGATCGCTCACGCATTAGAAGAAGCTGAATATGAGCCAGAGCAGTTTCCTGGTCTAGTGTATCGGTTAGCTAAACCTAAGACCGCAACGCTTCTTTTTCGCAGCGGGAAAGCAAACTGTACTGGTGCGAAAAACATTGAGGATGTAAGGACAACTATTAATATCATCGCGGAAAAACTGAAAAAACTTAATGTAGATGTGCACAAGAACCTGGAGATTGTGATCCAGAATATTGTTGCAATATCTGATCTTGGCGGTGAATTGAATCTTAATGAGGTTGCGATGGCGCTTGGTCTTGAAAACATTGAATATGAGCCTGAGCAGTTCCCTGGGCTTGTGTATAGGATAAAAGAACCCAAAGTGGCTATGCTTTTGTTTGGCTC
Organism: Methanobacteriota archaeon; assembly: GCA_026394495.1. Lineage (GTDB taxonomy): Archaea > Thermoplasmatota > E2 > DHVEG-1 > DHVEG-1 > CAIYYQ01. The sequence goes on along the minus strand of JAPKYE010000011.1, from coordinate 3,973 downwards.
AGGTAAAATCGTCTGTGCAGGTGCAAGAAAGATAGAGGATGTGTCACTTGCAGTAAAAAAGCTTTCTGATGAGTTAACCTCTCTTGGCCTTATCCACAAAAAAAAAGGATGAATTCATCTTTTTTCTCATTTTTTCTTTTAGACGAGAAATTTTCCTTTTTTATAAATCAATTCATCATCAGCGTATACTTCCCCGTTTTTTCTGAGATCGCACATCATATCCCAGTGTAGTCCTGATTTGTTTTTGCTTCCTGTTTCAGGGTATCCGCTGCCGACTGCGATGTGGATTGTTCCATCGATTTTTTCATCAAATAATGTGTTTTTTGTGTATCGTCTGATTCCTTTGTTCAACCCAAATGCAAACTCCCCGATCATGCGTGAACCAGGGTCCATATCAAGCATGGAGTTGAGGAATTTTTCTCCTTTTGATGCTTTGGCTTTTGTGACTTTTCCTTTTTCAAACCAGAATTGGATATCTTCGACTTCACGTCCGCCATGAGAAACTGGAAACGAATATGAGATATGGCCTTGTGCTGAGTTCTCAATCGGTCCAGTAAATACTTCACCGTCAGGAAAGTTTTCCTGCCCAAAACAGTTAATCCATTTTCGTTTTATAACAGATATCGTGAGATCAGTGTCTTTGGCTACGACACGTATTTTTTTCTTTGAGTCAAGAAGCTTTCGAACGTGTTCTTGTTTTTTAAACACAGAATTCCAGTATTGTAAAGGGTCTTTTGAGTCAACATGAGCGGCATTGAAAATAAATTTTTCGTACTCCTCTAGTGACATCTCTGCATCCTGGGCGGAGGCATTCGTCGGGTACTGTGTTACACACCATCGCAGTTCTTTTTTTGCCGCCCTGTCAAGAAAAATCTGGTTGATTTCTTGTTGTGCCACACTACTTATCGCTTGTTTCTTTGGATCGATATTAGTCATACTTCTGGTGTTTTCTGGGCTGATGATAGCAAGTCTCGCATCAATTGTTTCTATCTCAAATTTCGCAACAGGCGACATATATGTTAACTGATGATCAGATGCATAGGTGTAGAAGATTTCAGCAAGACCCTCAACTCCGACTTTCACGTAAGGATATGCTCCTGCTTCAATTGCTTGTTTGTACACCTCAATAATCAGTGGTGCTGCAAGTGGACTACCAGCAATCACGAAGAGATCATTTTTTTTGATCCGAAGGGAATGATGAATTAGGATATACGCAAGTTTTTCCAGTCGTTTATCAATCATACGATAATCTCCAGATAAAGAATAGGTGAACTGGTGAAATAGTTTTTCTTTAGATGTTTTCCCAGTCTTTTAACACTGAATTCCACTTATATGATTGAACCTCGTCAATCTCATCGATCCGTCTGATTATACGTTCATATCCTTTGACAAGGGTACGCGTCGATACCTTTACGATAAAATCGTATTTACCCGCGGTTACCGTCACATGGCTTACCCCCGGGATAGCCCATAGTTTATTCATAACTTCTTTACGAGCATGGCCTGGTTTAAGGGTAATGAAAATATATGCTTTCACCTGAGTTAAAGCAAAAGTGATGATACCCATAACAATAAGGATCATGCCGATTACTTTAATGATTAACATTACTGGGTCTGTGGAAAACGGTGAGAGGCCGTAGAGAGCCAGAATAATGGAAAATGGTACTGCAAAGATGATTGATGATGCACGAATCGCGTTATTGACACTTGCGTTCCCAAGACCTAGGGATCGAATATAGAGGACATAGGAGAAAAAGGTCGTGCTCATCGTCAAAAAAAGCCATGGAAAAAAATAGATTGATGCTAGAATCCCTGCAAGAAGATACTGTGATCCTGATATAATATCCCAAAACAAGATGATAAGAGTGGTGAACAAAAAGGAGAATACGACGTTCCAGAATCGGATATTGATCGCATCATTGAGTTTTCCATTGATATGCATCATTTTTAGTTTTCGTTGGAAAATTGAGAAAAATGCCCATGTGGGGTTTATGATGAGAAATACAATTAACAGCGATGGGACATTGATTTCACCGTGTAAACTGATTGATGCAAGAATAGCACCGAATGTGACAATAATCGAGGATTGTACTTCAGCAAGTGTGGGTATGTTTTTTTCGGTAATCGACTCCATGAGTAGGAGATATAAGATAACTATCTGAGAAAAGGATACTAACACCGAAGGGTCATACACAAGAGATATTAATGCGCAGTATCCGATCGTATTGATTGCATTCATTAACCCAGCTATGAGGTGATGGCGTAGTTCGCTTTTTTTGATGAGGCGAAGTCGTTTAAACGATGGATCAAGGAGTTTTGATCCAAGACTTTTTCCTTTATGTTTTAAAGATAGAATAAGAGCGATGATGAATGTGGCAATGATCCCTACGAAAAAAAGAGAGAAACTGAATGCAACCGCATTTTGTATCGGGTCTGTACCATGGAAAAACGTGTTGCCAACGTAACTATCTATTGTGGTGACAAATGCAGCAATAAAAGAAGATGTGAGGGCTAAAGCATAAAATAAATATTTTTTTCGTATGATCATGGTCTCATAGCGCTATTTCTTTTTCGATGATTTGAGTGGTTGTTCTATTTACACCTTCGATCATCTGAAGTTTATCGGTGACTGAAAGGAGATCTTCAAGGTTTTTTACCTGGGCACGTACCACGATATCGTATTCTCCGGCAACAACAGATATTTTTGCAACATTCTCTATTTTTCGCATTTCTTTTGTCGCTTTGTCGACGTTGCCTGGTTTCATCGTGATTAATATGTAGGCACTGATCATAATATCATCCTATCCGTCTCCGCATAAATGCATACTTATTATAAATATATCTCCAAAAGTTAATATGATATTAGCATTTAAACCTATCAAAATATAGGTGTTTTTATTATGACGCAGTTATCTGATGCAAAGCGAGGGGTTCTTACAAAGCAGATGAAAGAAGTTGCTAAGAGTGAAAAAATCGGTGTTGATGTTATCTGCAGGCGTGTTGCTTCTGGAAAAATTGTTATTCCGTATAACGTGATTCATTCTCCTCATGCGTTAGGTATCGGAAAAGGGCTGCGGGTGAAGGTGAACGCAAATATTGGTACCTCTCAGGAACACTGCGATTTAAATGAAGAGATTGAAAAAGCGAAAGTTGCGGTTGATGCTGGTGCTCATGCACTCATGGATTTATCCACCGGCGGAGATTTAGATGCGGTTCGATTAGCATTGTTGAAAACCGTCAAGATCCCGTTTGGAACTGTACCTATTTATCAGGCTGGTGTGGATGCTATAAAAAAACATGGTGCGGTTGTGGGGATGACCGAAGATGATATGTTTAACGCTTTTGAACAGCAAGCTAAACAAGGTGTGGATTTCGCGGTTGTTCATGTTGGTGTGACGAAACAAAGTGTTGAGCGATTGCAACGACAAAACAGACTCATTCCCATGGTTTCTAGAGGTGGATCGTTTCATATGGCATGGATTCTGCATCATGAACAGGAGAATCCGTTGTACAAAAACTTTGATTATCTTCTTGAGCTTGCAAAAACCTATGATGTGACGTTGAGTCTTGGGGATGGTATGCGTTCTGGTGCTCTTGCGGATTCCAATGATCGCGCTAAATTCCAGGAGTTGCTAATCATCGGTGAATTGGTTGAACGGGCACGAGCGTTTGGTGTGCAGACCATGGTTGAAGGACCTGGTCATATGCCGCTTTGCGACATACAATCTAATATTCAGGTCATGAAAACCGTGACAAAGGAGGCACCATATTTTGTTCTTGGTCCACTGGTGACAGATATTGCTCCAGGGTATGATCATTTTGTTGGTGGGATTGGTGGAGCGCTCGCAGGGTTTTTTGGCGTGGATTTTCTTTGTTATGTTACTCCTGCGGAGCATCTGTGTCTGCCTGATGTGCAGGATGTTCGTGAAGGGGTTATTGTTACTAGGGTTGCTGCGCATGCCGCTGATCTTGC
>JAPKYE010000113.1 GCA_026394495.1 Methanobacteriota archaeon | reverse complement strand
CATAGTATGGACATACCATAAACCTTTTATATATGTTTCTTATACATATTATGTATATACTATGGACATAGTTGGTATATAAAAATGGAGGCATACTGCCGAATGATGAAAGCAACAAACACCGCAGCTTACTATTCATCTTCGTATCAGTTTCACAGAGAAACTGACCAACCAATACAAACAACGATATTTGACACATTCGAGCAAGAAACCTATAATCAACAAGGGGAGGATATAATGAAATCACAATATGAAATTCTCAACAATCAAAGCAATCGACTGAATTGTCCTATCATCTTAAACCCACAGATTGCTTCATTTGACGATGTCGCTCTCCATGCCTTACTCCGCCAACGACTAAAAGTAGGCACGGTCGAAAAACGAATCCGCTATGCACGATTTATGGAAAATCATCCGATACCAGTAGATTTCCGAAACCCCAATTACACAAACTTCATCCGACACATGGACTACCGAGAACAAGTAGAAAACGCTGGAAACGGAGCACTCTCCAACGCATGGAAAACCATGAGGATGTTCCTCAAAGCCTACGGCATGGAACTCTGGAGCTACAAAGCACCATCGCAACCAAGCTATAGAGCACGCATTATACCATTCCCAGACCAAGTGTACAAGATGCTCAACCTCACCTATTCGAAAGACCAATACGAAAACGCACTCATCCAATACCTGCTCACTCACAACTTCATCGTCGGATGGAGATTCCCATCTGAACCAGCAATGATGAAAACAACCAACGTCAACATCGAACGAGAATACATCACCATCACAGAGCCAAAGAAACACCACAGCACCAGAAACATCTCACCAGTAGAAATCATGACAAACACCCGCAGAAAATCATTCAAAAACTGGATAGATCACTGGCGACCTAAAGTCGAAAACCAATACAGCCAAGACTACCTGTACTTGAAACCAGATGGAAAACCATTCTCCACAGATCTACTCAGACAACTCTTGAACAGAAAAGCAACACCAGATATACAAGCGGTATTTCCGGAGTACTACAACTACTGCTCGAGACATTTTTCAGCTGTATCGCGACTCATCAGAACCAAAATTGAACACAAGACCTTTGATGAGTACGAAGTACGAGACTGGCTCGGACACACAAAAATAGAGACGACTATGGGGTACATCAAGGATGCAAAGCACTACTATTTACTCGCGCCGTACGACTGGATCAACCGTGTCCTTAAAGCTCCAAACCAGCAGGGATAACACGATGATTCCAAAAACACCAAAAATAGGTGCTTTGGACCGATTTCCCTCCGAGAGAGTGAAACGGACCTGGCGGGATTCGGACCCGCGATCTGCAGCTTAGGAAACTGCCGCCCAATCCAGGCTAGGCTACAGGCCCATTATACACACTGAGCATTATTCAATAGAGAATAAATAGCTTTGCCATACAAAAACCTACTGAGTTTTAAATAATAGTATATACATAGAAAGGATGAAGCGTATTATTCATCTCTATTTTTTTCCCAAATACGTTCATATTCTTCTTCGCTGAGTCGTACTGGCCAACGTGTGTTCAATTGTAAATCTGTTTCGGTTGCTTCTGCAGCAATACGTTCCCGCCATTTTTTTATGATGAAGAGATAAAATAAGGAAAAGGAAATAGAGACAATAATGAAAAGAATAATGGTTCCTGACCACTGTTGCAAAAACGTGTTTTCAATTTGTATATACCCGGATGTAAATCCAAATATTCGTTCATCTTGTAAACTGGTGATCTTAATCTGGTATCGTGAGTTCACAGCAAGATCTGCTGGAATTGGCCATAAGAATTCACCGTTGTTCGAGGTATTCGAAGAAATCATCCTTGTGGAAACACCTTCAAGAAACAATTCAATCTTTACAGTATCATTTGTACCTTTTGAAACCCAGATGATGCGGTGGTGTTCCTCTTTGTACCATATCTCTGCTTCATCATCAGGTATCGAAACTGAAATGGATTTTCGCTCAACAGAAAAATATTCGCTAATACCAGACAAACTAGGATGGGCAGTACTTTGTATTTTTATCATGCATGTGGTACCGGTTGGAAAACTATCAGGGATACTCCAAAGAAAGGATCCGTTGTTTGTTACATTGACGGCAAGGTATGTTTCCATCACACCTTCTCGGAAAAACTCAAGACTGACGAGATCCCCTGCATTTTTTGAGTCCCAGGTAATGTTATATTGTTCTCCAATAAACCAGGTGTTTCCAGATAGTGGGGATGTAACATGGATATCTCGTTCTATAACATTGAATGCATCGCTCATATCTTCTGCATGGTCATACGTTGTGCTAACAATTAAAATTCGATATGGGGTAGTAGGCGGAAGAAAGGATGGTACTGTCCACATGTAACTCCCATCATTATTCGTACTGGATGCAATTGAGAGACGTTGAGAGGAGGTAAAATATATATCTGTTGCCGTTTTTTCGTATAATTTAATGTCGACTGTGTCACCAGCAAGGTGTGATTGCCAGGTGATTTGATAGGTTTCTCCAATGTACCAGTTGCTGTCTTGTTGCGGAGAGGTAACGGTGATGGTTCTCTGATCGATGGTAAAATAGTTGCTATAATCGTATATATCCGAATACGAAGATGCTGAAATCCGTATTCGATACGATGATCCTGAAGCGAGACTTGTATCAATATACCATGAAAAACTTCTTGTATAGGAATTGCTGATGTATGCTAGATTTTGGATCAAACTATCTCCTTTATACAGATAGATATTAACATATCCCGCAATATTTTGTGAGTCCCAGGTGATCTTGTGCATTTCACCTCCGATGAGTGTTTCTCCTCCTTTTGGAGAAGTCACTGTTATAGATCGTTCAATGATTGAGAAATATCCACCATAATCAAAAATAGTGCTGTTGATTGCACTTGTAATTTTTATTTGATAATATGAACCTGAAGGAATTCCTGAAGGGGTCCAATAATAATTATTATAACTGCCTGAATCTGAATTCCAAGTGTTTGAAACGATCGTTGAATAATACGACCCACTTGAATATAGTTCAATGTTCACAGAGGAACCCGCATTATATGAGTTCCAGCTAATTGTTATAGAATCTCCGTTATACCAGCTGCCTCCTGAAGGATACAGCACATAAATACTTCCAGGTTCAGCAGCTTGAATGTTCAAACTTGGTATGATAAAGCTGAGAATGAAAAGAAAAATAATAATTCTAACAAATGTATTCATTGCTCTTTTCTTATCCAGATGCTGGGTTGTATTTTGCCCGTGTTTGAATGCTGTTGAGCGCATCGAGTGCTAAATCTGTGTTTGTGTATATAATCATCATGGTGAATCATTTTACAAAAAAATTGTTAATTTTTTTTCACAAATTCTTTTATTCTCTGTGTTGTTATCCATCTCCAGCATCACAGAGTTTATTGAGGTACCATAGTGCAAAAAAAGGTTGTTCGAACAATTATTGCGATTTTTATCCTTGTCTTTTCACTATGGGCTCTGTCGAGTTTGATTACAAGTATCCAGGTCATTGATCGAGATGGTGATGGGTTAAAAGACACATTTGAACAGACTGTTGGTACAGATTCGCTGAACCAGGATTCTGATGGTGATGGGATTGCAGATGGAAAAGAATATAATTATTGGACAAATCGTTCGATAAAAGAAAATGGAACCGCTTTTGCGCCTACCGGTGATGTAGATGGAGATGGGCTGCCAAATATTTTAGATTTTGATTCTGATAACGATGGATTAAGTGATGGTAAAGAGCTTGAAATTGGTACCGATCCTGCAAATCCTGATACTGATAATGATGGTATATGTGATGGCTGTGAATCTGGATCCTGCTGCCAAGGTCAAGGTGGGAGTTGTTCTTGTAGTGGTTCTGGTAAATGTCAGGGATCTATAACAGATCCATTGAATCCGGATACGGATGGCGACGGTGTTCCAGATGGTCAAGAACAAGGTGGCGGCGGTGATCAAGGATCTGGGGCAGGTGGAAGTGGATATGGTCAGTTAAACAATGATCAAAAAACCAGAAAACCTATGCGATATGGATATGGGGGGAATCCGATATGTACTACGATTTTTGATCCGTCGTTTGACGCGGGTGATCGTTTAAAACGATATCTTTCCTTTGATGCGGTCACTGATGATTACACAACAATTGTTGCTGATCAAACACTTAAACCACTTGAATTATCTGATGAGCAATTTAGCCATGTTTTCCGAGGAGTTATACCGTTACAAGGAGGATACAGTGGAACAGTTATTGCTATTCCTTCGGTGTCACCAAATGCTAATATCATCTCATTTTCATCGTCATTACCAGATGTTTCATTTGATTTTTTTAAAGATGGGGCAGATACCTACTACGTTTCTTCAACGAATAATTGGTATTCGCAGGATATCACGTTAACAATATTGACTTCAGCGCCTTCATCCTACTACGATTTCATGATTCCTGAGTCCATCGCACTTAAAGATATTCCTGCTATTGTAAAACATACGCCTTCTGAATCGGTTCGTTCTGCTGCAGCTGTTGTTATCGACATTTTAGGGTTAACCGGTGAAACAAATGTAAAAAAAATTGTGTATACAATGTTTGATTATTTCGCTAACTTCACCGCTGGCGAAATTCCGTCTGCGGAAGAACAACCAGATCTTTATCTTGCAATTGCACTTGCACAACATGGCGCTTGTTTTCCTCGTTCATTTGCTTTTTTTATCACTGCTAACTCGATAGGATTGCCTACACGTCTTATCACCAACGACTGTCATGCGTTTGTTGAAATCTATATCCCGCCAGATGGTTGGAAGATGCTTGATCTTGGTGGACTGGGTGATTGTGAGATTTGTAATCCTCATGGTTTTAACTCCTTTGAAGATATGAATCTCCCGGATGTACCTACACAAAACGACGGAAGTGGATCATTGCCTGGTGAAGGCGATGGTGAAGGAGGTGGTGAAGGAGATGGGGGAAGTGGTGGTAGTTCTATACCAAAAAAATCTACGTTCACAACACTTACTACAGTGTCCTCTTCATCATATAAGGGTGGTTATTTCAAGGCAGAGGGATTTGTAAAGGATGCGCTACTACATGGTGTAGAAAAAATACCGGTTGATATTTTGGTAAATGATAAGAAAGAGCATACTGGTGAATTAGCAGGGGGCGGAACCACGGACAACAATGGTTTTTTTTCAATCAGCTGCGTTGTCCCACCTGCAGCTCAAACCGGGACTAATCATATTATTGCTCATGCAAAAGGAAACAAAACGTATGATGAATCGTGGTCTGATCCGACAATGGAGATTTATGCGAATACCTCTCTTCGTTTCACAATGGTTGACTCTGTCGCTTTGCATGATGATCTTAACATAAAAGGAGTACTTATCGATGCAGGGGATCAACCACTACCTGGTTATCAGATTAAAGGGTATTGGAATGGTTCTTTCATCGGGGAGAACACAACAAATCAAAAGGGAGAATTCACGATAATGTATCGGCCGACCATGCTAGGGATATTTGGAGTGTCCGTTGTATTTAATGGTGGTCAATATCTCTCTGTAGCACAATCCAATTCAACCGTTGTTGTAAAGGATAACAGTACTGCTATAACGATGACGGTGACTCCATCATCTTTGAAACGAGGCGAATCTGTAGTCATCAATGGTTCTCTTTCTAGTGAGACAAATGAGATGATGTCTTCGGCAATCATCCAAATAATATATGATGAAACCATGGTGGCAAATAAGACAACAACATCAAATGGAACATTTGAAACTATTTTTGTTATTCCTCATGAGTCTTTAGTTGGAAATAGAACGCTTGGGGTACGTTTCCCTGGGATCGCTACGTACGCTGAAGCGAATGCAGAAAAAATATTGTTTGTTCATACAGATACACATATTAATTTAACGTCGCCTTCAAAAAACCAGATCAACCGAAATGTTACAGTCATCGTTGCTGGATTTCTTGCTGATGAAAACAATAACCCTCTGGAAAACATGCCACTACAAATCACAGGAAGCCTCATCAATGAAAATATGATAACAGGGGAAAACGGATCGTTTGCTTGTACTGTTAATGTGCCAGCATCATTTTCACAAAAGAGTGTACTCATCACGGTCACTTTTCCAGGTTCTTCAACATATCATCTTTCAACAACGCAATTAGAGCTGGAAATCACCGGTGATTTATTTTCAGAATCTTTATTAATCATGATTATCGTGGTAACGGTTTTAGCGATCAGTATCACGTGTATATTTATTGTGAGACTAAAGAAAAAACAAAAACGAAAAGAAATCCAACTTTCCCTTGAAGAAATCATTAATCAGACCTTGTCACTTCTACAAACAGAAAAAGATCACAAAAAAACAGTGGTGGACTGCTATAAGAAAATGTGCGAGCTTTTACATCAAAAAGGAATAATTAAAGAGTCGTCGCAGACACCGCGCGAATTTGCTCTCGTGACAAAAGAGTATCTTTCAATGCCGCCGGAATGTCTCTATGATTTAACGAAAGTGTTCGAAAAAGCTAGGTATAGCCGCCATGAAATCAATGAGCGTGACCGGGAGAAAGCAATTCAATGTCTTCGTACGATTGTTTTCGCACCTGTACATCGAAGGAAAAAGAATAAAGAGGTGACAAAGTGAGCGGCGTTGTATTCCTGGAGAGCATAACTACATCTACGAATCTTGCGCAGAGTAACTGGTATCTTATTTTGCTCTTCATGATCCTTGGCAGTATCGCAGCATGTTTGGTTTTATTTATGTTTACAAAAAATCCGAAAGAATGGCAACACGTGTCTCTTGCAAAGGAAATGAATTCAGCGGGGAAATTGAAGGATCTTGCTGAGTCCATAAAAGAGATGTCCGTAAGACAAACCAGTTTTCTTCCCATTCAAGGATTAATTAAAAGATTGTTTTTTGAAAAGGTTAAATCAATCAGAGGTCTTTCTGATGCTCAAATGCAGATGCTGTATAAAAATGATCAAGGGATGTTGCAGACACATATCAACGATGCAGCGATCATTGAATGGATTGTTTCTATCATCCCTCAACAACAAGGGTTTCATTTTTTTGAAAAAGAAAAGAAAAAAACAAGGGATCAAACTATGATAAATTTAAAGAACATTTTGGAGAAAATGGAGGCGTGGAATAAATGAGTATGTCGATATCGGAGTTGTCTACTACCTGTAAAAATCTTGTAGACGAAGTAGGAAAAATTGTGGTTGGAAAGAAACTGGTGATGAAGTACGTCGTTTTAGGCGCATTGACCGATGGCCATATCCTCTTTGAAGATTACCCGGGTCTAGCAAAAACGTTGACCGTGAAAACCTTCTCTACGGCAATAGGTTGTAAGTTCAGCCGTGTGCAGTTCACCCCGGATTTACTGCCTGCAGATATCACTGGTACCTATGTGTATAGTCAGAAGACTGGTGATTTTAAATTGATTAAAGGCCCGGTTTTCACAAATATTTTACTTGCTGATGAGATTAATCGTGCACCACCAAAAACTCAGGCTGCGTTACTTGAAGCGATGCAGGAGAAACAGACAACAATGGAGGGAGAAACATACATGCTCGATAAACCATTTCTTGTCCTTGCAACACAAAACCCGATCGAGTACGAAGGAACATATCCTTTGCCTGAGGCGCAGATTGATCGTTTCCTCATGAAGTTGAATATGGGT
>JAPKYE010000068.1 GCA_026394495.1 Methanobacteriota archaeon | reverse complement strand
AGGATGCAAAATCATCGAGATTTAACGGCCCTGGTTTAGGTTTAAGGTTTCGTGGTATTCCTTGGTTTTGCGTATACGCATCCATATCTGTGATGGTTCTTTCGCCTAGGCCGTCGAAATAGAATATCGGGCTCCAGAATCCGCTACCCCAAAAGAAAGTTTTTTTTTATATAGGGGAACTCTGTTAGAATTTTTTTCCCAGAAGTTCCTTTGAAAGCTTTTGCAACGTCCGCTGGTCCTTTGGTTCCCGCGTCGATGATGATATGGACATAGTCTTAATCAAATCCAATTTCTCGAAGAATCCACCGATGTTTTTCGCAAACCTCTCGAAAAATCTCTTCGCAACGTTTTTACACGTCCGGAAAGTCAAATATGTCGTGGCAGTATTTGGTCTTAAAGCTCATGTGCAAAACATTTCTTCCGACACTTGAACTGCAGTGTCGAACTTCGGCATAACATCCGCTAATACGATCCATAAAAATTTCTCCTAGTAGTGCCTAGCTGCTGTTCATTTGGATCAATAATGGCAGTGGCACTACCAAAAGTCATCTAATAAAAACAGGTTTTATTGTTGTTTCTCTGACCACTGGTCACCGCTCACTTCGTTTCGCTATAGACCGGTGGAATTCTTTCTTTAAAAAACCCTGATGTTATTTCGTCTGTTTTCGCCAAACCTTAATAAGAATCATTCTATTCCTGGCGTGGGAGCTATATGGGGAATATGTTCAACGCGAAAATGGAGACACTGCCACAAAACAAAATAAAAGGAATACAACTAGAGCGTCTTAAAAAAACCGTTCATCTTGTCTACGAAAATGTCCCCCACTATAAGAAAAAATTCAAGGATCTAAAAATAAAACCAGATGACATTAAAACACTTGCAGATATCAGAAAACTTCCGTTAACCACAAAAGACGATCTCCGGCTGAACGCCCCGTTTGGTCTGATGGCAGCACCCCTAGATAACTGCATCGAACTGCACGCATCCTCAGGCACCACAGGCATTCCGATTACCGCCTGTTACACTCGAGGAGACATTGAGGTGTGGTCTGAGGTGATGGCACGATGTCTTACAATGTCTGGTCTTACAAAAAAAGATGTTTTCCAAAACCCGATCCCTTATGGAACATTTACTGGCGCATTTGGTTTTCACTATGGTGCACAAAAAGTCGGTGCCCTTGTGATCCCATCGGGGCAGGGGCAAACAGAGCGGCAACTGAAACTCATGGAATATTATGGTACCACGTTTATTTCTGGTGTTGCCTCCTATGCGATGCGCCTTGGTCAAGTAGCACAAGAAATGAATATGGATCCAAAAAAACTCAAGGTGCGCAACGGTCTTTTCGGAGCGGAAATGTTTACACCCGGACTTAAGAAACGGATTATGGAAACCTGGAATATGGATGTACATGATATTTATGGTTTAACCGAGATGTGCGGCCCTGGCGTCTCAACAGACTGCGATCAGCATGATGGACTGCATCTGTGGGAGGATCATTTCATTGTCGAGTGTCTTGATCCGAAAACCTTAGAACCTGTTGATGTAGAGGAAGAAGGTGAAATCGTTCTTACGACCATTACAAAAGAAGGAATGCCGCTACTGCGATATCGGACAAGGGATCTTGCCCGTCTCTATGACCAGGACATCTGTGAATGTGGTCGAACACATGTGAAACACTCGATGATCAAAGGGCGCAGCGACGACATGATTATTATCCGCGGTACCAATATCTTCCCTGGCCAGATTGAATCCGTACTCATGAACCATACTGCGGTCGGAGGAAACTGGCGGATGGTTCTTTACACTGAAAACAATGTGGATATGCTAACGGTTGAGGTTGAGACGAAACAAATCGTGAGTAAATACGAGATGGAGACGCTCGCACAGAAATTAAAGAACGATATCCAATCTGTCCTTGTGTTCACCCCGAAAATCGAGGTGTTACCACCAAATTCTATCCCAGAGACAGGTTTAAAAGCAAAACGTGTGATTGATGAACGAAAAAAGGTGTAAAACCATGAAGCCACAGATACAAACACTTCTTGAGAGGTCCGGTCCTCTTGCAGAAAACGAGGTAAAAGATCTTCTCAAAGCATATGGTATTCCAACAACAACTTATGCGATAGTAAAAACAGAAAATGATCTAGAAAAACTTGATCTGAAATATCCTGTAGCGTTAAAGGTTTGTACACCAAATATTCTTCATAAAACCGATGTCGGCGGTGTGCAACTAGATATCCAAAACAATGAGGAGTTGAAGAAAGCATTCAATGTGTTTCGCAAAAAATTCCCCACCGAGAACCTTCTTGTGGATCAGATGGCAGAAAAAAGCGCTGAGATCATCATCGGGCTTTCAAGAGATCCTACATTTGGGTTAACAATCATGTTTGGGATAGGAGGTATTTTCACCGAGTTGTACAAAGACGTAGTATTCAGGGTTGTTCCTATTGAAAAATATGATGCGGAGCAGATGATCGAGGAAATCAAAGGAAAAAAACTTCTTGAGGGTTTCCGCGGTATGAAAACCAGTAAAAAACCAGTACTTGATCTTCTACTAAAAATGTCACATCTTGCTGAGGAGCTAAAAGATCATATCGATCAGATGGATTTAAACCCGGTTTTTGTTTATGAGCGCAATGTGTGCGTGGTTGACGCAAAACTAATCGTAAAATAAAAAAAAAGGAACGTGACGCTATGATGGCAGTACAAAAAGAGTATAAGGTAAAGGACATCGGTCTTGCTGATTTTGGAAGACGAGAGATTGAGATTGCAGAAAAAGAGATGCCAGGGCTTATGGCGGTACGGGAGAAATACAGCCCAAAGAAACCATTGAAAGGTGCTCGTGTCACCGGTAGTCTTCATATGACGCTTCAGACTGCGGTACTCATCGAAACACTGGTTAAACTTGGTGCAGATGTCCGCTGGGCAAGCTGCAACATTTTTTCAACGCAGGACCATGCTGCTGCTGCGATCGCTCGATCGGGAATACCAGTGTTTGCGTGGAAAGCAGAGACGCTCCAGGAGTACTGGTGGTGCACGAAGAAGGCTCTAGATTTTGGTAACGGGAAAGGACCGCAGCTCATTGTTGATGATGGTGGTGATGCGACCCTCATGATTCATAAGGGTTTTGAGGTTGAGAAAAAACCTAAACTCTTAGAAAAAGATTACCATGAAGAAAGCGAAGATTTTTTTGAACTGATGAACTGCTTAAAAGAAACCTATACTGAAGATAAAACGCATTGGACGAAAATGATAAAAGAAATCAAAGGTGTTTCCGAGGAGACAACAACTGGTGTACATCGATTGTATCAGATGATGGACAAAAAAACTTTGCTGTTTCCTGCGTATAACGTAAATGACTCAGTGACAAAATCAAAGTTTGATAACCTGTATGGATGCAGAGAAAGCCTAGCAGATGGGATTAAACGAGCAACCGGTGTGATGGTTGCAGGAAAAACCGTTGTCGTCTGCGGATACGGCGAAGTGGGAAAAGGATGCGCTCAGTCGATGAGAGGCTTTGGTGCACGGGTGATTGTCACAGAGGTCGACCCGATTTGTGCGCTGCAGGCAGCTATGGAAGGCTACGAAGTAACAACAATCGAAGATAGCCTAGCTGAAGGCAACATCTACGTGACTGCAACCGGAAACCTCGATGTGATCACCGCAGAACACATGAAACATATGAAGGATCAGGCGATCGTATGTAACATCGGGCATTTTGATTCTGAGATCCAGATGAGTAAACTCAACAAACTACCTGATGTGCAGAAAATCAATATTAAACCACAGGTGGACAAATACGTTTTTGCTGATGGTCATGAAATCTACGTTCTCGCTGAGGGACGGCTTGTGAACCTTGGATGTGCAAGTGGACACCCAAGTTTCGTGATGAGTAATTCGTTTACGAACCAGATGCTTGCGCAGATGGCGCTGTGGTCAAAGAAACATGAGGTCGGCGTGTACATGCTGCCGAAGATCCTCGATGAAGAAGTCGCACGATTACATCTGGAGAAACTTGGAGTGAAACTCACAACGCTTACAAAAGAACAAGCAGAATATCTTGGCATCAAAGTTGAGGGACCGTACAAGTCCGATCATTATCGATATTAGAAAAGAAAAAAAAGATGAAGTGGATCATATAATTATTCGTGCTTCACTCCTTTTTTTCCTTATTTTCTTTTTTTAGGAAATGATTTATAAAGGAACCATAGTATTGCATAATAATCTGGAATGAGTGGACGTATGAATAAGATATTTAGTTTAGTGATATTTTTTATGCTGATGGGCAGTGTTTTTACCGTTTTTCATGGTATTAATACTTGTGCTGCAAGCAGCAGAGTGGGAGAAAACTGGTTTGATAACAGCTGGCAATATCGAAAACATATTACTATCGATCACACCAAAGTTGCAGCAGACCTCAATAACTTTCCAATACTCATCACAACCACTTTAGATGCAAGTAAAGTGCGGTCAGATGGAAACGACATTATTTTCACTGATGTATTAAGCACATTAGTATATAGTCACGAAATTGAAACATATAACCAAACAACGGGAGATCTTATCGTCTGGGTCAATATCACAAGTCTAAGTTCATCAGTTGACACCATCATTTACATGTATTATGGAAACCCAACATATTACCATCTACAAAACCAAGAAGGAACATGGGATTCAAATTATCTTGCAGTATGGCATGTAGGAGAAGCATCAGGCTCATATTTTGATAGCACGAGTTACAACAATAATGGGTTTTTAACTGATGTGAATAATAATAGTGTGCGTGGTGCAACAGGGAAGATTGGTAACTGTATTGATTTGAATGGCGATTCAGATTTTATTAACTTTGGCAATCCATCAAGTTTGAGATGGACTGGGGCGATGACGTTGGAAGCTTGGATGAATATCGATGTTTTAGGGACCACTAATTCAATAATTGGTAAAACAACAGATCAGTCTACTCAAGGGAATGGGTATAATTTTTGGTTTAATGGTAATAATAATCTAGCAGGACAACAAAACAACAATCCTGGTTCGTATGATTACAAATTTTCAAATTCAACTCAAGGGAGCGGTGCTTGGTATCATTTTGTAGGAGTTTATCCAACAGACAGTTCGACAAGAATTAAATTATACATAAATGGGACAGAGTCATCATCATATGGTGGCAGTGGTGGTGCTATAACTGGTAGAGTTGATTCAAGTAGTTGTACAGTTGGATACACAGGGTTTGGTTCGGGGTCTTTTACAAATGGAAAATTAGATGAAGTAAGAATTTCAAAAGTTTTAAGGAGCGGATCGTGGATTTCAACAGAATACAACAATCAAAACAACCCAACAACATTTACCATAATGGGGGCCGAAGAAACCCAATCAAATATCTGGCTTATCCTTATTGCTGCATTCATTGTAATCATCGTGGTTGTAATACTAATGATTATATCCTACATCTTTTCTCGAAGGAAAAAACAAAAGAGCCCTTAATAAAGCCATTTAAAAAATTTATAAAAAAAATAAAAAAAGAGAGAGACGGGTTAGCAAAGCATTCGTATTCTTCTCTCTATTTTTAACCAAATATCGGAAAGGTCCTCTTCTCGATAGTCGTCTATTACGTTACACATGATTATAGAAGTACCATCCATAGTATTTATAGCTGTCGATAATGAATTCGACTATTGTCGTAAAATGGCGGGTAAATTGAAAAAAACAAGATTAAAAAAACCCCAACATTATATGCCACCACACAAAAAAAGGAAAAAACATCATGATCACACTCATCGGAACCGGACACGTCTTCAATCTCTCACCCATGCTCCTATCACTATTTGACGAAAAACAACCAGACTGCCTCTGCGTAGAACTCGACATCCAACGATACCAAGGAATCATGATAAAACGCACAAACCCAGAAGCATACAAAAACGCATCAAAACAACTCCCCGCAATCTACAAAATCCTTGCACGTTTCCAAGAAAACATGGCAAACGAATACGGCGTACAACCAGGAGACGAAATGATGACGACCATCGACTACGCACAAACCCACCAACTCCCCTTAGAGTTCATCGACATGAACACCCAACACGTCTTCATCACCATGTGGAAAACAATGCCGATACGCGAAAAACTCAAACTCTTCCTCAGCGGATTCGGCGGATTATTCATAAACAAAAAACGCTTGGAACACGAACTAAAAAACGTACAAAACGACTTTGACTCATACCTCCAAGAAATAGGAAAACAATTTCCCACAATAAAAAAAACACTCATCGACGAACGAAACACCTACATGACACAAAGACTTCTGCATCTTCACACCAAACACACAAACATCATCGCAATTGTTGGAGACGGTCACATACCCGGCATAATCGCGCTTCTTAAAGAAAACCATATCGATGTCAATGTGATCCGATTACAAGAACTACAACAACTAAGAACACAAAACACAGATGGATCATCAGCACATTTCTCCATCGGATACAAACAAACTTAATTTTTTTTTCATTTTTTAATGCATCATTTCTAAACATCGACAATTATTTTTTCCGTATCTTCTCTTCAATAGTTATCAGATACGTAGATACCTCATCCTTTAAGGAGATATCATTTTAAGTTTCTAATGGTTACCATCGTATTGTGAAACCATGCTCTGTTCACACTGTCAATCACCTATAGCCGATACCGTGAAACAATGCCCTTTCTGTGGAGAAACCATTACTATCAAAAGCCGATTCTCCTTAGGAAAATACAGCATTATCATTTCGATTATTTCACTTATTTGGGTTCTCATCCTCCTCATCCTCCTTCGTCTCACTAATTTCGCAGCTTTTTCATTTGTTGTATTTTGCGCAAATATACTCATCATTCTTTCGATAATATCTATTGTTCTTGGGGGCATAGCATTCTTTAGAAAAACACGGGACATCCTGGGTCTGCTGGGATTGTTTTTAGGATTGTGCCTATTATTGGGACTAATAATTGGAATGTCATTAGGTTTATCCCTTAGTTACCAGACAGCCCAAGCAGGACACCTGATAATTTCAGATACTCCAGATACTCGAATCAAATACCTGATAGCATGTGTTTCTAATTTGTTGTCCTTCTTTTGGTAACAAAAAAGCAAACATCATTTATCATGTGTTTTGTTTGACCGTAAAAACTGGATGATGCTCTGTTTTTTCGACACAGGCACCAGTAGCCAGAATAATACTAAACTAATTAGCGTCAACACAATAAAAAAGTATAAACCGGTAAGCGAACCAAGATCGATAGAGAAAAAACTAAAAGATCCTTCACTTACGAAAAAACTGCTTATCAAAGCAACGCTACTCGTGATCAGAACACAGAAGAAAAAAATAACCAAAATGAAAAGAAGATAAGAGTTCACAACCATGTTGAACCGTTGAATAACCAATTCGTTCAAATTGCTGTTTGGTGTAATGTTCTTAAGAACCTGCGTGAAAAATAATGATGTACAGGTAAGTTCAAGAAGGAGAAGATAACCGATGAAAAAAGCAACAATCACCCATATATCAGTGATTGGGAATTCAAAGAACACTGAAAGAAAAGCTGGTATGAAATAAAGAACCATCAGACCGACACCAGAATCAATAATTGCGGTTCTATTTGCCCGAAAAACGCCGTATGCAAAGAGAATAGCCATCGAACCTAAGACAAGCATCAGTATTACCTTAAAAAAAGCCTGCAATATCCCTTGTAACACTGAGATATCGACAACATAACACATAACAATGAGTGCAAGTGAGAAAATACTCGGAAATCCAATGTTGATACATAACCTAATTTTAGATGGAAGCCGTATCATCGCAGAGATAACAAAACCAAGAATGATACTGACAACAGAAAACAAAAACGATATAAAATAAGGATCAAAAGGTTCATAAAAAGTAGAAGACAGCTTCACATAACTTACCAACACCACCGTATTAATGATGCAAAGAAGGATCAACGCCCCCATCTTCATGCTCAAGAGTTTTCTTTTTAGAACCGTTATCGTCGTATCTGGTATTGTTCCACCTCCTTCAAAGCCAATGCCAAAGGCTCTGCTGGGTCCCAATCAACGATACGTACTCCGGTCCCACGCAGTTGAGAGATAACGATGTTTCTTTGAAGAGAAAGCGTTTTAAGGGCAAGATCATACTCGATGTCTCCTTGATGTGCAAGATGTTCGATATCAAGAGGAGACGGAGAAATAATCAACACGTCAAAGCTAAGAGCCTTTAATGTTTCTACAGCAGCAACAAGAGTAGGATCCCCCTCTAATGAAGAAATAAAAACAACCAGCGATTTTTTCGGAAGCATATGACCAACAGCAGTGTTGATTGCTGCCTGAATTGTGAAAATACCTGTTGGTTTTATTTGCACAAGTTCTTTGATGAGTTTGTACAGCTGCGTATTGCCTGATTCAGGGTACATCCAGATGAGTTTACCGTTAGATTCACCATAGATGATAAGGCCGACACGATCACGTCGTTTCAAAAAAAGAGAGGCAAGAGTCGCAGCCGCTTTTATCCCATATTCAAGAGGATTATGTTTTAATGATCCGCCATCAACCTGATTTTCACGGGCATCTAACATCAGGATGACATCAGTAGTGCTTTCAGATTCAAATTCATTAACCATGAGATTGTTCCACCGTGCAGAGTTTTTCCAGTTGATCCGCTTATAACTATCACCAGCAGCATAGGTACGTACACCATGAAACTCAGTACCGACACCTGCTCGATGTGTCTGCATGATCCCAGGATACGGGTTCACCCGTGATTTTACCCTGATATCACGAATAGTTTCTACGGGTGTGACGACCGTAAGATCCACACGATCATCGATGGAGGTCTCCCGGTAGAATAATCCGAGAAGATCCCGTCGTCTAACCAGCAGAGGACCAATCGGATACAGCCCGCGAAGAGGACAGAATATCTCATAGATGAGTGTGATCTCTTCATTTTGTTTTAATGAAAATACTGCGTAGTTGGTTCCTTTCGTGACGATCACACGATCAGGCAGCTCATCATAAAGCTCAACAAAATACAGCCGATCCCCCTGATTTTTTACCGTAAGTGTGACAACGATGCTACTGTCTTCAAAGACTGTAGACTGATTAATCTGATGATGTGCTGAAATCTGAATCTCTTCAGAGGAAAACCATACGATTCCAATAAAAAGCAACGTCACTAAAGGCACGATATATAACAAAACATGCCAGTCCATCAACCAAAGACCAAGAATGATTAACCCAAGGCATCCTGCGATGATTCCCGCAAGTTTTCGTGTACGCATATTCACTCGACCGCTGGGATCGGTATCCCCTGAAGAAACTCTGTGATAATTCCCTCTGCTTTCACACCCCTAATTCGTGCTTCTGCCTTCAAAATCAACCGATGAGAAAGCGCAGGCAGCACAACATTTTTCACATCATCAGGCACCACATAATCACGCCCATAAAAAGCCGCATGCGCCTTCGCCAACTTAAAAACAGCAATAGACCCTCGAGGACTAATCCCAACATCGATACGCGGATCAGAACGCGTCCGCTGCACAAGAGTAACAATATATTTCTTTAACGCATCTTCGATATGAACCTTTTGAACAGTTTTCTGCATCGCCACAATGTCCTCAGGATTGGTTACTTTATTCACTTTCATGTCTGCGAAGTCTTCATGTTCCATCCGCTGCAACATCTCAAATTCCTCTGTCGCA
>JAPKYE010000012.1 GCA_026394495.1 Methanobacteriota archaeon | reverse complement strand
TGTCACTGTATAAAGTGGCTTTGTAAATCTTTTAATGAGACGCAGATCCTATTTTATTCGATCAATTCTCCTTGTTGATTGACAAAATACGTGTGATCATTGATTGAGATTCTCCATTCTGGATAGTAGGGTGATGATCCTCGGTAGACGAGTTCGCTGGTTATTATCTGTTGGGTTTCTGTATTACCTTTCACCATCTTTATTGTTTGTAAAACAAGTTTTTGTGCATCGTCTTTAGATATCGGTAGATACTTCACCGGTTCTTGTGTCCATGATGCTTCTTTGAAGCTGCCATCGTTTGCATTAATCAGAACAACAGCAACAGTCTGATCTGTAGTTGCTCGTGTAAATGATACGATATAATAGTTGTCACCATTGAGGTTTTGGACGAAGAGCGGAGTACTGGCAATAGTGTCTTTGAATATTGTTGCAAACTCAGTATCCTGGGGGAGAAGTTGCTGGTTCACTCCGTCGATTGCTGCTTTAATGGTGCATTGGTTTGCTTGGATGATGAGATCCGGTGATGCTTTCGCTGCGCTGTTTTGCGTGAGTGCAATGAGTTGTTTCTGTTCAGTGGTGAATTGGGCTGGCGACTGGGCGTATTTTAGGTTGCATTCTTGTGTGCTTTCTGGTGGGTCGCAGATGGCGACATATTTTCCATTATAGATGTCACTGGATACAAGTGGTAGGTAGTATTGTGTGGTCCATTGATCAATGGTTTTATAGCTGTTTTCACCAAGGCCACCGATACCGGGGTAGGGGTCGTTGACCCAGAATCCATAGACGGTGAGTGCACTAGGAAGTGGATACGCACTATTGTTGGTGTGGATGCCTCGGACCGCCATCCAGTTACTATAGTCGCCATAGGTTGGTACGAGTGCAGGGACATTAGAGGGATGTCCTGGTTTATGTCCTCCGTAGGTTCCAACGGTGTAGTTGATCCACAAGCAGATTTGTTTAAGCATAAAGGTTTGATCGGTATTTGCGTTTTTGAAAAAATTGTACCCGTAGGTGGTGTAGGGCATAGGTTTGCGGTATTGGATAAGGTTCCACATCCCTTGCGTATCAAGATAGGGGAGACTTTGATTGGTGTTGTTTGCATGTCCAGTGTCATAGAGCAATTGTTGGTTGTCGAAAATCATTGGTGGACCACTTGGGTCCTGGGTCCTATTCCACCACAAATAATTCAAGGTCATCTGGGCAACAGCAGGACCACACATCTCATGATACGGTGATTGTGCTGGATACATGGGAAAATCAGATAGATCCAGGTAATACACATCAAGCACCATATCAATAGTCACACCATGCGCGTTCATCTGACTCTGGGTTACTGTATTCTCAGTTACAGAAATGTTTGCTGAGGTTTGATTCCGTGCGATGACACGTAGAACATCACCAACATTTACATCGTCCCCTGACGTCAGAACAACAGAATAGACGGATGAATCCGTACCAACCACTGCTTGCCATGATTCAGCGGTATTCAGATTCACGACTGTCACTTCAGGGTTAAGCGCAGGTGTTTCTCCATCGTCTTCAAAGACCTGCCCGTCTACAGTAAAGAACATATTGCATTCTGTGTAGAAGATTTTTACATCATCAATCGCAGCCTCAGTCACTGAATTGTTCGGGACATCAGCGACGCTGAACCTCACCTTCACCTGTGAGGTGAGTGAAACATAATCTGCGATGTGAATCGTCCGTTTTACCCAGCCATGGGTATCAGGTACACTTTCAATCAATATCCATGATGCTCCATTGTCATTTGAGATTTCTACAATGAGACGATCTTGGTCAAGGTCATCATTGGTGAACCATCGGGCATACTGAAGAAGAGGATCAACTGCTCCGCTAAGATCAAAAGTCGGGGATATCAATCGTGTTGGGCCACCGTCGACGTCGGAATTACCATCCTGGTTGCCAGTCAGATAACACTGGCCAGATCCATCAAAGTCTGTGGGTGGATCACCACGGTCACCGCCACCAACAGGGACACCGCACTCCCAACTCCCAGACATTACGCCAATATTCTCAACGATCCAGCCCTGATCAGTCTCAAAATCGTCTGCTATGACTGTTATATAAGTCCCGACCGTAGCAGTATACAAATCATCTGGAGCGTTTGTAGGGTTGGTTACAATGCCACTGGTTGTACCTTCAGCGCTGAAGTAATATTCTGGTAAATCACCACAATATCCACCAGGTAAAACAGCTTGGAACAGATCACCACCGAGTGGTTCCCATGTAGTGGTCTGCCATTCGCCGCCGTTATAGCGATAATGTAACATACCACTATCAGGTACATATTGTTCGACTCCTTCATACATCTGAACAGTGATTGGTGTAGCGATACCTGGTTCGATATATTCTGGTAGATCATCGGGGAGAAGGATTCGGATGAATGGTGGCGGCCCCATGCCAAGATCTGGGTTGCCCCAGAGTGCTCCCCATTCAAATGTTTCATATTTTTGATAGTCCCAGAGACCATAGGTATACATGTTTCTTAATGCTGTTTGATGTGCTTGGCCTTGTGTGTAATCACCAGATGTGACAAAGGTTGTGAAGAAATAATCCAAGGATTGACCGGATCCATCATAGGGATTATCCCATCCAGGGCATCCAAATGCTACCTTTGTTGCTCCAACAAAACCAACGGCTCCGCGCTGAAGCATAGCCTGACCGAGATTCAGATAATCCGTGTCTGAATTGCTACAAGCGTTAGCAAATATGATCGCTGGATAGGCATCGTTCAAATAATTACACGTCTGAGTATTGACAAAATCAGTCATTGAAGGATGATATCTGACACATTCGGTTTCTGACCCATGACCAGCCCAGTTCACAAACGCATAGGTCCCAGCAGACCAGATGTCTCTTACGTTATTATACGTCAGATCATAATCCATGGGATAGGTTGAATATCCTTGTTCGTACATGCGGGTCATTGTCCAGTTCTCCATCCATGGTTGATCCACTTTTGCTTCCATGAGCACTGCATTGTCTGTTCGGGGGTTCGGGTCGTTATCCCAAAAGAATGCCCCTAGGAGGAGGATGTTTTTCTTATACGAGAGTTCTTCGTTTTGTTCATATGCTACAGATTTTTGGCAGATGCTTGCCACAGTGCTTGCGCTGCTCCAGGGGATACGACCAACGTTTACTTCGTTATAGAAATCAATAGGATCTGAGTCTTCTCCCCATTGATGATCGCCGTCTGCATCCCATGAAGCACTGTCCGCAAGGGACAGCTCTGCATAGTAAAAATCAGTCTCAGGTTTTCCGTAACCGACATCCTGCCAGCAGCGGCGCATGGGAACATCATCGTAATGACCGACGAGGAGCACGTCTTCAATTCCCCATTCATCTGAGGGATACTTGTCTCTGAGAAAGTTTCTGATTTTCTCAGCCAGGTCATATCCTGCATAGTTGGATGCAATCCATGAGGTCGTCACTACTTCAACGTTTCTCCCCTTGATGGTCTCCCAGTCTACTAATGGCGTCACCGATGATGTCAATGAACCAAGAGTAATGATGACATAGTCATGTGTTCCCTGTAGTAGAGATTTTTCAGGGGGATACCATGTCTGTGCTTCATCATAATTAAAAATAATGTCGTGAGCGATCGTTTCGGTTCTTTCAAGATGATCGTTGATCATGGTAACGGAACGTTTGGGGAACTGATAGAATACATCGATAGTTATTTCCGGATAATATGTCAGAATACCAGACAAAGGCTGGTACCTTATTGGATTCACACGTATATCAATAAGATTGTATTTTCGGTATCCTGAAGAACGAACATATTCAACAGCTGAAGCAGGATACGCAGCGTCACTGCCATACACCTGAGTATATTGAGTATCATACTCTCGTTGTCGTTGAGCAAGAAGCCCCTGTTTTTCTTCCCCGATCACCTGGGTAAGGGGGACTGGAGCGATATCATGACTTCCTTCAAGGATACGCTCTTTATTCACTTTATACTGAAGAGATAGAAACTGTGCCCCCGGCGGGATTGCGATAGAAAATATTCTCGATGGAAGATCCGGGCATCCTGGTGTAGGTATCCTGCCGAATCCGTTAATACTAATTTCTGATGTTTGATCGTTCAGGGCAATCTCATAGGATGCAATAGGGATAGTCACACTGATACGATTTTCCCATGATTCTTTATCCTGTTGTTTTAATTGATTCGTCACTTTCTGCATGAATGCAGCCGATAAAGAACTCATCATCAGTAATGCAAACATTGCGCACACTATCATACATCTATACACGTTCTTTCTTTTATCTCTCATATTAATCACGACCTCCCAAGATTATATTTTCTTAAACATTTATTTCTTTAAAAACATATGGTTACATCTGCTTGTTACTTACTTTTTACATATATTTCTTTTTTTCATTTCAAATGGCTTTCAAATTGCCATAAAAGTATAACTTCGTTTTATTTTATTAATGGAAATACTTCAAATTTCATTTCAATAAAACCAAACAAACATGTGTACGTTGTAGGTTCCATCAACATTTACCAAAATTTATCAAATTAGTGAATTTTTAATGGAAACTCCCTATGAGACGTGAGCGGGCTTGACCGTAATTATTTATTAATCTTCTTTCCATTTCGTAAGCAGCACACCTGCAATGAAAAACACAAGTGCAAAGACGATGACGATTATTCCGTTATACGCTGCTTTATCAAAATCCAGACTAATCATCGCATTTCGCAATCCTTCATTGACGTAGTAAAGTGGGAGAACCTTTGCGAATTCCTGAAGAAACATAGGCATCTGCTGCAGGGGGAAAAAAGTCCCAGCCAGAAACATCATTGGAAAACTAATTGCACCAGCTGCTGTATCCGCGGTTTCTTCTTCTTTAACAAACCGTCCGATAATCATCCCGATCCCTGAGAAGAGGAAGCTTGTAGCAAAAATAATCGTAATCATCCAAAGATTAACATGAATGACCACACCCCAGACAAGAATACCGATAAGACATGCGATGAGTGTAGAGAACAGCGAAAGAAACATCGTAAACAACATTTTTGATAGTAACCATTCCGTTCTTGTGATCGGGGTGGTGAGAAGCTTTCGCAGAATACCATCTTTACGATATTTTGTGTTACGTTCAATGCTCCCATAAATGCAGAGCTGCATGATTGTAAACCCGATCATACCTGGGATGAAGAAATCAATATACTTGAAGTTACTTGTAATAGTGCTCACCGAGTCCATACCAATGGTATGACTCCCTTTAGATAGCGCTAAATTGAATTCTTGCAAACTGCTGCCGATGATGCTTCGGACAACCGATGTTGATCCCTGGTCAGATGGATCAAAGTAAAACGAAAGATTCACCGATGCGTCTTTGTCAATATGTGATAAAGCAATGGTGTCACCAAAACCCTTAGGTATCACCATAGCACCTTTGAGATCATTTTTTTGGATGTAATCAGTGATGTTCTCTGATGCGTTAATCATCTCTATCTTAAGAATAGAAATATTTTTTAACATATCAAGATACATCTGCGAGCTCTGAGAGTCATCAAGATCCTGAATCTGAAGCGTATACGAAGGACTATCTGAACCAGAGAAGATTGCACCGAACAGCAAAATCAACAGGACCGGAAAGAAAATCGACCAAAAAATGGTTCCTTTGCTACGGATCCATCCTTTGAAACTTACAACAAAATCAACACCGATAATTCTTAGGTTCATTTCTCCTCCGCGAGTTTCGCACCAGTGAGATTCAAAAACACCTCTTCAAGATTGGATCGTCTGATATCTATATTTTCATATTCAATACATGCATGTCGCATATCAGAAAGAACTTCTAAGACGCGTTCTTTATGAGGGATTTTCACTGCGATATCTCCGTTTCCCGTGGACAGCACATCGTATCCTTTTTCTTTGAGAATATCAATTGTCTCCATAGGATCTTTACATTTTTTAATGTGCATGGTGCTGCCCGTGCCATACTGATCAATTAACTCCTCCAGAGATCCTTCTGCGATGATGTTTCCCTTATGAATAATTGCGATATGATCAGCAAGAAACTCTGCTTCTTCCATATAATGCGTAGTAAGAAACACGGTTTTTCCTCGTTTCCGAAGATTAGCGATCACCATCCATACCTCACGACGCGCCTTTGGGTCTAGACCAGTCGTCGGCTCATCAAGAAAAACGACATCAGGATCATTCACTAGTGATATCGCGACTCCAACACGCTGTTTCAGTCCACCAGAAAGATTACGATACAGTTTTTTTGTGTATTCCGTAAGATCCATCGCGGTAATGATCTCATCGATATTTGCTTGTTTTTTGTAGAGTTTTGAGAAATACACTAGAGTCTCTCTGACAGTGAGTCGTTCGAACGAATGAAACTCCTGCGGAAGAATACCAATGTACTCTTTTACAGCATTAAACTGGGTTTTGATGTCTTTACCTAGGAGTTTCACAGATCCAGCAGTTGGTTTTCTGATAGACTCGATGATTTCAACAGTTGTTGTTTTCCCTGCGCCGTTCGGCCCAAGAAATGCAAATATTTCTCCTTTTTTCACATTAAATGAGATATCATCCACAGCGATCAGATCATCGTACACTTTTCGAAGATGAGACACCTCAATAGTATTCTCACTAGTTTGTATCTCTCCGCCAGGAAATGAAAGTCTTGCATCAGTACCACACGAAGGACATGAGACCACCCTGCGTTCACCAGGAATACCAGAAAAGGAGACGATTTCCCCGCAACGAGGGCAACGAACATTCATATCAACCATGGTTTCAATCCTATTATTTTTTTATATGAATAACAATATTAATTAAAAGATGTGAATAAAAAAGAAGTATATAGGTTTATGCCTTTGTCATAAGCTCATCAGACAGAAGTTTTTTATCTGTTAAACGCATGGAATCATCAAAGGTATATACAATAGGAACCCCTGTAGGTATCTCCATCGTAGGAATCACAGTTTCTGAGACGTTTTCCACATGCATAAGAATGGAGCGAAGACTGTTTCCATGGGCAACAACAAGCACGGTTTTACCTTGTTTAAGTTCAGGGAGAATATGTGATGTATAGTAGGGTAACGTCCGCTCCAGCGTGTTTTTCAGACTTTCCCCATCCGGAGGATTGATATCGTAGCTTCGTCGCCAGAGATGAACCTGGTCTTTACCGTATTTATCCATGGTTTCTTGTTTGTTTAACCCCTGAAGCTTTCCATAGTGGCGCTCTGCAAGGTCAACCGACTGATACACAGGAAGCTCTTTACTGTGATCCCCCGTGTAATACTCCCAGTTTTGGACTCGTTTTTCTTCATGATGGAAAATCGGGATCCGCTGATCGTGTAACTCAAGAAGAATATAGTGAAGTGTTTGAATCGCACGAAGCATATGGGAAACATAGATAGTATCAAAATGGACATCACAAAGTTTCTTTCCTGCTGATGTTGCTTCATCTCTACCCTTTTTTGATAAGGGGACATCTACCCATCCGGTGAACCGGTTTTCAAGGTTCCACTGCGATTGCCCATGCCGGACCATTATTAATGTTGCTGGCATATTTACTCCTCATGATAGGTCATATAATTGGTAGTATTTATCTTTTAGATATGTAACGAATACATTTGCATTTAATCCTTCCCCGCAGGTGTTTTTGATGATTTCATCTGCAGTCAATGTTCTTCCGTGACAGTGAATATGAGTGCGAAGCCATTGTAGCGTCGTTGAAAACTCCCCCCATCCGATCTCGTTTGTGATCTTTGGGTGTTCTTTAGTGAGTTGATAATAGAGTTGTGCTGCGTAGATCGTCCCAATTGCATAGGTGGGGAAATATCCGAAATCCCCACCGCTCCAATGCATATCTTGAAGGACTCCTTCTTGGTCTGTTTGAGGAACCACACTAAGGTACTCATTCATTTTCTGATTCCACACTGAAGGAAGCTCAGTAACAGTAACTTTTCCTTCGATCAAGAGCAGCTCAAGTTCGAACCTAAGGATTACATGCAGACAATAGGTGAGCTCATCAGCCTCAACCCGGATGAGGGAAGGTTTTACTTGGTTGATGAACCGATACCATGTAATTGGATCCATGAGTCGTAATTCATCAGGATATGTTTTTTTGAAAACAGGGTAAAAGTAACTCCAGAATGGTTCGCTGCGGCCAATCATGTTCTCCCAGAACCTGGATTGGGATTCATGCAGTCCAAGTGATGGTGTATCGGAAAGCACCGTATCTTTTAATTCATTCTGAGGAAGACCAAGCTCGTAGAGCGCATGTCCTGCTTCATGAACAGTTGAAAAAAATGAGAACAAGGGGTTATCGTGATTATAATTTGTTGTAATGCGAACATCATCGTCTCCGATGGTTGTGGTAAAGGGATGCGCGGATTCATCAAGACGTGTTTTATCATGAGTAAGCCCTAATTTTTGGAAAAGAAACATGCTTATCTCTTGTTGTTTTATTTTATCTGCTTTGATGCTGAGCTCCTGTTGTTTTTCGTAGCGTTTGCTTGCAGTGATTTTTTGTAGGAGTTCAACAAGTTTTGGTTTTAAAAACGAGAACTCAGTTTGTAGTTTTGCAACAGTCATGCCTTCTTCATAATCATCAAGAAGACTGTTATAGGGATGCCCTGGGAGTCTCATGTAATCGCAGTATTCTCGTTGAAGACCGATTACTTTCTCAAGATGCGGGGCAAAATGCTTGTATTTGTTTTGTGTTTTTGCCTCCTGCCATGCCATATACGCAAGGGTCGTGGTTTTTGACATTTTTTCTACAAACGATGAAGGTATTTTCCGTGATTTTTCAACATCATCAAGTAAACGTTTTACAACCATCTGATCCTTTTTCCCAAGTGTCTCGTAGGTGTGTTGTTCGTTCAGTCTGGTGATGTGATGGTAAAAATCATCGGAGATGACACGCTCATGTGCAAGGCGTGAAATAAGCGAGAGTTGATCGGATCGTTCCTCCCCACCTGCTGATGGCATATAGGTCATCTGATCCCAGCCAAGAAGCGAAGCAATGCCTCCGAATTTTCCAAGTTCTTTTTGTTCTTTGTAGATAAAATCAAGTGATTCCTTCATGTGATTCTCCTCTCATTATACTGATATCTCGATGCCAACCGGGCAATGATCAGAACCAACAACATCAGGGAGAATAAATGCATTGTGCACATGAGACAAAAATTTTTTGTCGACAAAAAAATAATCGATACGCCAGCCGACGTTTCGTGCACGCGCACCAGTTTTAAGATCCCACCATGAATACTGATGTGGGTTTTTGTGAAAATGCCGAAACGTATCCACATAACCATGGTCAATAAACGTATCAATCCACTCGCGTTCCACTGGTAAAAACCCTGAGATTTTTTCGTTTTCTTTTGGTCGCGAAAGATCAATTTCTTTATGTGCAGTGTTAAAATCCCCGCAGACAACAATATGTTTTCCAGATTCCTTCAACGTGTCAGCATACGAAAGAAATTTTTCATAAAAATCAAGTTTATACCTAAGTCGCTCCTGGTCTTTTTTACCATTTGGAAAATAGATGTTAAACAAGGTGAACCAAGGGTATTCTGTGATAAGAATTCGTCCTTCTGAGTCAAATTTTTTGATGCCGAATCCATTGTTCACTTGAGATGGCTTTTGTTTGGAAAATGTTGCAACGCCGCTGTACCCTTTTCTTTCAGCTGGATTCCAATAAATGTAGTATCCAGGTGTGTTTCGCACATGTGCAGGAACCTGATCAGGGGTTGCTTTGACCTCTTGCAAACAAAGGATATCAGGTGATTGTTTCTGAAACCATGTGAACAAACCTTTTTTTTCTGCGGCACGAATCCCGTTGACATTCCATGAAAATAGCTTCATCGTAAACTAAGAATCATTTATGATATGATAAGATTAACCATTAATTATAGAAATTAACTTTTGAGACAATGCTTTTGAATACTTTCGGCTACCCCTTTTGTATCTATATAAACAAAAACATCAATCTCCGTAATAATATGACGTATACTAACGGGGGATAATGCCAGCCCCAACAAACGCTGGCATTTCTGCCGCATTTTTTAAAAAAATTATTCTTCGACGATTTGTGCTTTTTGCAATGTATTGCTGTAGTCGATGAACACAGTTTTGATCTCTGTGAATTCATCAATTGCACTGGTTCCTGCTTCTCGTCCGCCGTTCCCTGTGTTTTTTATTCCACCGAAGGGAAGATGAACCTCAGCACCGATAGTTGGAGCGTTAATGTACGTGATCCCGGATTCAAAATCATCAATAGCTCTGAATGCAAGGTTCACATCTTTTGTGTAGATCGATGAGGAGAGTCCGAATTCGACGTCGTTAGCGATCTTGATTGCTTCATCGTAGTTTTTTACTTTCATGACGCTGAGTACTGGTCCGAAGATTTCTTCTTTGGTGATTCTCATACCGTGTATCGCTTCGAAAATCGCTGGTTGAACAAAGAACCCTTTATCGTAGATTCCACCAAATAGTTTTTTTCCTCCGCTGAGGAGTTTTGCTCCTTCTTTGACGCCGATGTCGATATAGGAGAGCACGGTTTTTTGTTGATCTTCGCTTGCGACCGGGCCGACATTCACTGAAGGGTCAAGTGGGTTGCCGATTTTCAATGCGGTTGTTCGTTTCACAAGTTTAGAGATGACTTCGTTGTAGACGTTTTCATGAACAATTAGTCTGCTTGTTGCGGTGCATCGTTGTCCTTGACTGCCAAATGCTCCAAAGAGAACTCCTTCTATCGCAAGGTCGATGTTTGCATCATCCATGATGATCTGCGGGTTTTTCCCACCAAGCTCCACTTCGACGGATTTCAGGTGTTTTGCCGCACGGCTGTACACATCGATTCCTGCAGAGACTCCTCCTGTGAATGAGATTGCTTTGACGCTTGGGTTTTCCACGATTTCGTTGCCGACGATGCTCGCAGGTCCTGTGACAAAGTTGAGTACTCCAGGTGGAAGTCCTGCTTCATCAAAGATCTCGACGAGTTTTGCGCCACACAATGGCGTCATCGACGCTGGTTTGAAAATGATGGTATCTCCAGCGATGAGTGCTGCCCCTATTTTCCAGCAGGGGATAGCGGTTGGAAAATTCCAGGGTGTGATACAACCAACGACTCCGATTGGCTGTCGTATTGTCATACAGAATTTATTGACAAGTTCAGATGGCGTGGTTTCTCCAAAGAGCCTGCGCCCTTCTCCCGCGATATATTCTAGGAAGTCGATGGATTCTTGTACGTCTCCTTTTCCTTCAGCGATGATTTTACCCATTTCTTTAGTGACGGTTTCTCCCAGTTCATCCTTTTTTTTCCGCATGATTGCAGCTGCGGTGAGGATGATTTCTCCTCGTTTTGGTGCCGGTGTTTTTTTCCATTTTGGGAAAGCTTGTTCTGCTGCGTTTATTGCTTTAAGGACATCTTCTTTGGTTCCTTGGGGGAATGTTGCAAGGATTTCTCTAGTTGCAGGGTTTGTGGTGTTAAATGTTTTGTTGCTTGTTGAGGGTGTCCATTTTCCGTTGATGTATATTGTGTATTCTTTTTTCATATGACCAAGCCATCCAAAATAATTCGTTATTTTCGTTGGAGAATAACGGTCTTTATAAAAAACTTTCTACAGTAAAAATGGATTCAAAATACTTGCAGCGCCCTAAGAAAAAAATACCTAAACGTTCTGTGGTATTATTCAACAATTTTACATTAACTGATTTGTTACTCGTCTGATTTGTCTGAAAGGTAGATTTATGAAATACCTATTCTATTTGAACGTATGTTTCAGGTAAAAGCAAAACTTTGGTTTGAAATTAATGATCAATGTATTATTGGTCAAGGTCGTGCTGAATTACTTCATAAGATTAAAGAATATGGTTCGTTAACAAAAGTAGCTAAATCAATGAAGATGGCATATAGCCATGCATGGTCTGAGCTCCAAGAGATGTCCGATGCAGTTGGAGGTCCTATCGTTGAAACCGTTACTGGCGGAAAAAACGGAGGAGGTTCTCACCTAACGCAACTCGGTGAAGACATCCTGAAGCGATATGATGAAGAAATTAGGAGATTACAGGAATATTTAGCTAAACGTAATACGCGCTCGTTTGATTCCCCCCATGAGTTTGGCAGATGAAGGTGAACATTGTATGGTGACCCAAAGAGTTTTATATATATACATGATAGATATATTGTATGTGGGACGAGGGTTAAGAGGTTTTTATGGTGGAAAGAACTTGTGAAAAATGTAAACATATAATAGATCTGAACGAACACAAATCAGGTCTGGTGTTTGAAGATAAAATGTTCATCTGTGAACCATGTAGCAATCACACACCTGAACAAGAAATAAAAGAACTATCACAAAGCGTGATGCACCGCTCAGGTACGGGTATCCCCATTGCTCTGTGGCTTGTTCACGAACAAAACAAAGACAAACGGATGTTCTCAAAGAAAAAATAATTCGTTCGATGAATAATCTTTTCTTTTTATTTATTATGTATGTATTCCAACTACGTGGTTAATCACTGTTTCTGAGATGTCGGTTGCATATTCACCTATGCGTCGTATGCTTTCAATGATATATCCTATAGAGAGTGCTATGGATCCTTTTTGCTGAAGCGCAAACGTGTTGATTTCTTCGCAAAGTGATTCCAAGCGTTCAACGGACTCTATGTTTTCGTTTGATGCTTGAATATCTTCGCGGAAAAACGAGTTAATGCTTGTATTCAAAATCACTACTGCAAGAGCACTTGCTGCATGCAGACGATGAATGATTTTTTTATCTACTTTTCCGTCGATAAGCGGGAGTATATTTTGTGCAATTTGAACCGCATGATCACCGATCCGTTCCATGATTCTGCTGATAAGAAAATATGTGGAGGATTCTTCCATGGTGATGTTCATTTTCACTGCGAGACTGACATTTTGTAGGATACTATTATGCTGACGGGCTATTAACCAGTTCAAACGATCAACGTCACTGTCTCGAAAAACAACATCGTGTGCAAGTTCTTTGTCTGCGGTCTCAAGGGCAGTCATTGCATCTTCATGCATTCCTTTCACCAAGATATGCATGCGTTTGATGGTTTTATCAAACGGCATTTCCAAAGGATTGAGTAAATCTTTTAGTACGATACATGTATCGGTTTCTTCAACAACTTCGGGACCAATGCTTGCCTGAGTGAATGTCCGAATGGTCATTCGAACAGAAGAAGGAATTCTCGATCGGGAAACTATTTTGATGGAGGTTGCACCTGCAATGTATGCTCCGATTAATCTTCTTAGAAGATACGTCTGTGTATGAATCTGGTCAACATTGATTTCTTTTGTTTTTTGTTGAGATTCTTGAACAATTTTTGAACTGATAAGTAACGATCCATCAGATTGCGTGGATATACTTAGTGGGTCGTTTTTCTTGATTTTCATAGAGGTGATCCATTCTTTAGGTAATGTAAGAACATATGATGATCCACCGGTTACTTGCACACGTCGAACGTCCATATTTTTTTCCCAAGGGATGTAATTGAATCTTAAATATAAGTATTTCTATAGTACTATATTGAGAAATGTTAGCAATATATAACAATATAGTATATGTTGATAAAGTATATATTTAATATTTATTTTCACCATATCAGGTGATTAATATAAGCAAAGAAACAAAAAACAAAGAATTCAAAAAACTGTTATTAGGCCTCATCGTCATCGGCGTAATCTGCATATCATTATTTAGTGGTTGCACACAAAAAACAGAAGGACTACCCATCGTTCTTGTAGGAAGAGATAGTACATCCGGAACACGAGAGTTTTTCTTCAGCCATGTCATGAACAGCGAAAACTTTAGCGAGACACTACAAGAGAAAAATTCAAACGGCGGCATCTATCAAACAATATCACAAACACCTGGTGCCATCGGATACGTTGGCTTAGGCTTTCTCAATACCGACGTAAAAGCACTAAAAATTAACAATATTTCAGCAACTGTTGCAAATGTTCTTGCAGGAACATATCCCATCTCAAGAGATCTCTATATGTTTACAAAAGGAGAGGCGACAGGAGCTGCAAAAGAATTCATCGAATATATACAAAGCAGCAACGGTCAAGCAATCGTCGAAGAAGAAGGATTTGTCCCTCTCGTAGACAGCCAGCCATATAATTCTTCGGGAAAAACAGTTACCGGTTCCCTAAAAATAGGTGGGTCAACAACAGTGTTTCCCATCGCTGAAAAAGCAAAAGAATCGTTTTCAAAGATATATTCGGATGTATCGATTACAATCAGCTCCACAGGATCAGGAGCCGGGATCACCGCAGTTGGACAAGACACTGTTGATATCGGCATGTCATCGCGCGATCTCAAATCATCAGAAAGCAGCTTAGGCCTTGTAAAATACATCATTGCAAAGGACGGCATTGCAATTATCGTGAACCCTGAAAACACCTATGTCGACACGCTTACATTAGAACAGCTGAAAGCAATTTACAAAGGAGATATTTCAAACTGGAATGAATTCATTTAATGTAACAGAAAAAAAGAGAAGAAACCCATGAGTGAATCCCAAATAAAAAGAAAAATGGTGGTCTTTGAAAAATGAGTCGAAGACTACCACGCTTCCTCCATTTTTTTATATCATTAAAAAAAATAAAAGAAACAAGCATCAAAACAATTTTTTTCCTCACCGCCATCTCATCGATTATCATTATCTTCTCAATCATATATTTTTTATTTCAAGATGGCTATTCGATTTTTCAAACCGCTGGACTATGGGAATTTCTCTCAGGTTCCCGTTGGTATCCAACCGGAACTCCACCGCTTTATGGTGCATTTCCACTTATCGTTGGAACTCTCCTGGTTACATTTGGTGCAATGGTAATCGCCATCCCTCTTAGCATTGGAAGCGCGATCTTCATCTCAGAAATCGCTTCACCAAAAATGCGCGCAATCATAAAACCCGCAATCGAATTACTCGCAGGTATCCCCTCCGTCGTCTATGGTTTTTTTGGGTTAATAGTACTCACAACATGGTTACGCATCGGTTTTAATCAACCAAGTGGAGAATCATGGCTTGCAGGATCAATCCTTCTTGGAATCATGGCGATACCGACAATCACAAGCGTAGCTGAAGATGCAATAAGCTCTGTTCCAAAAGAATACAAAGAAGGCTCACTTGCACTCAGCGCAACACGATGGCAAACCATCAGTAAAGTCATTGTCCCCTCAGCATTTTCAGGGATTACCGCAGCGATCATTCTTGGAATGGGTCGAGCCATAGGTGAAACCATGGCGGTGATGATGGTCTGTGGTAATCCAACCTATGGACTCATCCCGACACCGATTACAAATGTATTTGCGCCGATAAAAACTCTTACTGCGACATTAGGAATTGAAATGGGTGAGGTTGCAACCGGAAGTGATCATTACCATGCATTGTTTGGCATCGCACTTCTTCTGTTGGTCATCACGCTCATTGTTAATATCATCGCGACAGTAATTTTAAACAGACTCAAAGAGAAATATACGTCTTCATCAAAAAAACGGTTCAAACTTCGCTATGAAACTAATCAGAAGATAAAACGCTATTTCTTCTGGGTTATGATCCTAATAATTATTGGTGTATTATATGTTGCTGTTGGCGTTCTCATCACCATTTCATTACTTGTTGTCGCTGGTATTTGTTATTATCTCAATAAAAAGATTTCTGCAAAAAATATTCAACGAATTGCGTTTACCGCTCTTTTTAGTGCGATCGTTCTTGTTCTTATTTTTTTAGGGATCATCCTTTCATATATTATCTTCAACGGAGCCGGAGCATTAAACTGGGGTTTTCTCACGGAATGGCCAAGTAACCTTGGCAGATCTGGAGGGATTTTTCCTGCGATTGTCGGAACGTTTTATTTAGTCGGCGGTGCGCTTTTCATCGCGTTGCCTTTAGGTGTAGGGGCAGCAATTTACCTGAATGAATATACACGGGAGGGAAGAGTAACAAAAATCATTCGAGCAGGAGCAGATTTGTTAAATGGGACGCCGTCGATTGTCTTTGGGTTGTTCGGTTTTGCGTTTCTTGTACTTTATTTGAAAATGGGTATTTCACTCCTTGCAGGTCAGATCACCCTTGCATTCATGATTCTTCCCACAATCATACGGACAACAGAAGAGGCATTGAAAAGTGTTCCGCAAATCCTACGTGAAGGCAGTCTTGCTCTTGGCGCAACAAAATGGCAGACGATAAAAAAAGTGGTTCTCCCTCCCGCAGCACCAGGTATTCTCACTGGCGCAATCCTTGGGATTGGCAGAGCAGCAGGCGAGACAGCCCCGATCATGTTCACCGCAGTTGTCGTTTCAGGTTTTATTCCTTCTTCGCTTTTTGATTCAGTCAATGCATTACCATTTCATCTGTACATGCTAGCAACCTCAGTACCAGATTCCCGTGCGCAACAAGCAGGAACAGCCCTTGTGTTGTTACTTGTCGTCATTGGATTTTATCTGATCGCAATCCTGTTAAGAAATCATTATAAAAAAACTATGAAATGGTGATAACTGTATGATAAAAACAAAAGAAATCATTACAACAAAAAACCTAAACCTCTGGTATGGAGAAAAACACGTACTTCAAGATATTAATCTTAGCATTTTATCAAACAAGGTAACTGCACTGATTGGTCCTTCAGGATGCGGAAAATCTACGCTTATTCGTTGTTTCAACAGGATGAACGATGTGATCAATAACTGCAGGATCACAGGGCAGGTGTTTTTCAACGAGAACGACATTTACGGGCCATCGGTTGATGCAGTGGAGATACGAAAAAAGGTCGGGATGGTGTTTCAAAAACCAAATCCATTTCCAAAATCCATTTATGAAAATGTTGCGTACGGACCGAGGGTTCAAGGGGTAAATGATAAAAAAATTCTTGATAGACTCGTAGAAAAAAGTCTCCATGATGCTGCATTATGGGATGAGGTACACGACCGGTTATATGAACCTGCGATGTGTCTTTCCGGTGGGCAGCAACAGAGGTTATGTATTGCACGTTCGCTAGCAATTGAACCTGAGATTATTCTCATGGATGAACCATGTTCTGCTCTTGATCCGATTGCAACCGCAAAAATAGAGGATCTTATCTATGATCTGAAACAGCATTATACGGTGATTATTGTTACTCATAATATGCAGCAGGCGGCACGGGTGAGCGAGTACGCAGCGTATATGTACCTGGGAAAACTTATTGAATACGGTGAGACGAAACAGATCTTTGAAAACCCACGTGAGGAGCTTACTGAAAATTATATCACAGGGAGATTTGGATAGGTGAAAGTAAAATGGTACAGAAATTCCATACAGAATTAGAAGGATTGAAAAAAGATGTGTTGAAACTGGGTAATCTTGCAACCTCGATGCTGTGTACTTCTGTTGAATCGTTGAAAACTCTTGATGTTGAAAAGGCAGATTGGGTACTTTCTAAGAAGAAGAAGCTGGCGCAGATGAATGTCGATCTTGAAGAGGAGGCGTTGCAGTTAATCGCATTGTATCAACCAATGGCAAAAGATATGCGGACGATTGCATGTTGTCTGAGGATGATTATCTCCATTGATCGAATCGGCAGATACGGAAAAGATATTGCTAATCTGACAAAGGAAATAGCACCAGGGCCCCATATTAAAAAAATTATTAGTATCCCTCATATGAATGAGATTGTATGCAAAATGATCCATGATGCATTTACAGCGTTTCAAAACGGTGATCTTACCTTGTTAAAAGATTTTTCTGAGCGAGATGATGATGTCGATGAACTTAGGTATTCCATTTTCAGGGAATGTATCACAT
Source organism: Methanobacteriota archaeon (assembly GCA_026394495.1). GTDB lineage: Archaea > Thermoplasmatota > E2 > DHVEG-1 > DHVEG-1 > CAIYYQ01. The sequence continues at coordinate 46,845 of JAPKYE010000012.1, read as the reverse complement.
ATATGATGGAGGACCCTAAAAACATCACAATCTGCACGCATTATATCATGATTGCTCGATATCTGGAACGCTGCGGGGATCATGCCTGTAATATGGCTGAGCAAATCACGTACATGGTGACTGGAAAAAGAAAAGAGATCAAATAATGAAGAAGACGGTGTTGTTTCTCTGTACGCATAATGCTGCTCGTTCGCAGATAGCCGAAGGTTTACTTCGCAATATTTATGGAGACCGCTATGAAGTTAATAGCGCGGGTCTTCTGCCAACATCAGTTCATCCGTTTGCGATTACAGTGATGAAAGAAATAGGGATTGATATCTCCGTACACCGATCAAAAAGCATGGAGGAATTCAGAGAAAAAAACTTTGATTATGTTGTGACAGTATGCGATAATGCAAAAGAAGGATGTCCGTTTTTCCCAGGAAAAAAAATTATTCATAAAGGATTTACTGATCCTTTAGATATCGATGATTTTCGCCGTGTTAGAGACGATATAAAGCAGTGGATTACAGATATTTTTAGAAATAATCCTGAGAAGACAAAATTTAAGATAAACATATGAGATATATTTCTTTGAATAACAAATATATAAGGAGATGATGAAGATGGTTGTAAACAAAAAATTGTTAGTTAAATCGATGGGGCTTTCAGTATTAATCACTGTTTTATTGCTTGTAATCTCATACGTTCCTGTCTCGATTCTATTGACGGAAAATGAAAAAGCTATCTTCCCATTCTATGCGTTAATAACGTCTGCTATTATTTTTTGTATATTAACCGCGGTTTTTTATTTTGATATACGAAAGGTGCTGGAAAACAAGTCGTTTTGATTACCTATCTGAGAAAAAATCTTTATAATTCATGTGGGGATTCCGTATCTTGAATGAACGATGATTGTTCTGAAAAGATGAGGCTTATTGCTCCCTGTGGAATGAACTGCGGTATCTGTATAGCGTATTTGAGAGAAAAAAATAAATGTCCTGGTTGTAGGGGTGGAAATGAAAATAAGTCAAAAAGTTGTATGAACTGCGTTATTATAAATTGTGAAGAGTTAAATAAAAATAATTCTAAATTTTGTTTTGAATGTACAAAAAATCCATGTAAAAGATTAAAAAATTTAGATAAAAGATATCGTACTAAATATCATATGAGCATGCTTGACAATCTTAACTATATAAAAGAAAAAGGTATCGAAGAATTTTTAGAGAAAGAAAAACAAAAATGGAAATGTCCAACCTGTGATGGTGTGATCTGTTGTCATAACGGATTGTGTTTTCATTGTAATATTAATCTGTTGAAAAAGAGGAAAAAGATATTAGGCTGGGAAGACGACTAAAAAATATGAGAAATGATTTAAAGAAAAAAATGTTGATGGTGAAAATATGAACGAAGAACAATGTTGCCCGCAATTTGATCCAAAGTTATGGGATGGAAAACTGTTTGAATGGAACAATAAAAAATTTATCAAGGATAAGGTTTCAACGTTTTTGAATATACCACTGAATTTTGGTTCCGTGATGAAGCGACTTGATGAAAACGTACGAAACGCGGATGCGACAATGTCTGATTTTGTTTGTTTATCTGATCATACATCAAAGTGGAAAATGGATCTGTATCTTGCGGTGGACAAGGATATCCCTAATGCAAATAATGTTACGTTGAGTGGAAAATTTTTAAGTAAAGTCTATGAAGGCCCCTTTAAAGACACAGGGAAATGGTGTAAGGATTTTCAACAGTATGCCACGAGTAAAAATGTATCTGTGATAAAATGGTATATGTGGTATACAACCTGTCCGAAATGCGCGAAGAAATATGGGAAAAACTATGTGGTGATTGTCGCTGAGGTAAAATAACAGTATATGTTACCGAAGATTATTATCCATAACTCCATTAGTTTAGATGGATCTCTTACGAATTTTATTCCAAACATGGAGCTACATTACCAGATAGCAGGAGAGTATAAACCAGATGTTCATTTAATTGGTTCAAATACTATTACAGCTGGAATAGAACTCTACGAAAATGGTGTTCCACCAGAGGAAACAACTGATTTTGAAAAACCAAAAAGAGATAAAAATCTTCCATTTTGGGTTGTTATTGATACAAAGGGCTCTCTTAAGGGTCTTCTTCACACCTGCCGAAGGTTTGAATTCTGCCGAGACGTTATTGTGTTGATTTCTGAAAAAACCCCGGAAGGATACAAAAAACATTTGGAAGAAAGAAATTATTCATATCATATCGTCGGTCAGAACCATATTGATTTAAAGCAAACACTAGCACTCCTTCGCGATATATATCAAGTTTCAACTATACTCACAGATACAGGAAGAATACTAGGAAATCTTCTACTCAATCAAGGTTTTGTTGATGAGATTAGTCTGTTGGTGCATCCTGTCCTTGTGGGAAAAAATGCGTATCCTATGTTTAGCGATATTCACGAAAACATAACCTTGAAATTACTGAAGAATGAACTATTGAGTAAAGGATATGTCTGGCTTGTATACAAGGTTGAAATGAAACAATGAAAAACGAAAAAGTTACAGAATATATAGAAAAACAAAAATCCCCACAAAAGGAAATTTGTCAGAGATTACGGAATATTATTCTAACAACATTTCCTGAAATTAATGAAGAAATGAAAGTGGGTGTTCCTTGTTATGGCCATACAAAAATAGATCCCTGTGGAAAATATTATATCGCAGCACTTAAAGACCATGTGAATTTAGGTTTTTCATTAAAAGGCCTTTCTAAAGAAGAACAGACGCTTTTTCAAGGATCTGGAAAAACAATGAAACATCTTAAATTTCACTCGTTGAAAGAAATAAACGAACAGAAAATAGCTGAATTGTTATCACTCGTAAATAAAAAATAAGGAGTTGAAATATATTTGAGTTACAAAAAGAAATCCTGGCAGGACAAACTAGCAGACAAAAAGAATCTCCCAAAAATACTGACGCTTGAAGAGAAATTCCCTTGTTATAACGCAGTACATAAAATGGATGCAAATGCAGGCGATAACGTTGTTCTTGTGAACCCCAGTGAGATTATTGAGCTCATGAAAAAAGTCCCAAAAGGAAAACTTATTACGATCGTTGAAATCTGCAAAAACATCGCTAAAAAACATAAGGTTCAAGGGTGTTGTTCTCTCACAACGGGGATTTTTATTATGACTGCTGCGAATGCTGCAGAAGAAGCCGCACGAGATGGAAAAAATTTGAATATTCCGTATTGGCGAACATTAAAAGCCGACGGGTTCCTCAATGAAAAATATCCTGGTGGAGCAACAGCACAGAAAAAGTTGTTAGAAGATGAAGGATACAGCGTAATACAAAAAGGGAAAAAATATTTTGTTCAAAACTACGAACACCATCTCTACAACATCTAACGATTAATGTACAATTATTTGTTGAATAATAAGTATACGAAACGAACATTTGTTTTACTTTTCTGTAGAATATATAAAAATCCACATACAGAAAATAATATAAATAAAAAAAATAATATGGGGGTAGAAAATAAAAAGAAAAATATGTGGAGGTAACAAAATGAAAAAAACGACACCATTATTTGTAATAGGCACAATCCTACTCTTCATAGGACTGTCAGCAAGTCCAGTTCTTGCAGAACAAAAAAACACCGAAACCGTCACGTTTTCATACATCGATGAAAATCAGATCCGATCAACACAAACCTTAACGTTATCACAAACAGAACTTGTGGAATTCAATCAACTCCTATCTGAAGTAATGGAAAAAATACAAACAGCACCAGACTATGCAACAGCTCTATCGATAGTGAAAGACTACATCAACGGATGCTGCGGTGGACATTCGAAACTAAAAAACGTTTTCATGGTTCTCATGAACACCATGTTTAATTCAAAAGAGATATACCGATTCTCCCCATTACGACAAAATGTACTGGTCCTCAGCTCAGGATATACCAACAAAATGTTTTCTTTCCAATCAACCCATCTGAATATGCATAAAACACTCGCCCTTTGGTTTTATACCGTGAACTCAAATCTACTCACAAAAAGCACCACAACAATCATTGATCCCTATCCGTTTAATGTGAAAACGCTCACCGGTCGACAAATAGGAATGATAAGAGGATTCACAGGTTTATACATCACCCAATACAGCACAATCGCACATAAAGATTTCACCTACTTCATGGGATATGCAAAAGGTGTCACGGGAATCGATCTCTCCCTATAAACACCTCATTTTTTTCTTTTTTATCACCATAGAAACACTTGCTTGTTGTTTTACACTAATGTTCAATAAAAAAAATAGAATCAGAAAGAAAAATCACCTGAGAAACTGAATATATTTCATCAGGTTACTTCCTTCAAGATACTCTTCCGTGAGTTTCTCTGCAGTAGCCTCATCGATCCCCTGATTGAGGAGTTCACGATGAAAAATCGACCCACCTTTTTTCGCAGCGCCTTTAAAACGGAGGAATGATCCACCGAATCGGACGATCATCCCCGGGAGTAAAGGCAGGACCATACCAAACATCTTTATCATGTTTGGGTTCTTTTTTTCTGTACCATGTTCAGCCATAATCACGTTCTCTACAGGATATGCGGTTAGTCGTCTTTGCCGTGTACAGAAAAATTCTTGAACATATTACCGAGGTTCAATGTTGACATGTACTGTCGTGTGAGATCAAAAGCCTGCTCATCGGTCATCCCAGCGCCTTTAAGCTCCTTGTAAAAAATCGCTGCGGCTTCCGCGTATTGTTTCGCGCTTTTCGGACCGTACAAAAGCTCACTAAGTTGCTTGAGAAGCCCAGGGATTTTCTCAGAGACAACATCCAATATTTCCTTTATCTTTTCCGGGTCTGGCATTCCTTCATGATTGCTCATTTTTTTATTCCTCCTTTATACATTTTCTAATCAATAGTACGGTGGTCATGCTATAAAGTAAAACCGAGCATTTGTGACCACTTTTTTATCACTGATTCAGTCAAACCATAGACAGTCCTTGAGCCTTTCTGCTGCTGTTGAATGACGTTTTTCTCCGCTAATTCCTGTATTTTTTCACGGATAATCCTGCGAGAAGCAGTACCTCGTTTACTGCGAACAAGATCTGTGATCTGAGAGATATTTTGTTCGCTTTTATTCATAAGGACGCGGACAATCTCCCGTGATATAGGGTCTTTGACATCCGGGAGAATAAGATCAGGTGTAAGACCTCCATGATCAAGAAGTAACCCAGTTAATCTAAGGTAATTTTGCGTTGTTTTCCCCACATTTTGAAGAGGGGCAAGGACCATCGACAGCATCTTTTCTAGTTCAGCGATACGCCTGTTCAACTCCTTTATTTCATCAGCGAGATTCTCATCCACATAAGAATATCGATGACCCGGTAAAAGAGCTTTACTCCAGATATCCATCCTTCTTCAGATATCAACAATCACATCGACAATAAAACTCAAAAAATAAAAAAACAATGATCACTGCGGCACTGGCGGCAGCTTCCCAGTTTTCTTTGCGATCGCAATATATTTCTGGATCTCCCTAGATGGATCAGGCCATTTCAACTTTAATTTCTGAAGAGCATCGACCATGATTTTTGCAACCGCAATATTACGGAACCATTTATTATCCGCAGGGATCACATACCACGGCGCATACTTCGTACTGGTTTTATTGAGCATATCCTCATACGCAACCATATATTCATCCCAGTACTGCCGCTCGACCAGATCATCAGTTGAGAACTTCCAGTTCTTATGCGGCTCCAAAAGTCGTGCAAGAAGCCTTTTCTCCTGCTCCTGTTTTGAGATATGGAGAAATATTTTCAGAATACGAATATTGTTCTCGTAGAGATATTGCTCAAAATTATTGATCTGTTCATACCTTTTTTTCCACATCTCTTTTTGCACCAAATTCTTCACCCGCACGATCAAAACATCCTCATAATGAGACCTGTTGAACACACCGATATACCCGCGATTCGGGAGTCGTTGATGCACCCTCCACAAATAATCATGACCAAGTTCCTCTGAGGAAGGTATCTCAAAACCCCAGACTTTTGTCCCTTGAGGATTCAACGCAGTAATCACATTTCTGAATACGCCGTCTTTACCTGCTGCATCAACACCCTGAAGAATAACCAAAAAACCATATCGTTTATCTGCGTAGAGAAGATACTGAAGATCCAGAAGTTTCTGAAGATACTGCGGAAGATTTTCTTCAGATTCTTTCTTGTTTCGATACCCATCTGTGTACCCAGTATCAAATTTTTTTAACGTTATTTTTTTTTCGGGTTTTACCATCAAATTCTCATAAACCATAAATCCTCACATCCTCCGCCCAATGAAATTCAGTAAACAATCAGAACCATATTAATGTTGCATCTTACAAAGATTTATCGTGTTTTCGCCGCAGAAAATACAAACCAGAAAAAAACTTGTTCTCATGCGACCCAGTACGTCTATTTTTTCCGGAAACACCAGTGATTTCAACCTGCGTCGTTCTCTCTTTTAACACACGATCGATCTCATCAAGAAAATCTGATTGAACCACCGCAGGCTCTGAGACAACAACAGCCGTATCCACCAAGGACACCGGATCTGATTTTGGAACTGTTTTCACAGGTTGTACAAGATTCATCAATTGATTCTGCGAATCATGCAAACGTTTGATTTCATCCTCAACATTATCCTGAAACTTACGGTTCTGCTCCTGGCTTTTTACGTTTTCCTCTCGAAGAAAAAAAATCTCATCTTTCAAATGCGCAAGATAATCCTGAAACAGCGGATTCTGCGTTGAAGACAACTCTGCTTCTTTATTCTTTTCTTTTACAGGAAATGTTTTTTCAGAGTCCATCCCGGAATGAATCGGAGAATCCTCAGCATGTTCCACATAAAACCAGAGTGCGTTTCGCAACACATCAGCATTTTTATGATCTGGACCTTTTAACTTGTTCACAAACTTTTTTTCCGTTGGCGTTAAGGTTAACTTAACGGTTTTTCCCATCTAACATCCCATCCAAGTTCAAACTATCAATCGTATTTCCTACTTATAAAATTATCTCAGGTGGTTTACGCTAGGATCTGCGGCTCGTTTTTTATCACAGAAACAAACAATCGTTTCTCAAACACCTTTTCAAACGCATCAGAATCCTCTTCGACGCCCCATCGCTCAAACTCACAATCCTGTTTCGAACATACAAGTAAAAGCTCAACCTTGTTTTCACCATGTAAAACAAACTCTATCTTCTGCACAAGATCGGTATGACTGCGGTCAAGTTTCTCAGCGATACGCAGCAACGTCGAAAGAATCACAACGGTTTTAATCGAATGTTTATCAAGCTCAATTAGCGAAGGCTCCTTCTTGCGCGGAAGTTTCTTTCGATGAAACCTGGCTACATTAGCGATAATTCCGATCTCAGTCTGATCAAAACCAAGAAGCTCAGCGTTGTTGATAATATAATAGGAATGGAGATGATGACCACGAAACGAAATAAAATCACCGATATCATGAAGAAACGCAGCGTACTCTAACAACTCCCGCTCATCGTCTCCCAGATCATGAAGCTTTATCGCTTTTGAACCATCAAACAACTGAAGAGAAAGAGACACAACCCGGTTCGCATGATGTTCATTTACGTTACAGGAATGACCTAGACGAAGCACACTACTTTTTCGCACCGATGTCTCATTATGTTGCGGATACCCTGCATGCCGAGAAAGATAATCCACAAGCATCCCATACCGCATATCACGATAACTCACAAACAATTCTTTGAGTTCCAAATCCTCCATGATCGTCTCAATAATCACCGCACCACCAATGATGATATCAGCACGCTCCGGGTTAATCCCAGGAATCAAACGACGCTCCGCAACAGACAAAGAACACAGTTTAGCTATCACCTTCTGCAGATCCTTATACCGAAGAACCATGTCCTGCTTTGTCTCAGTTCTCTCAAACATTTTACTTGCAATCTCAGCCAAATTGATGATCGTACCAGAACTCCCAAACGCAACATCAAGCTTTTTAGGGTTCACCCGCTCTGTCACATGAACCAACTTGTTTTTCACATACCGTTTCATTTTCTCATATGTCTCAGGAGAAACAACACCGTTTCCACGCCCAGAAAGAAACAACGTCGTCAGACGAATCGCACCAAGCCCCATACTTTCAATATCATAATGCTGAAATTGATCACCGATGATGATCTCCGTGCTCCCACCACCGATGTCAACGAAGACCGCGATCTTCTTATCAACATGAACACCACTGGAAACACCAAGATATATAAGACGCGCTTCTTCCCCACCAGAGACAACACGAACATCAAGAGTGGTCTCTTCCCGCAACCGCTCAAGAAACTCTTTCTGATTCTTAGCTTCTCGAGCAGCTGCAGTTGCAACCGCAATAATTTCTCTGGCGCCAAAACCACGAGATACCTCAACAAATTTTTTACACACCAACAATGCACGAGTCATTGTCTCCGGCTGAAAAAAACCTTTTTTAAAAATACTTTCACCGAGACGAACCACTTCTTTTTCCTCACGAAGAACTGTATATGAACTATTTGAGGTGAGCTGAACAAGCATCAGACGAATGGAGTTTGTGCCGATGTCGATAAAACCGACAACGTTCTCCGATGGTGCAACTATTTTCTGTTCCATAGTACCACAAGTCTCCTTTTGAACACCGCCTCAAACAATGCTTTCTTCTTGTCGATTGCGTGTTCCTCCAGCTCCGTGTTCCCTTCAGGACCACATCGGATCGTTATCTCATCGTGTTCAATATGAACCGCAACTGTTTTCACAACGGAATGATGCGAAGCATCCAATGCATCTGCAAGCCGCATGATCGCAGAAAGGATCTCTACTCTGCGCTGATCATCAAAGTTCAGTGCTGCGAAATGGTAATGTGCCTGCTGTGGAAACGTTTTTCGGTGATACCGGGCAATGCTACCCACAATATATTTTTCTCGAATCGTGAACGGAAGAGCAGTGTCATTGAGAATAAAACGCAACGAGGTTTTATGATGCCCTTTCCACCCCTGAGACCAGCCGATGTCATGAAGGATCGCTGCACATTCAAGCATAAATCGATCATCATCATTGAGAGAACAGAGGTCTTTTAGCGCATCGAACAAATGTAACGCAAGTTTTTTCACGTGATAGGGATGGGTGAGATCTCGAGCAAACTTCTCTGCAAAACGCTCAACATGTTTCAGCCGCGATGTCTTACTTTTTACTGATTCTTGCAGTCGTTTATGCTCTAGTTCCTCAATGGCCTCAAGTGAGACACCATGCAGAAGCATCTGGGCAAAACGTTCAGGCAGATGATGTTTTCGTATCGCATCCACTGCAGCATCAACATCATAGGAGACTCGCAGCAATTCAACGGAGAAGGGATTTATTGTCATCAATGCATATGACGCCGATGGGTTCCCATCATCGGGTCTTCCGACACTCCCGGGGTTAACAAACGTGACGCCATCGATCGTTCTCACAAATGGCTGATGGGAATGACCAACAATAATCACATCTGCTGATGAGGTTTTAGCAATTTCGCTCATGCGATCAATCGGAGTATTTAATCGAAGATGTTCATCAATAGATTTAGGACTTTCATGCGTAACAAGAAGACGCTTGTCATCAATCTTCAACCGAAGCTCCTGTGGCAGAGAACGAAGAAACGAAGCATCTGTTTTTGAGAGATGTTTACTAGCGTAGGCAAGAGAAAGAAACTTTTCATCCTTGTTTTTTGTTTTCTTTTTTTCTTTTTTTATAAGCGTAAGAACATCTTGATCATAATTACCGATAACACTTAACACCTCTTCAGTGTGAAGCAGAGAAACAACTTCGCTAGGAAATGCACCAAACCCAACAAAATCCCCAGCATTCAAAAACATGGTGGCACCATGTTTCTTTGCATCGGTTATTACCGCCGTCAATGCATGAAGATTCGCATGATGATCAGCAATTATTGCGATCTTCTGATTTGAATCCGCAACAGAAAGCATAATGATACTAATTTGTTCGCTGAGATGATCAAATGTTTTTTGTTTCATATTTGCATCCCAGATCGATACGAAATTGCTATACAACAAATGCCTTCGTTTTTTCACATGATCAAGAAATACATGGAGCGCTTTTTCCATCGAAACAACATCAATGTCTTTTTTTTCAGATGTGATCTCTTCTTTTTTCATGGTTTCGATAAACGAAGGAATAAATTCAATCCACACATCGCAATCATGCATCTCCCCAAGAACATCCTGAAATTGTTTCATCACAGACACATATTGTTTGAGATTATCCTCATACAAAGTGCAAAATATCTCCATCGTATACCGAAGATGCTTCGCTGCAATACGCATTTCATGATGCAAAAGAAATGCATCTTCCCTATGGACACAGTCTTTCATATCAATAAAATTCCGAAGTCTTTTCAAAATATGACGCTGCGCCTCACGCAATACTCCTACCGATCGAAGAGAACCAGTCTCAGCTGATGCACACTGACTAAGAACCGTGTTACACTGCGCGATCATCTGATCAAGTGCCTGCGAAATCAAAAGCTGCTCAAGCGTACTAATAACTCTAGGCTGCATCACCATTCGTCGTTCCCGATGCTTTGCCAAAAGATATTCAATTCCGGATCTAGTTGCTTGGCTGCGAACGTTTTTCAGATAATTTTCTACAAAAAAAATCTGCACATCGGTATCCCTTGCAACGCCAAGGGAACGAGTTACGTTTCTTACTTCAGATTCCCAATGCATATAATTCTTCTTTGGAAAACACGGTCTGAAAATCGACATCGTCGAGCGGATTCTGCGCGATGCGACACGCAACTGATGCACATACTCAGTATCATCCCCGCGTTTCGCACCCTCAATCTGGTTTTTCAACGTGTACACAAACTTTGATAGACTATTCGAACCGAAAACACAGAAACCAGACTGCTCAGTTCGATACACTACATCACTTTTCGATGCCATGCCAAATGCCCCGGTTGTTAATGAGCCAAAGCTGCGAATTCAGGCTCTTCTCTTCATCGTTTGGCATGATCTTCTCATAGGTTCCATCAGGCAGAAGACGTCGTGCTTTCATCATATCCTTCAAATGGATTTTCAGCATAATCTCAATGATTGCTTTTTTTACTTTTTGATCAGGAACAGGAAACAACACCTCCACGCGACGATCAAGGTTTCTTGGCATCATATCTGAACTGCCGAGAAGCACTTCTTCGTTTCCTTTGTCCCAGAAATAATAAATCCGTGCATGCTCAAGAAAACGACCAACAATCGAAGTAACCGTAATGTTTTCACTTATTCCTTTGATTCCAGGGCGAAGAGAACATAAACCCCGTACATTCAAATCGATTTTTATTCCTGCCATCGATGCACGATACAACGCCTGAATCACTTCTTTATCAAGCAAACCATTGAGTTTCCATGCGATATACCCCTGACCGGTTTTCTTAAAACACTCGATTTCCCGGTCGATACGATCAATGATCTCTTGTCGTAATCTCGCGGGTGCTACCAAAAGCATTTTGTACTCCGCTTTCTCAGAGTACCCGGTAAGAGCATTGAACAAATGAGAAACATCTTCACCTATCGTTTTATTCGCAGTGAGATAACCAATATCCCCATAAATCCTCCCGGTTACCGCATTATAGTTTCCTGAACTCAAATGCGAATAACGCACAATTCCCTCTTTTTCCCTTCGTACAACCAGACAAAGCTTTGCATGAACCTTCAGATGAACAAGACCATAGATGACATGGACCCCCTCTTGTTCAAGTTCTTTTGCCCATTGGATATTGTTCTGCTCATCAAACTTTGCTTTTAACTCAATAAGAGCAGTCACTGCTTTGCCGTTTTGTCTCGCCTGCTTTAATGATTCTATCACTGGTGAGTTTTTATCAATCCGATACATCGTAAGCATAATTGAGAGTACATCAGGATCATGAGCTGCTTGATGCAAGAGATTTACGAGGACGTTGAAGCTATCATACGGATGATACAGAACAAAATCCTTCTGTGAAACCGCAGCGAAGATATCTGTTTTCTCTGAAAGCTGCATAGGAGTAAATGGGAGAAACGGGGTGTCTTTCATATCAGGACGATCAACGATATTGAGAAGCTCCCAGAAATCAATGAACGCCAAAGGCCCATCGAACGGATACACCATATCCTCGGTAAGCCCAAGGTTTTTCACAAACAAATTTCTCAGATACTCAGGCATATCAGGTGACACCTCAAGACGAACTGGAGAACCAACACGTCTCGTCTCAATGCTCTCCTCAATCGCAGTAAGAAGATCACCAGCCTGATCAAGGACTATATCGATTTCTGCATCTCTTGTTATCCGAAACGGGTACACCCCAACGATCTCCATCCCGGGAAAAAGCATATCAAGATTTGCTGCAATAAGATCCTCGAAAAACACGAACTCTTGGCGTTTTGATTGCTCTGTTTTCGCCTCAGTTTCAGAGGGGATCAAGATAAATCGATGAAAAAGTTTTGTGGGAATCTTTACCCGCGCATATTTCTCATGTTTTTCTGAGTCTCTTAGAATTACTGCAAGGTTGATGCTGAGGTTTGAGATGAATGGAAACGGATGCGTAGGATCCATTGCAAGAGGAGTCAACGTAGGAAAAACATTGTGTTCGAAGTACTGCCTCAACGCAGTTTGTTTTTTTGCCTCAAGATCGCTGATGCGAAGAATTTCAAGTCCTGCATCTTTTAGTTCAGGGATTAAACGATCTCTCCAGCATAACGTATGGTTTTCTAAGAGAATGAGGACTTCTTTTCTGATTGCGGTGAGCTGCTCAAATGGCGTCATCCCATCAGGTGGCAGTTTCAACGCACCTTTCTTCAGTTGCCGCCTCAACCCGGAGACACGAACCATGAAGAATTCGTCAAGGTTGCTGCCGCAGATCGCAAGAAATTTCACACGCTCCAACAGCGGATTATTTTTATCGTTTGCCTCTTCCAGAATCCGCTCGTGCATACAAAGCCAGCTGAGTTCACGGTTGATAAAGAGCTTTGGATTATCCAGTGATACTGTTTCTATTGCTAATTGAGTTTCGCTGTTATTATCAAGAATCCTACTAGAAGTTGCTTCCGCATCTTTATTCATCGGTTACATGCACGCTCCCGATAAGGGGTTGTATTTTCTCCTCGCTTAATATAGGTTTCCTCCATAGATATCTTATGCTATGATGCTACGGTGTTGGGAGATTTTTCCTTTTTTCATAATATGCGGCTACATCAAAAAATGACCAAGGTCTGCACTCTTCTTTATTGAACCCAAAAAGCGAAGCTGCTTGATACAGTGACTCGAGATTTTTTGCTTCGATTTCTAAAAAATCAGGGATATATGCGTATTCATCAAGATGACGATCAAACTCAAAGTGAACATCATCGAGAATATAGCTACTACGATGTTTTTTTACAGACAATGTAGCAGTTAAACCAAGGCCTTTTAAAATCATATGTGTTGTGTCAAAATCAGAGACCTCGACATCGAATTCTTTACGGACTTTTGCATGAGAATCCTTTACATATTGTTTGAACGTGAGAAACGATTTAGCTCCAGCTTTCCGCAAACGTAACAGGTTTTTTGCTTTCTGAATTGAAGAATCAGAATAATCGTAAAAGAAGGTGATTATTTCTCCATCAAAGATTTTCGTTGCACCAAGAGAAATTAATGTTTTTTCACATTTGTTTCTGTTGATATCTAGTATTTTCACTTCGATTTCCTTCATCATTTGCTGAGAAGGTTCTAAGTGAATTATATAATTTGTGTCTTACGAAATACAATGACCAACAATCGCATTTTGTCCCACGGCAATTCCTCCATCTCCATTTGGGACACGATGATGCACAAGAAACGATAAATTAGTTTTTTTCACCTGTGTCGCCACCATATCCACGATAGGTATGTTATAGGAGACGCCTCCAGTCAGACCTATCGTTTCAATGCCTTTTTTCTGTGCGCATTCAACAGCGATATCAGTAAGTGAATCAATTATTGCTTTCACAAAAGAAAAAGCAATATCTGCTTTTTGTTTTTCCGAATATTTTGGTTTTGCGATTTCATCAAGTTGCTGGAAAACATCAATTGTCTGTACGATTCCCTGTTTCACTTTCGCTTCAAATGAGATCGTTGGTTTTCCTGAGGCAAGATACCGCTCCAGTTTCATCGCAGGCTCCCCATCATAGGTTCTTTTCGTACATATATCAAGGTAACACGAAAGCGCATCGAGAATACGTCCAAAACTGCTTGATTGCGGTGATGTACTCATGAGTTTCTTAAGAACATCTGCTTCGTCTCCACTGAAATATTTTTCTTTCTTGAATGTGTTGAATATTGCGAACACCAGTCGCCTTGGATCTTTTGTTGCCTGATCACCACCAAGAAGGGAGATGTTTTCAAGATGTCCTACGCGTTCAAAACCATGAAAATCCGCAGTAAGAACTTCTCCGCCCCAGAATGTGCCATCAGCTCCGTAGCCAAGACCATCAAGAGTGAGAACAACACTTTCATCAACGGCGTTATCCACAAGAAGAGATGCTGCATGCGCCCAATGATGCTGCACCGCAGTACAAAGAACTGAAAACTCTTTTGCAAATAGTTCTGCGATTCTTTTTGTTTCATAGTTTGGATGTAGATCCATTGTAACTGCGTCGATATGATGGTCATGTATGGTAAGTTTCATGAGATGCCGCAGGCTTTGTTCTAAAAACTTTAGAGAATGATAGTATCGTCCATTGCCGATATGTTGAGTCATGTATACCTGTTTTTCACTTGAGACTGCTCCGCAGATGTTTTCTTCTGCACCCACAGCAAGTACCCTAGACTGATAGGATACCGGGAGTGGATCAGGGATAAAACCTCGTGATTTCCTTAAAAAAAATGTGTGATCATTCCAGATTCGTACAACCGAATCATCAATGCGGTTAGGGATATCGCGGTTATGTAAAAGATAAATCTCAGCATTAAGAGAAAACGCATCTTCGTTATGGATAATCATGGGTTCTCCAGGGATGTTCGCGGATGTCATGACCAGTGCATCGGCCTTCAGATATGAAAACAAAATATGATGCGTACCAGTGTAGGGAAGATACAATCCTATAGTGTTTAATCCAGGTGACGCAAGCTCTGCGGTTTTTTTTTGTACAAGGACGATTGGTCTCTGTTTTGATAGTAAAAATTCTCGTTCTTTTTTTGTGATATCTGCATATTTCTCTGCGGTTTCTATATTTCTGACCATGATCGCAAACGCTTTCTGTGGTTGATGATACCACTTACGGAATCGAGAAAGCTGCTCAAGAGTACAGCAAAGATGCATGCCGCCTAAGGATTTCATGACGCCGATGCATCCGCTGTCAAGATGTTTTGCGAATCGTTTGATCGCATGTTCACAGTCGAGATCATTTTTTTTGTCGTCATACAAGCGATATGTTGGACCACAGTTGGGACATGAGATGGTTTGTGCATGATATCTGCGATCTAAAGGGTTTTTGTATTCTTTTTTACAAGAATTACAAAGAGGAAAATCGTTCATCGAGGTGCGTTCTCGATCATAGGGGACATCAGTGACCAAACTGAACCTTGCCCCGCATACAGTGCAATTGGTGAAAGGATACTGATACCGTTTATTTTTTGTATCAAATATTTCTTTGAGACAATCATCACACGTACAGACATCCACAGGAATTCGAGAATGACGTTCTCCGTCTTTACTATGAAGAATGCGAAAATCACGAAATATTCGATTATCTGGTTGCCGTAAAACTTCAGTGATCAATGCGGTTGACGGCAGATGCGTTCGTAGTTTTTTTAGGAAAATATCCTCGTTTTTATCAATGACAACTTCCACTTCAGAACCATTGTTAAGGACGTAACCTTTCAACTTAAGTTCTTGTGCGACACGATAAATTGTCGGGCGAAACCCTACCCCTTGCACAACTCCTTTGAAAATCAGCTTCATTATCAGTCGTTTCCAGTGTAATTCCAGGGGTTATTAAAACATTCCCCCGTGTGTTTTTCTTCTGTTAACAGATTCGCGGTACTGGATCGCCTAACGGTTTATGCAAAATACGTCGTCCACCAACTGTTGTTTCCAATACAACACCAGTTATTTTATCGGTGACTGTTCCGATGATCGCGGCATGTTTACCCAAAGGATGTCTCTTTAACACAGAAAGGATTTCTTCTGCTTTCTCTTTTACAACACCAAGAACAACTTTTCCTTCATTACCGATCTCCAGCGGATCAAGTCCGAGCAGTCCACATGCAGACTGTACACCCGTTGAAATCGGGATGTTCTCTTCAGATAGAATGATTCCAACATGTGATTTCTCACTATATTCATTTATCGTATTTGCAAGCCCGCCACGCGTCGGATCTTTCGCTGAAACCACGCCGCCAACTGTAAGAACCTTCGTCATTACCTCATTCAGCGGTGCAACATCTGATTTCACCGTGGTTTCAAACCCGTACCCTTCACGAAATGAAAGTAGCGCAATCCCATGCTCTGCGATGTTTCCTGAAACAATGATCCGATCACCTGGTTTCAGATTAGAATCAAGAAGCCATCTGCCTGTGAATTTCCTATGTTGTTTCACTTCCTTGATGTTGTAATCAAGAAGCTTTGTTCGTTTACCTATACCGCTGGTGTTTATCATGAATTCTTGGATTGCTCCTTTTTCCACTACCTTTGTGTCACCGGTAACGATAGGAACACATGCTTTCTGTGCACATCGCCCCATGCTTTTCACGATGGTTTCAAACGTCTCCATCATGAATCCTTCTTCGATGATGAACCCTGCAGAGAGCGCAAGTGGTTTCGCACCCATAACAGCGATATCGTTAATCGTTCCAGAGACGGCTAGTGAACCGATATCGCCTCCTGGGAAAATAAGTGGATGAACTGTATGAGAATCAGTAGAGAACACTATATCGTCAATGACCGCAGCATCATCCATGAATGTCAGAGGAACCTCAATTGATTTGTCTTGTTTGAAATACGTGAGAATTTTTTCTTTGATGAGTTTATCCATGAGTTCCCCGCCGGCCCCTTGAGCAAGCGATATTCTTTCAGCCATATGTTGTATCCTCGAGTAACTATTTTTATATGTTCTGCGATGCAGAAGTTTTATTTATACTCTCCTGTTTTGCTGATTTATATGGCAATATGGCAGGATCTTGCATTAACAGTAATTAATTTCTTATTTATCCTTACGCTCATTCCTGCGATCGTACGAAACATCAGACTCAAAGAGGTTCATGGACAGTCGCTATATACTGCACTTCCGACTGCGATTCTTCTCGTGATAATGGCATGGATTTTTTACACACTTGAACTCTATCTCAGTTGTTTATCAACCGCAGGAACCGCGGTCATGTGGTTTATCCTCGCCTACCAAAAAATCAAGTATTCCTAATATTTTTTATTCATATGTGTATGGTGCGAACAACTATGAAAAACCAGATACAATACCTTATCCTTTGTGTCGGAAATCGCGATGGCGGTGATGATGCCATCGGACCATATATCGCAGATTGTTTCAGAGACAGGCCCTCCCCAGGTGTTGAGGTTATTGATACTGGGGTCACACCAGAAAATTTTACGTCCCTAGTTAAAAAAAAGAAGCCAAAAAATCTTATCATCATTGATGCAGTAGAAATGGGTTTAAAGCCTGGTGAAACACGGGTTGTCCCTAAAGAAAAGATCGGTACCATGCATGTGAGCACACATGGGATTCCGCTATCTGTTTTAATGACTTATCTCGAATCATATACGGAAAGAATTATTTTGATCGGAGTAGAACCAAAAATATTATCTGGCAGAATCACAAAAATTGTAAAAAAAAGTGGGGATCAATTAGTAA
Organism: Methanobacteriota archaeon; assembly: GCA_026394495.1. Classification (GTDB taxonomy): domain Archaea; phylum Thermoplasmatota; class E2; order DHVEG-1; family DHVEG-1; genus CAIYYQ01. The sequence continues at coordinate 28,957 of JAPKYE010000012.1, read as the reverse complement.
AACTTATCGAAGATGAAAGGTTAGAAGAAATAAAAAGACTTCAATAATGATAAATGAAGGCTTACGACTACACCCGGCACCTAAATAACAAAAAAATGAAATCATTATTTATATAAAACAGTGAGCAAATACATGTTGGTTTTAACAGCAGAATGAAAAATAAGGGCTATAAAAACGGTTGGAAAAGCAAAATTATATGAATCCATATGATTGATATTTAACGAGAAGAAATAAAATTAAAAAGAGATGATAATTGTGAAAAAAATTACAACAATAGGTATTCTTAGTATATTGATATTAAGTGTTTTTTCTATTTTTTTACCTTTCAAAAATTGCAAAGCAGCAGAAACAAATATCCTTTATGTTGGAGGAATTGGAAATGCTAATTTTAGCAAAATTCAGGAGGCAATAAATGCATCATCTCCTGGCAATATAGTTTATGTTTATAATGGAAAATATTCTGAAAATATTGTGATAAATAAATCGATATCACTAATTGGTGAAGATAGAAATAATACGATTATAGATGGAAACGGATACGGAGACATCATTTCTATTTCTGCAGATAATGCAAATGTAACAGGTTTTACTATTCAAAATAGTGGAATTAATAAATGGATGGACGCAGGTATTGATGTCGAATCAAATTATACGGGTCTATATAGAAATTTCATAAAAAATTGTTCTAATGGTATTACGTTGGATAATTCTTCAACAACTGAAATTATAAATAACGCTCTCTTTTCATGCGGAATCAGTATCTGGGGAGATACATTATCCCAATGGAATAGCCACAACATAAATAACAATTTTGTTAACAATAAACCAATCTACTATTTCAAAAATATACAAAGTATATCTGTTCCTTCTGACGCAGGACAAGTGATTCTTGCAAATTGTTCTCATTGTCTCATTCAAAACCTTATAATATTTGATAGTGATGTCGGCATTCAATTGGGTTTTTCATTATATAACAATATTTCTTCTAATGACATTACAAATGTGAGTTGGGGTTCTCTCTATTTATTTAAATCAACTAATAATACTTTGTATAACAATACTTTTTTAAATAGCGAACATGTCGAGATAATGTTAAATGAACTTTGTACGGATAACACTATTTCTTATAATACAATTATAAATGCAACATGTCCCGGTCCAGGTTTAGATTTGATAAATTCAAATAAAAATATTGTTGAAAAGAATATTTTTAAAAATAATAAATGCAGTGGTATCCTTCTGATTCATTCTAATGAAAACATCATTCAGGAAAATAATTTTACAGATAATTGCCGAGGAATTCGATTGAAAGATAATTCTTCGAAGAACGTTATATTGAAAAATGATTTTCTTAACAATTATGAGGGAATATTTATTGAATATTCAATTGAAAACGAGATCAATAATAATTTCTTTACATCAAGTGGGCTATATATATTGGGAAGTTCAATTGATCAATGGAATAGTCATACTATTGAAAATAATTCACTTAATGGAAAGACAATTTATTATTATAAAAATCGCCAAGATAATATAACAGTTCCCTACAGTGCAGGTCAAGTCATTCTTGCAAACTGTTCTAGGTTCCTCATTCAAAACCTTACTATTACGAACGTAACTGTTGGTATACAATTAGGATTCTCATCAGACAATACTATTACATCGAACAATATTGCAAATTCATATTACGGTATTTGTTTGTGGGATTACTCAAATAACAACACAGTCTATAGAAATACTCTTGTTAATAATGAGTTCGGGATCCACCCCGCCCGTTCATTAAATAATAGTTATTACGATAATGTTTTCGAAGGCAATCATGTAAATATTCGAGGAGAATATACAGTACCAACTTTGAATCAATCGCATCTTGAATTTTTTATAATATTACTTATCGAAGTCCTTACTCTTTGTATCGTAGCACTCATATTTTTTTGGAAACGAAAAAAACAGGTTAAAATGTAATGTTTCTTCTGTCTTGCATTTACAGAAAATATTGTGTTTTTCTCCTGTTGCAAAGAGGCTTACGGCCTACACCCAGCACAAAAATCTGTTAGACCCGGCATGTTTCAGGTTTTTCTCCAGGTGGTTGTCCTGAGTTTTAAGAGATATCAAATAAATTTTAGTTCTATCATATACAGATTAACTCCCATTTTTTCGATCTCTGCAAGATACTCATCTCCAAGTTGTTTTTGGAAATCCTCAATAAATGAAGTGTGTTTATAACCAAGATTCTCGCGTGTTTTTTTGAGTATTTCTTTTAATCCTTTACCGAGTTCGTATGATGTAACAGAGTTTACTTCCGGAAGGATACAAATAGAATCAATACCATCAGCATATCGAGATTTATTTATTACAACATATCTTAAAACTTTGTGCCCATCCCTTAGTTTTTCAATGATAGTATCTAATAACGCAACTGCGAAACTTTTTGATGTCTTCCTACTCACTACCCCCACTATCGCGTCCAACGCTTTTTTAAAGAGTAGTTCATTTTCCCGACGGTGCAATATTTCACCTATTTGATCCAGATTTATATTCATCTCTTTGATCTTTTCAAGATCTGCAGGCGCTAGTGCCATTTTGAAATCTTTTATAAAAGATAGCTGGGTCTTCAGATGAGTTGATTTACCGATTTCTTCTATAAGTTTCTGCATTGCTTCACGAAATGTAATGGTCAAAACATCATCTATTTCAGGCCTAGCTCTAACGACAAAAAAGCCGTCTGAATCAGGTGAATCTGATATTTCGATATATTTTAAAAAATCATATTTCCCTTCAAGGTTTTTGATAAAAGTAATCATAGTTTTCATTACATCTGCTTCTGAAAATTCTCCATTCAATAAATTAATCAACACACCTAAAACAGGTTCCACTACCTCAGAATTTTTTATCTGAACAATTCCTGGTATTATTCTTCGTACATCTGCATCGACTAAATATTCAGACTGCGTAACATGGAGATTTAATTCTAGTTTCTTATTTATTAATTCATACATGGATCCAAGTGCATCTTTAATTTCTCTCTTAACATAATGATCTGTTTTTTTATCTAATGACTCAGTTCCTCTATCAAGAATTTCGTTTAATGCTTCCCCTAAATCACTCGGTCTAATGCTATTTATTTCTGGATTAATACTAATGGCATCCTTTCCGTCAGAATATCGGGAAGGATTTATCTCAATAAATTTTAAAAAATTATATTTTGGTTCAAGTTGTTTGACAATGGTATCTAGTGTTACCATTGCAAAATTTTCAGAAGTTCGTCTACCAACTACCGACACAAACGCCTGTAGTAAATATCGAACGAGCTCAGAGTTTTCTGATAGAGACATATTCTATTTTCCCAATATCGTATCGATTCTCTTTTTCAAATCTGCAATTTCAAATGGTTTTTCAATATAATCCTGTGCAGGTATCTGTCCAAACCCTTTACTTAACGAATCTGTCTTCGCTGTTAGAAACACTATAGGGATTTTTCTCCATTCTGTGTTTTCTTTCAATTTTGCAAATACATCCCATCCGTTCATTTCAGGCATCATAATATCTAATAATATGAGATCAGGTAATTTACCTTCTTTCAATAAATCAAAACATTCTTGGCCACGATTCGCACTAATGACCTCACATCCGTTTTCCATCTTTTCTAAACTTTTTTTAACCACATAGGTCAGATCAACGTTATCATCCACCATCATAATCTTTTTCATATTCCCAAACCTCTTCACCATTTATTCTCGTATACATTTTTATTTCCCAGTTTCAGAGTGAAATAAAATGTTGCACCTTTTCCAAGACCTGGGCTTTCAACCCAAATCCGTCCACCATGTTTCTCAACAATACGTCTACAGATGGAAAGACCAAGACCACTCGATTCTAGATTATGCCTAGACTCATCAGCTTTGTAAAACTCATCAAAGACATGATCCAACTGTTCTTTTGTTATACCGATACCCGTATCTCTCACTGAAATGGTAACAACATCCTTTTCGTTCTGTGCATCTAGAGTAATAGTGCCTCCATCATTACCAGAATATTTTACAGCATTATTAATAATATTATTAAATATCTCACAAAGTCTTAATTCATCTGCTTCAACAATGATCTTTTCATCAATGTGATTTTCTATTTTAAAATTTTTTCCATCAAGAATAAATTGATTGTCTGTGACAACATTATTCACTACATCCAAGAGATTTAATTCTTTTATATCAAATGTTACTTTTGGTGAGCTGATCTCTGCAATTTTTAATGTTTCAGTAACAAGATTTTTAATGTAGTAGACATTTCGAATAGCTACGTCACAATCCTCTTTATTATTTTTATCCTCAACTTCGTTTTTAACCAAAGGTAAAATATTTATAAGTATAGTCAGAGGTGTCTTTAAATCATGACCAAGTTGGCTAATAAATTCGTCTTTTTGTTTTAAGAGGTTTTCTATTTCAACTGTCCTCTCATATACTTTTCGCTCAAGTTCTTTATTCAATGTCCGAAGCATTTCGTCTACATCTTTCAGTTCTGTTTCCATCTGTTTGCGATTAGTGATATCCTCCATCGCCGTATGTACAGATTTAATATTATTATTTTCATCAAAAGAAAAAAAATCATGTATCACAAATATTCTTTTCTCCCCGTCCTTAGTCACAAATGTTCGCTCATGACCGCCAGCATATGGATTCTTAGCCAGTATTTTTTTAAAAAAGGATGATCCGGCTGTTTCTTTTTCATTTTCAGATATAAAATAAAAAATTGGTTTTCCTATCACATCCATCTTTGCATATCTAAGTATTTGGCACCATTTTTCATTCACATTAGTTATTTCACCGTGAGGTGATAATATATGATACGGTATTGGCGCTTTTTCATAGAGTTGTTTGAATTTTTCTTCGGATTCTTTTAACGCTTTTTCTATTTGTTTCCGTTCGGTTATATCTTTAATAATCCCTATTGAGCCTATTACTTCTCCTTTTTGATCTTTTAAAACACTCAGCGAGATATCAACATCCTGCAGTTCATTGTTTTTCATGAGAATTTTGGTTTCTAAATGATGTTGCATGCCTTTCCGTCTGATGTTTTGTTTGCGAATTTTCGACCATTCCTCAGGGGGATACAGCAAATTAACATGTTTCATATATAAATCATCTTTATTCATACCTAAGAGTTGTTCGGCATACTTATTCCAATAGATAATTCTCTCATATTCATCGGTAATCGTAATAGCAACAGCGGAATTCTCAAAAACAAGGCGTGATATTCTTTCGAGAGTTCTCAATTCTTCATTTTCTATTTTTTTTGAGATATCTTTTGTAGTCAAACCAGGTATAATGTTTGCATCTCCATCCGTCGACATTTCTGGAGTCGTTACTTCTTCATAGTCGTTCTTACGTTTGCTATGAAGTTTCCCAAGTTTTTCTTCATCCCGTAAAATTTTTACAATTTCAGACTCATTTCCCATAATAACATCTCAAAAATATACTTCAGAATATTGTTTACAACTAGATGCAGAAAGAGTATATCTGCTAAACCTGTTTATTAACAAATTAGTTGTTATTTTGTACATCATCTAACATCCCGTCAAAATTGGTTTCCAGCTAAAACGAAATACGTACCATATATAATACTTTACTCTAGACTCAGTAGTTCCGAAAGCCGACGTTAAGCAGTGTATTAGGGGTGAGTAACATTCGTATTTTGGGATGACAAATGCACTCGCCACAATATACACACAAGAACCTAGGCAAGCTTCTTAAAAAATCTCTCAAAAATGATTTCGCCACAGCTTTGCCTTTGCAGATGGCAAACAACTGTACATACGCCAAGGAGAACATCGTGAAAACCGTGATGTTCTCCATCACACACAATGTATATGTTGCGTATGGATCAAAACGACTGCAGGAACAACAAAAGAAATGTCCCTCCGATGACGATGTGTTCTATCACCTGAACAAACTTAACACCAAACAAGTTTTTTCAATTTTTATCCAAGTAAACAACGACCTTCTAAGATATGCAGCACAACACGGCATCTTCAACAATCCCATTCAGTGTGGGTTGGATATCCATAAGATGCCCTGGTACGGGGACGAAACGGATATCCATGTGCTCGGCATGGAAAGAGTGTGAGGAACCAACTTTGGTCATGCTTACGCGAGCATCGAGTGTGTCAATACCAAAGGAAGGTTTACTCTTGCTGCACTTCCTCTGCATCAATTCACCACTAAGGAACAGATACTTGTATACCTTGTTTCTGCAGCGAGAAATCATATCGTGATCAGTTTGCTGTTTCTGGATCGGGAATTCTTCGACGTAGAATCCATTAGCACCCTTCTCAGTCTCCCAGTTGTATTTGTCATCCCAGCGGATCACAACAACAAAATCAAAAAACTCATCATCTCTGCGCATCACCAGGGGATAAATATCCCTGAGACAGAATCATACATGCTTATCACACCGTACACGATGAAGAAATGAAAACAACATGTCACTGTCACCCTTGTCGTGATCCTTAAATCACCGAAAAAACCAAGAGAACCTATGGATGAATTCACCTACATCACCAACATCCCAGTCACCCTGGAAAACGCATTAGAACTCGGAGAAAGCTACCGAAACCGCTGGGGAATAGAAACTGGATACCGTGTCAAATAACAGGTACAAGGAAAAACCTGTTCACAAAAATATCCCGTACGATTACTTTTCCAAATGCTTTCCATATTTCTGTATAACCTATGGCAGTTATGTAACTTCATTTTAAGTGTGAGACTCCACTGGATCAAAAAAAAGTACCTCGTGATTTTACCTGAGTTCAAAGATATCATCTCAGATCAAATTTCTGGGCGATAATGGGCAGCCGGGTTAGCGGTAGCTAGATTAAACATCAACATATCTCTAAGGAGAAGCAGATCATATACCATTTATGGTTGATTGAACAACCATCAAAAATATTCACCATTCTTGACGAAAAAACAATCAACGTCAATGTTTACTTCTTAACTTGCCGAACTACTGAGTTGATGGAAAATAACGTTCTTCATCTATTTTTTGCTTTTCATTATAACATCTGCAATAGACGATGCCACATGTACATTGCTGAATTCACTGGCGATCGTATCTGTAGAAACAAGCTCTGTACACCCGGCAGAGCTGATTTTTTCTTTTGCGGTTCCGACGAACAAACCATGGGTGCATGCAAGGATGATTTTGTTTGCGCCTTGTTTTTTCAGTTCTTTTACAGATTGTGCCATGGTTCCTCCTGTGGAAATTATATCATCGATGATTGCAACATTCTTTTTTTCTACATCAAGGTTTTTTGATTGTATCGTTACTGTTTCTCCATCGATTCGTGTTTTATCTAGGTGATCGTATCTGCAGCCGACGATTTTTGCTACGTTTTTCGCTCGTTCTGCTGCTCCTTTATCTGGGGCGAGAACGACATCAATATGTTTTGTTTTTATGTATGCGGCAATTTCTGTGAGTGCGCTGCAGCTTTGTGCAGGGCTTGTAAAGAAGTTCAGTACGTGGTCTTTGTGAGGATCGACGGTGATGAATCTTTCTGCGTTCGTGCTGATGAGTTTTGCGATCGCTCGGGCGCTGATTGCTTCGCCTTCTTGGAATTTTTTGTCTTGTCGTCCGTATCCAAAGTACGGTGCGACAACAGTTATGCTTTTTGCTTTTGCTTCACGGACTGCATCTTGAAGTAGTAAAAGTTCGATGATGTTTTGATCGGGATATGTTGTTTGAACAATGATTACCTCTTCACCTGCTATTTTATCAAGGATACGAATATACAGTTCGTCATCTGGGAATCTTTTTATCGTGACGTTCGCCAATGGTTGGTTGAGTATTTTTGCGAGGTCTTCTGCGATGGTTTTTGATGCGCTGCCGCCAACAATGTACATAATTGCCTACCCTGCCCCGTAATATGGTCAGGTGTTTTTAGGGATTTCGTATTATTTTTTTTAATCAAAGTTTCCGATAGAAATAAGTATCTCTCACTTATATTGTGGCTCTGGCGAGAAAAGTCATGATCACAAAAACAGTTGAATGTAGGTATTGCAAAAGCGACTTTACTGTGACCGGTAATCCTGGGGAAAAACTGTCTATTCCTTGTTTTAATTGCAATAAAAAAAATGTTGTCACCTTTTCGGATAAAGGGGGAGAATTTGTTGAATCTGTACCTGTTTCCTATGCACTCGAGGTTTCTGGTCTTGTTAAAATATATAAGAACGTAAAAGCTGTAGACAATATTTCTTTTAAGGTGCGAAAAGGTGAAGTCTTTGGTTTTCTTGGTCCGAATGGTGCAGGAAAGACGACGACGATTAAATCGATGCTTGATTTGATTCATGGGGATGCTGGCCAGATAACAATTAATGGGCTAGATGTACGTATAAATGGAAAAGAAGCAAAGAAACTTGTCGGGTATCTCCCTGAGAAAGTCGCGTTTTATGATAATCTCACTGCGTTGCAGAATCTCTTGTTTTATGCGGAGATGAAACATGCATCAAAAGATGAATGTAAAGTTCTTATTGAGGAGTTTGGGCTTGGTGATGCGGTAAAGAAGAAGGTTGGTACGTTTTCAAAAGGGATGGTTCAGCGATTAGGTGTGGCTCGTACACTTCTTGGGAATCCACCAATTTATATTTTAGATGAGCCAACTGAGGGTTTAGATGCTCGCGGTGTCGTGCTTATTAGAAATAAAATTAAAGAGTTGAAACAACAGGGGGCCACTATTTTTGTTTCATCGCATATTCTCAGTGAGATTCAGGCGGTTTGCGATAGGGTTGGAATTATCAGTAAAGGAGTTCTTGTGGCGCAGGATACGGTTGCAGAATTAAGTAAGAAATTGAATCTGAAGCCGAAGTTAACCCTTGAATTGGAAAAGGTATCTGATGCGGTTGTCGATGCGATAAAGAAGATATCTGGTATATATGATGTTAAGACTATCGGGTGTATGATTCATGTTGTATGTGATTCAAATATCAGTGCTAAGGTTATTGTCGCTATAGTAAATGCTGGCGGAAATATCGTGAATCTGCAGACGCAAACGCCTTCGCTTGAAGAAGTGTTTTTAAAATATACGGAGGAGTAAATCATGTTTAGTAACATCCTTTTTAGTATCGCAAAAAAAGAGTTTATGGATAATATCAGAAATAAATGGGTTCTTATTTTATCGGTTATTTTTGCTATTCTCACTATTGTTTTTTCCCTTTTCGGCTCCATCTTCGGTACAGGTTGGCAGGATATTCAGGGGACAGTTTCAAGCATGATAGCAATAGTGCAGATATTCATACCGATCATCGCCATCATCCTTGGATACTCAGCAATCATCGGTGAGATTGAACGAGGATCGATGAGTTCATTGCTCGCGTTACCAACAACGCGCCTTGAAGTCCTGGTCGGAAAACTGTTTGGACTTGGAAGCATTCTTGCAGTTTCCATTCTCATTGGTTTTGGTATCGCTGGAGTAATCATTGCAGTGAATATACCGAATCCAGATATCGTAGGATTCCTCATTTTCATCGGCGCAACTATTCTTCTTGGGCTAGTATTTCTGAGTATGGCATTATTCTTCTCCACCTTGTTCAAAAAACGGTCATCTGCAATCGGTGGAGCCATATTTCTCTGGATCCTCTTCATTATGATTATCCCGATGATTGTTCAAGGACTGTTGATTGCCGAGGTTGGTATAGAACCGCTAATGACTGGGGAAAAGGTACAGATTCCGGATTGGTATTATGGAGCGCAACTTGTCGATCCGGGTTCAGTCTATAACTCATTGATCGCTCTAACCATTGGTTCTATGAGTACCCCAGGTAATCCGCTACAGATCACATATCCTTCCTATTACTCAAGTGGACTCATGACACTGATATTCATCATATGGATCGCGATATTCTTTGTCCTTGCATACTGGCGGTTCAGCAAAAAAGATATCTAATCGACAAAAAAAACCACATTTCAACTAAAAATCTTTTGTGAAGATATTTGTAATGATAAAGTGTCGTATGTGTTCGATATCTGAATCAAGATATATTGCACCGATGATTGCTTCTAGTGCGTTCGCAAGGTTTGTTTTGTTTGTTGACCCGTTCTGTTTTTGTTCTCCTTTTCCTAAAAGTAAAAAATCTCCGATCTGTAACTCGTCAGCTCGTTCCGCTAAAAATTTGTTGTTTACTTTGTTTGCTCTGCGGCGGGTGAGTTCTCCTTCAGAGAAATATTTGTTACTTTTATAGAGTTGTTCTGCTGCTACTGAATTGAGGATGCTGTCTCCTAGAAATTCTAGGCGTTCGTTATATTCAAGTGGCGTTGGTGCTTCAAACGCATACGTTTTATGGGTTAGAGCGGTTTTGAGCAGGTTTTTGTTTGTAAATGTGTATCCTAATGTTTTTTCAAGTTGTTCAAGCGTATTTTTTTTCATAGGCACACCTAGTATATCTGATAGTTGTACATTATTTTATCATCATGTGAATGTAACGAATTCAAGTAGTTTTTTCCCTATTTCAGGGTCGTCAAAACAAGCAAGAAACTGTTCTTTTGAGGTAAACGGTCGTTTGGCAAGAATCCGTATCACTCTTTTTTTTCCAATGCTTGGAAGGGATTCCAGTGTTTCGCGTTGTGCGGTGTTGATATTGAGTGGAAACGGAACAGCGGTGAGTGATCGATATCCGTAATCGATGATGTTGACATCAAGAAACGTATGTAGCGGTAGTACGCCAGGGATGCCGACAAGCAGTGGATAGCTTCCTAGTTGTCTTGCGAACGTTGTTTTTCCTTCGTAGAGTTCTGTGTATAGGTCGTTGAGGATGGTTCCTTTTGGTGTGAGTCTTTCAAGTAGTGGTCGTTCAATGTTTTGTCGTACGAGTCGTTTAAACCGATGGAATTCTTGTTTGTGTTTTCTGATGAGTTTGTCACCAACTGAGAACATTTTTGTCCCTGGGATCGGGATGACTTGTCGAAGGTTGATTCTTCGAAGTAATAATCCTTCGTTGTATACTTGTTGTAGGAATTCGTAGTTGAGTTTAAACGTGTTTTTTGTTTCTCCTTCTAATCCACATACAAAGTTTAGCCCTGGTAAAAGTTCTGGTAATCCATTTTGTCCTCGTACTGCGCCAACTTCATTGATGAGTCGGATTGCCTTTAGTACTTCTTCAGCTGATGCTTTTAAGTTGTTTTTCTTGATTACTATGGGATCTGTGCTTTCGACACCCATCGCTGCAACATCACCAGATGTGTGATATTTGATGATGGTTTTTGCGATGCGTCTGCTTTCTTTTGGGTATCGTGCGACAACACCTGGGTTTACGTTATCGATATGTAATGTTTTTAAATTGGGTGCAATACTGCGGATTCCTTTGAACAGTTGTTCTATGGCATCTGGGTTTGGTTTTGGAAACTCTTTTTTTCCTGCGTCGTTTGCCATGTATGAGAATAAACAGGGTTGGTTTCCTATGCGGAAATGTCGTACCCCTGACATATACAGCATATGAATTTCTTTTATGATATCCTTGGGAAGTCTGAATGAGGGAGTTCCTTTAGCTGGTTCGCTGCAGAATGAGCATCCGCCAACGATGCTGCGTGAGCATCCTCTATATGTTTCAATTTCTGCGATCAGGTATTGTGGGTAGAATGGATGTTGAGTAACGATCTGTGCACCTGTTTCAGCAAATTTTTGTATCATGTGTGGGTCTGAGCGGCAATGCGCTGGATCCACTAGTTCTATATTGAGATGTTGATGTAACAAGTCTGATAGAACAATGTCTCCGTCGCCAGTGATGATGAGATCGAACACGCCTTCTACGCTTTGGATGTTTTGTACATGTTTTCCTCCGCCAAGCCCAAACCCTGTTTTGGCTGCGGGTCCACATAATAGTTTCAGTGGTTTTGTGAGAGAATTAATAATTGAAACAAGTTCATTAGGGCTTGCGGGAAGACCAGATAGATATCGCCCGGGAACTGATGTGCCAGCGACAACAACGACAACATCTGATTTTGCTAGTGTATCAAGAGTTGTTTTGTCTTTGCGTATTTGATCGATTGTAACGTAGAATAAGGTTGATTTTTTGTCAAAGGTCCATGCTGCACCTGCTAGGTATCGTGGATAGGGGCTTATGTATGGTGGGACGCCAAGGCATGTTGGTTCGTCGATGTATCCGTCGAGTATTGAAATTGTCGGCATATGGTCGTTTTCGAAAAAACATCGTTGCTTTAATATGTTCTTATTCATCAAGATCGGTTGTGGTGAGTAAAAATATTTTTTTGTATATGCGAGATCTCATGGTATAAATAGATTGTTCATTTTATCATTGCCTATTTTATTGTAATTTTATAGGAGAAAAAAGATGATTTTTGAGCAAAATTATAGGCACCACAACATTTATATATAAGTTCTTGTATTGTCCGGCAAAGCATATCGAAAGGTTTAAAAGGCTTTCGGGGGAGTTTGTTATGCTTCCGATACAAACAAAAAAGAAAAAAGACAAACGTCAAAGCATAGAAGAAATTATTCAATGTCCTGAATGTAAAAGCACTCATCTCACTAAAGACTACTCACGTGCTGAGCTCGTCTGTGAAGACTGCGGACTTGTTCTTGATGAAGATTTCATTGATCATGGGCCAGAATGGCGGGCATTTGACAGCGATCAGCGGGAAAAACGTGCTCGAACTGGTGCACCGATGACATATACGATCCACGACAAAGGTCTCAGTACTGTTATCGGATGGAAAAACAGAGACTCCTATGGAAAATCCATTCCCACTAGAAATCGCGCACAACTTTATAGACTTCGAAAATGGCAACGGCGAATCCGCATCAGTGATGCAACAGAACGAAACCTTGCATTTGCGTTATCAGAACTTGACCGTATGGCATCTGGTATGGGTTTACCTCGCACGGTGAGAGAGACCGCAGCAATGGTGTATCGAAAAGCAGTCATGAAAAATCTTATCCGCGGTCGCAGCATAGAAGGCGTTTCCGCATCAGCGTTGTACGCAGCATGCAGGCAATGTAACGTTCCGCGAACTCTTGATGAGATTGCTGGATCCTCACGAGTTTCTCGAAAGGAAATCGGCAGAACATATCGTTTTATTGCTCGGGAACTAGGGTTAAAACTGATGCCGACGTCTCCACAGGATTACATTTCACGGTTCTGCAGTGAGCTAAAACTTTCTGGTGATGTTCAGGCTAAAGCAATCGAGATTCTCAAAGATGCTGCAGATAAGGAACTTACTAGTGGCCGAGGACCAACTGGCGTCGCAGCCGCATCTATCTATATTGCATCTATTCTTTGTGGTGAACGAAGGACCCAGCGCGAGGTTGCTGATGTCGCAGGGGTCACTGAGGTTACCATCAGAAATCGATATAAAGAGCTTGCAGAACGACTTGACATCGACATCATCCTCTAAACCCTCTTTATGACACGCTGGTACACCGAGAAAAAAACAGAGCATTATTACAAAGAGGCAAAACGTACCGGGTATCGTGCGCGTTCTGCTTTTAAACTGCAGCAGATCCAACAAAAATTTTCTCTTATTAAAAAAGGAGACACTGTCGTTGATTTAGGTGCGGCGCCTGGTGGCTGGTGTCAGGTTGCATCTGAGTTAGTCGGATCCATGGGTAAAGTGATTGGTGTTGATCTTTCTTCGATAAAGCCTTTGGAAAACGTCCAGTTTATTCGCGGGGATATTGCCAATTCTGCAACCGTTGAAAGCATTTATCAGTTGGTTACGGAAAAAGGTGCTGATGTGGTGATTTCGGATATGTCGCCAGATATTTCCGGGCATTATTCGACTGATCATGCACGAAGTATCTGGTTATGTGACCAGGCAATCGCTGTCACTCGACGTATCTTAAATCATAATGGTAATTTTGTGTGTAAAATTTTTGATGGGGAAGAAACAAAACGATTCATCGATGAGGTGAAACAAAGTTTTTCTTATGTGAAAATCTATTCACCTGAAGCATCACGAAAAAGCAGTTCAGAGATATATCTCATAGCAAAATCATTTAAAAAATAACAACATAGTGTTCCAAAAAATCTTTGATGGTATTCTGTGTCCATCGAAGGCTTTATTAGCAACATCGAAGAATATATTATATAGGAGTTTATACTTAGGAACTTTTCCCTAAGAGTAGTTTGCTGGTAGGTATCTGAAATGCAACAGACGATGTTACTTGAATCATTTTTCAACAATGCTCAGAAAGACATTGAAGATAAAATCAATCAAATTATAACCGATGAAAAAATATTCGCTATCTTAAAAGGAGGGAAACGATTACGTCCTCTTCTCGCCGCGCTTTCCTTTAAAGTGTGTACTGGTGGAAAAGAAAAAAATGAGTTGTATCAGCGGTTTCTTGAGGGTGCAGTGAGTGTGGAGCTTGCGCATAATGCATCGCTTGTTCATGATGATATTATTGATGGTGATTTGAAACGTCGTGGCGAACCTGCTTTTTACATTGTTGAAGGAGTCGATAATGCGATTCTTATTGGTCATAAGATGCTTGTCATCGGTTTTAATATTAGTTTGTCGCATGGGGAGAAAACCGCAAAACTTTACTTGGACACATGGAATAAAACCTTAAATGGGCAATTAAGCGAAGTAAATTTTAATGCAAAAGATCTGAATGGTGCAAAAAACAACATCTCTGCTGACTCAAAATTTTTCCAGTTCTATAGCAATATCATTGATTTGAAAACAGCGTCGTTGTTCTCTTCTGCGTGTAAGGCAGCGGTGTATGAGGCGATGATGTCTGATGCGCTTGCAGAGGTTCTTGCAGAATATGGTTGTGAAGTTGGTTTTTCGTATCAGCTTGCTGATGATCTTGCCGATCTTGAAAAAGGAGAAAGAATCGATAGTGTCGTCATCCCGCTTTTGACACGTTTGGAGAAAAAATCTAAAAAAAACGGATCACTTTCAATGAGATCACTTAAAAAAACGCTTGAAAAAAGTCTCCCAGAGATAAAGCAGCTGTATCTTGATGAGATCAGAAATCATCTGAAACGCGCGCAAGAACTCAGTAAACACCCACTTATCCCTATCAATCAATATACGCCGCTTCTTCAAGAGGCGCCTGCGTACATTATCAACAAGATGCTACAGGAAATAAATATCTCTCTTTAATTTTTTACCAGGTTGCCATTAGCACAGCATGGTCTTTTTCATAGGGTGAAAGCTCAACAACATCAGTGATAGTTATTCCTTGTTTTTTTAGTTCTTCGCCCACCTGTTCATATGCTTTTTTTGGTTGTAATGCTACATCGATGCTTCGTGCTTTCATCATAAGAATGCCTTGTCCATCTTTTTTGAGGTAGCTATCCATGTTTTTTATGAAAATCTCTGCCTGGTTCCTCTGGGAAATATCTTGGTAGAGAATGTCTACAATGGGGACAAAGGATTTGTATCGCTGCGGATGGTTTGCATCCATGAGTAATGGTGCGATGTTTGTGCGTTGTGTACTTACTTTAAGAAGTTTGCTCATCGATATCGGTGAGCTCTCCACTGCGTAAACCATCCCGTTTGTCACAATGTCTGAGAGGTGACTGACGGTTGTCCCTGTGGCTGCACCAAGATACAGGATCTGTGTATCTGGTTGTATGCGTATGTTTTTTATTCCTTTATGTAATGCTGCAGCTAGTTTACTGCGGTATGGGTTCCAGGATCGGTATTCTTTTCCGTTGATGGTAAGAAGTTTTTCGTTATACACCTGGATTCCTCTGCATTGCGGCAGATTTTCTGTGAACAATTTATCATGTTTTTTAATGAGTCCGTTTATTTCTACTGATGACATGAGGTTCTCTGTATGAACGTTGTTTGATAAATGTTTTGCTGAAGTGAGTAAAAACAATTAATGACAGAAAAACAATAAACATATTCGAATGTTATGAGTACCGCTTTCAATTTCTTTTGTAATAATTTCATTTATCTCCTCCCCGTTTTCTTTTTAAATTTATTTAACTTTAACCATAATGACCACTAAAAAATGCTGTAGTCATCAAAATAAATGCGAATATTATCAGCCTGATCATAAAAATGATGTCACCCGGTGCCCAAAAACTATCTGCAATTTTATCTCTAAAAGAATGAATTATACTTGATCGTAGTTCTTTCGATTCAACAACTCGTGCGCTAACTATTGTTGAAACCATTGCCAACACTAGTAAAACCACTGCCCCTATGCTTCCCCCAACCACCCATATTCTTCTTTTCATTTTCATTACTCCATATTATTCATGGTTGTACTTTTATTTAAGGTTTTATCCAAATCAGTCAATACAATGCTATTAAAAAAGAAAATTCAAGTAATCGTTTTATACTGATAGTCATTCCCGGTCTCTATGGATTCTCTTATTTTCCAAACCGCTGCCTCTTTCATTTTTTCCGCTCTCGTTGTCATCGTCATTACGATTGTTGCAGAACGATACGGGACAAAAATCGGTGGCCTTATCGGAACGCTGCCAACAACAGTTGTCATCGCATTACTCTTCATCGGATTAAATCGCGGAGAGGTTTTCGCTTCAGAGGTTGCTTCTATCACCCCTGCAGGAATGGGCATCAACCTAGTATTTCTCTGCGTCTTTGTTCTTCTCGCGAAAAAATCATTATTGTTGGCGCTTGCCTGTTCTCTAGCGTCTTGGGTTCTCCTTGCTTCTATTTTGTTTTTCCTGCCGATCACAAATATTTTTCTTTCTTTATTCATTTATCTTATGTTCCTCGTATGCACCTTCATTGTTCTTGAATATTGGAAAAAAATCTCATCAATGGAAAGCAAAAAAATTCATTACACACCAATGAAGATTCTCTTGCGAGGATTGCTTGCAGGAGTTGTAATCGCAGTAGCAGTATCATTTTCGTCAGTAGGATCGGTCTTGAGTGGGATTTTCACGGTATTTCCCGTGGTTTTTCTTTCAACCATGGTGATATCCGTGCGAGAACATGGCTCTGAGTTTGCTGGTGGAATCGCAAAATCGATGATTGTGGGGAGTTGCAGTGTCGTCGGATTTGCATCAGCAGCCTATATCCTCTATCCTATCTATGGGATCATGTGGGGAACAATTGAATCATTTCTTGTTTCTCTTTTCATTGCGGCTATTCTTTTTGTTGCGGAAAAGAAAATGAGTTAAAACGGAGAATCAGTATATCTTTTTATTTTAATATTTTTTTTGTTTCAAGATACCAAAGATACAAATCAAGTTCCGCTAAACTCATATGTGTTTTTTCTGCGATAGTTCTCAGTTTCTGTTCGATTTTAAGATAAATGTTCTTTGTGAGTGTTTTTGGTTTTTTTATGATCTTGTGTTTTACAAGAAGATCAACAATATGAAAATCGATGATGGCATAGTCATCGTATCCAATATTTCTCAGGAAATGACTTGCTTCTTTGTAGCCGAACCCTTTTATGTTTTCCACTAGCCAGGTTCGGATTTCTTCACCGTGCAATGATGCAAGAACCGAAAAAAGTTCATGTACATGTTTTCGTGATGCGACAATATATCCTGCTCTTTTTGTATGAAATCGTGCTCCGCAAGTTTTTAACTTCTGGGCTAAATCGTTTTCAGAGAGCATTAAAAAATCCGCTCCAATATTTTTTTGAACCTGTATGCATCGTTCAGCGGTACTGTTTGCGGTGAGGACACAAAAACAGAGTTCTTGGAAGATTTTTTCTTTTGATCCTGTTCTCATTTGTTTAAACTCTAAAATCCGTTCGTCGATGATCAAGCGAACGCAGCCGTTCTTTACTGTTTCTATTGCCTCAATCAAATCGTGCATTGTTCATAGAAAACAACAGCTGGTGTATAAGATTGTTTCTTTCAGCATTACTGTATAATTACGTTGCGGGAAATATGATGCTAAACAAACCAATCATCAGCGGAATTGAAAGAAGCGAAAAAGCAAAACTTGCTACAACAAACTGATTGACGATCGCGCGATCGCCACCTGCTCGTTCGGTAAGCAATGGAACAGCAGTAATCGGAGGAACTGCGCTTTGCAGAATGATGAGTAACGCGACAACATATGGTGGGTGAATAAGTATGAGTAGTCCAAGAAATATGAGTGGAAACATGATGTTTTTCACGATGACGAATTTGATGATTTCTTTTTTGTAGATTGTTCCTTTTTTCTGAAAATCAACATAGACGGTTCCGCCGAGAACAATCATGATCAAAGGAATCGTCATAGTACCAATTGTCTTAAAAATAGAGATGACGAACCCTGGGATGTATGGTTGTAGATTTGCAAATCTGATACCCATTGCTATAACGGTGACAATGAGGACTGGATGGAAGATTTTCTTCAGGTTCAATTTTTTTTCTTTTTTTCCGAAAAACAGAGGATATGTGTTGAAAAAGAATGCAGCATAGAAAATCGTGAGCAAAAAAAGCGATACTAGATACGGAGATGTAGTCCCAAACATTCCGGTAAGAATTGCGATTGGGAAGAAAATAGCGTTCTGATAAAATAGAGAAAGGGCGAATTCTCGTCTTGTTTTCTTTTGTGAAAGAAACATAGAAATTGCTGTGAGTCCTGCTGCGATCAATGTAAACAAGAGCCACCATAGTGGAAGCGTCCACCAGTCTGGTGTTTCCTTGGGTGAAAACGTCTCAAGGATGCTTGTAAAAATAAGGCAGGGCAATGCGACATCAAGGACAAGTGGTGAAAGCGTTCCGAGCGCCTGTTCTGGGACTATGCGTTTTCTAATGATTAAAAACCCAAGGATGCCAATGCCAAGAAGTACGGCAACTGATTGGAATGTTACGATGACAAGATCCATGTTTCTCCCATGTGTTGTGTAAGGAGCTAAATGTAGTATGTTCTTTTTATCTTTACGTTCACTGCTGTATTGATTAAGGAAGCAAGCTATAAATACGGAAGCATATTCCAGTACAACAAGCAAAATCCTACTCGGAGGTTTTGATACATATGAAGCCAACGTCAATACTTGATATCATGGTCAAAGATCATGGAAAAATCATTACATTATTAAATGATGTGGAGAAAAACATGAATAACGACGTTCTCTCGATGATGAAGGCGTTTGATTCGTTTGAATGGGCACTTGAGAAACATATTTTTACTGAGGAAAAAGCAATTTATACCTCATATAATCCAGTAAATATCCGTGAAGGCTATAAGATGGTACCTGAGCTTGTTCAGGATCATAATGAACTTTTAAATCGGTTGAGGGTGATGCGATTTGATATTTTGAAGAAACATCGTTGTGATTTTGAAGGATTCAAATGTTCACTGCTGGATCATAAAACCTTTGAGGAAGAGCAGCTGTACCCAAGACTTGATGAAGAGTTGACCAATGAACAGAAACTTATGATTGTCAGTCGCATTAAAGAAATTGTGTAACGAGGTGAATGTATGAGTAAAGAAACCTATCAATGTTTGGTGTGCAAACGAACAACAACCGGTACTGGGAAGAAAACTCTGGTGTGTTGTGGGAAACCTATGATACAACTTCCAAAGGAAATCTGTTTGCAACCTGCACATCCTGAACATGTTCGTTCTATGGATGCAGAAGAGCCATGTGATGATTTTCGCGAAGGCAAATAAAAAATGAATACTATGTTGTTGTGGTGAGTTTTTTTCTTTATCATCAGGCAAACTTTTTTTGATAAGAACTGTACAGATCTTGGGTATCACTTGTACAACATGGTTTAAATATCGTTTTTGACAACATATACGATTATAGGTAGGTGATAAGAAATGATTGAGATCAAACATAACAAGATGGGATTTAACAAAGAATTCGTCGAAGGTTTCGCTCGATTGTTCTTTGAAGATACAGCACAGAAAAAAGAAACCATCCGAAAAGAAAACAATATTGTCGTTGTCCAACACTGATTCAGAATGTGCTGAGACCTTGGTGTTTTCTTCAACAGGACTTTTTATTTACAGAAAAAATCACAAAAAAGAGGATAAAACCGATGAATACACGGCAACAAAGAGTATTAAAAATTGCAGGAATATGCGGATTACTTTCCCCGATTATCTTATTTTTCTGCATTGCTTTATCCATTCACTCGTCAGATTGGTTCAGCTGGACAGAAAATTGGCTCAGTGAACTTGGCGGGTCTTTTGGAGAAATACCACTGTGGTCTGCTCGAGGAACAACTTCAGTTCTTTTTAATTGTGGTTTGATTATCGCTGGATTCGGCGGAATTTTGTTTTCTCTTGCAGTAAGAAAAAGCCGTTTGTTTTCAACTACTATCGGAAATCTAGGGACGCTGGTTCTTTCAGGCAATATGTTCGCTCTTTTTGGAACCGGTTTATTCCCTGTCACTTTCGGAAATATCCATGTATGGAGTTCACTTTCGTTTTTCTGTTCGATTCCTGTGTTATTGTTTCTTATGAGTTTTGAGATGAGACGTTTATTTGGAAAAAAATGGTGGTGGACTATCAACATTCTTTGTATTTTTTCTCTGTGTTCAAGTTGTGCATTTCTTTTTATGCCGCATTTGTATGGATACAATAAAGCAATCGCGGAAATGGTGATGTTATGTTCCGTTTTTTTCTTTTGCATCGCATTAAGTATCAAAGTGTTAGCAGCGAGTTATATGCATCGTAACGAAGACGATCCAACCGTTTCTTCTGTATCAGATGCTTTAAAATACGTTGGTTGAATGCTGGGAGAATTTTTGGTTTTAAAATTTTTCCCGTCTTTTGGATATCATGTGATATCAATCAGTTCATCTCGCTACATGGAAAATATTTAGTTTTTGCATACTCACCTCCATAAACACATTATTAAAACACTCCTTTTTCTTCCAGGAAACCTTTTTTTGATACCCGCTGTTACGGTCCCCTGGTTCCCATATGAATAAAAAACCAGCTGCGATTCTTTTTGATATGGACGGTGTTCTCGTCGATTCACTTGATTCCTGGTGGCAGGCATTAAACAATGCGATGAAAACCTATGCTAAAATAGAGATTGGCAGAGAGGAATTCATCGAGAAATATTGGGGTCATGATCTTCGTGATAACCTTAAAAAGGCAAGATTAAACCCTGAGATTGCAAACTTTTGCAATACAATCTATGGGAACCACATTGATGCAGTCCGTCTGTATCCTGATACAAAACCAACATTACAAGCACTGAACCATTACAAAAAAGGGATTATCACGAACACGCCACGTGGATGTGCACAGCAGATACTCAGACGATTTGATATCGAACGATATTTCCAAGTGATTGTGACCAGTGATGAAGTCGAGCAAGGAAAACCAGATCCAGAAATTGTGTTTAAAGCCTGCACATTTCTCAACGTTGACCCTCATGATGTTCTCATCGTTGGTGATACCGCAAGCGATATTAAAGCAGGAAAAGCAGCTGGATGCACTGTCGTTGGACTGAACATCGATGCTGATTTCACTATTCATCGTTTATCAGAATTACCTGCGACGATATTATCTGAATAAAACAACCTCTGTCATGGTGAAGGGGCGAAAGAATGACAATTTTTAAGAAGCAGGAGCTGATAGAGAACTTGTATGGACGATATAACATTCATTGAATATGGAAAAATTGATGTATCAAATTCTATGCTCATTGTTGCTTTTCCTACTGTTGGTTTGATTAGTTCAATCGCTGGGCGATACATTATTGACACGTTGAAACTTGAAGAGGTTGGAACTATTGTCTCAAAGTCGTTTATGCCCGCAGCAGTCATTCATAACTCCCGTCCATCCCCGCCGGTACGGATTTATGCGGGAAAGAAAGAGTGTGGTGTGGGGGGGTCTTGCGATCAACTTGTTGTGATCATCTCTGAGTTCATGCCACCGTGGGATTCGGTAAAACCTCTGGTTGACAAGATTTTCGACTGGGCGAAGAAAAAAGGATGTAAGATTATTGTTTCGTTTGAAGGCATGCATGTTGTTGACGCGAAAAATCCAAAAGTCTTTGGGGTTGCGAGTACACCTGAGATGAAAAAAACATTGCAACAATATGAAATCGAAGAAGTAAAAGAAGGAATGATTACTGGTGACAGCGGCGTGTTTCTCTATGAGGGAATGTTGCAGAAACGCGACGTTATTTGCTTGCTTGCTGAGGCTCATGCGTCGTATCCGGATTCACGGGCAGCAGGAATGCTTCTGGAGAAACTTGATAAAATGCTTCCCCAGATCGCTATAAATCTTGAGCCGTTGTATAAAGAAGCGGATGAGATCGAAAAACGCATAAGGGATTTGATTAAACAGTCGCGGCCCACCGCTCCGTCGTCGATGCAACCAAACACTCCTTCAACGATGTATGGATAATTCATATTTGATTTTTTTCTGATGTGAATCGGTTTCGATATACAAATTCATCCAATGATTTTCGTTTTGGTCGTACTTTTTCTCCTTCTGCTTGTTGTTTTGAAAGTAGTGTATTTGGTTTATCTGCATGTTTTCCAACGTTGACAAGTGTGATGACATTTAGATCGTCCGGTATTCCAAGTATCTCCCGCGCTTTTTTTGGGTTATACCCTGCGATTGGATGAGCAACTAACCCAAGTTCTGTTGCACGAAGAATAAGAAAAGCCGTTGCTATGCCAGTATCAAACTGATAGTATTCTCTGCCATCTTTCATCACACAATCAAATTCTTTTTTGCTGAGAACAACAATGATGAGAGATGCTTTTTGTACCCATTCATTTCCAGATGAGAGTGCGGTATGCATCTGTGCCAACACCACAGGATCGTACACGAATATGTACCTCCATGGCTGATTGTTGAAACATGATGGTGCAAGCCCTGCATGTGTTGCAAGATCGTCTATTAATTTCTCAGTGATTATTACGGGATCCAACGAGCGGTATGCCCGACGTTTTTCAATTGCTTGTTTGACATCCATTATCTCTTCCTCTTTTTATAAGAATAAGGAGAATTTATATAATACGATGATTAATATAGTTATTATAGGTTTTGTATGAAACGGTTCTGTAAAAAAAAATTGTTACATAAATTACTCGGTCTTAAAGGAATCTGGTTTCATATTGTCGGACTTGCGTGTTTAGCATGGTTTTTACTGCGTGTCGCTCCCGCGCCGTATCGTGCTCAATATCCTTGTCAGAAGATTTCTTTTCCAATCGCAATGGCTTATATCGCATTCTGGGGTGTGTTATTTGTTGGTCTTTCTGGGTTGATACGACGGGCTAAATATAAGATACAGAAAACAGTTCCTACGTTTGTTGTTGCGTGTATTGTTTTTTTTATGATCAGCGGAGCGGTATTTGCAGGTTTTTCAATCATAAATAATTCTACTTCATCATGGACACCGATTCAAAACCAACCAATGGGGATGCCACAGGGTCTCCATCCAGGGCGCGTCGTCTGGGTCTGGGATTCCAACGCAACCGAAAATGAATTAAGTGGTTTTTGGTGGATGAGTGAAAACAACAACCAACAAGTGATAGACACTATGATGGCCAACGGCATACAATCACTTGCAGGGACAACCAACACCCATGATGCATGGAATCAGACATTTACATTTTTTAATGAACAACATGGTTACGGGTCACAAGGATATCAATCAGGGGAAAAAATAGCTATCAAAATCAACCTGAACAACTGTTTGAACTACCAGGTGATTAACCCGTATTTGAAATGTGATAATGAACGGGATGCAAGCCCACAGGTTGTCAAAGCGCTCCTTCGTCAACTTATCAATGTGGTTGGTGTCAAACAAGAGGATATCACGGTTTTTGATGCATCGAGACCCATGTCAAATTGGTTCTACTACCGTCTCTATTATGAGAAATACCCAGCACTATCATTGAAATCAGAGTTTCCTGACATCCACTACGTAGACTATGGGGGCAATGCAACAGGAAGAGAAAAAGCGGTTCCCAGCACTGTGAAGGCCTGGTTTGCTGATGGCGCCAATTTCACGCGGACGATGCCGACATGTGTCACTGAGGCAAAATACCTGATCAACATGCCCTTGCTAAAGGCGCATCCGATCGCGGGTGTAACCTTATCTGGAAAAAACCTTTTCGGGACGTTTATCGAACCCGTGGTTGATGTTCACCCCTACCTTGAATCAGGGTTAACAATGGGGGAGTCTTCACCGCAGGTCGATCTCCTAACTTTTAACGAGCTAGGTGGAAAAACCCTCCTGTATCTAGGTGATGGATTGTATGCAACTAAAGTCGATCATCGAACTGTTGATAAGTTTCTGATGTATCCTTTCAATAACGATTGGACGAATAGTTTGTTTTTTTCCCAGGACCCAGTTGCACTTGATTCGGTGATGTATGATTTCTTGAAGACAGAAGGAACCAATCCCTCGGAGGGCTCTCAAAACTATTTGCATCAGGCTGCAAACCCACCATCAAATGTCTACGATCCTGAGCATGACGGCGTGTATCTCAATCACAGTCTTGGGGTGCATGAACATTGGAATACAAGCATTGATATCTTTTCATCAGGTCGTTATATTGGGATATCTGGCAATGGTATTGATTTTGTCGTTGTGGGGAAAAACAGTGCAAAACCTGCTGTCGTCATTTCTCAACCTCAAGAAAAACATATCTATCGTTTTGGGAATGAGAAGAATAAAACTTTTGTCACCCTTGTGATCGGTCCAATTAATGTCACTGCAGACGTCAACGGTGTTTCGGAGAGTATCGCAAAAGTTGAGTTTTACTTGGATGGAACATTACAAAACACTGATGCAGAGGCACCGTATAGTTGGCTTTGGGAAAAGCGTTCGTTTTCACGTCATACCCTTAAAGTTATTGCATATTACGATACGCAGACTTTGAGTGATACGATGAAGGTATGGAAGTTTTTCTAAGAGGAGATGTTATAGGGAATATTTTTTCTCTATTTTTGTATGACCACTCAGTTCGCCCATTTTTCAGCACGATTGCAGCACTTAGCATAAAATCTTCATCATTGTGGTCTATATTGAAAATGTCATTTGGATTATTAGATTTATCTCTTCTTGCTTATTATCTATCATGGATATTTTTAATATACAGATGTTGTTATCATCATGAGGAATCGTAATGAAAGTGTTAATTACGTATTATTCAAAAACAGGACATACAAAAAAACTTGCAGAAGAAATCGGAAAGGGTGTTGAAGAAACCGGAGTTGAATGTGTGATAAAACCTGTTTCAGAAGTCACAAAAGAAGATTTGCTTTTATCTCAAGGAATCATCATTGGTTCGCCAGTGTACTTCGGGTCAATGGCTGCTGAAGTAAAAAAAATGATTGATAACTTTGTTGGTATACGTAAAAAAATGGAAGGAAAAATCGGTGCAGCGTTTGCGACATCAGGGGATGAATCCGGGGGAAAAGAAACCACGATCATATCTATTATTCAAGCAATGTTGATTTACGGGATGATCATAGTAGGTGATCCCCTTGACGCTACTGGTCACTATGGGACATCTTGCGTCGGTTCACCTGATACAGAGACGATAGAAAATGGTGCAAAACTTGGTAAACGAGTTGCATTGTTGGTGAAAAAAATATCAGCTCCTTGATTGTCATGAATGTAAAACCAACGCTTGTCACCGCTGCAATTATCAGAAACAATAATCAAATCTTGATTGCACAACGGAAACAAGATAGTTTTCTTGAACCAAATAAATGGGAGTTTCCAGGCGGAAAAATTGAGAAAGGAGAACGAACTGAGGACTGTCTTCTTCGTGAAATCAAAGAAGAACTTGGGATACGTGTATCCATTGATCAGTTGTTTATGATCCATTCTCATACGTATGTGAAAGCAGGAAAGACCATTCCTATTATTCTTATTGTGTATCTTACAACAATGAAAGATGGCACAGTTCAACTCTTGGATTGCCAAGATATACAGTGGGTAACCAATCAAGAGTTAAAAAACTATGATTTTGTTGAAGGAGATAATCAGATCGTCAGCGTTCTTTTACAAAAACTCTGTGTTCAATCAAAGAACAAATAAACTACGTTGTTTGGACGACAGGATGTTGAAGTCTTTTGATGTGTAGTGTTGCCCATGCAAAAGTGACGGTTCCTCCGATAATGTTTGCGATAACAAGACCCCACCATGCTCCAGGCAGACCAAAACCTAGCGTAATCGCAAAAAACCATCCAAGGGGAGCGGTTAACAAAATAGTTCGAAATATTGTAGTTATCAGGGAGTTCATGCCTTTTCCCACTCCTTGAAACAGCGAAGAAGAAAGCAACCCAAAGGCTATCGCAGGATAAAAGATGCAGATGATTCTGAGGAACAATGTAATGTCATCACTCAGAACAGCCATATCTGATGACTGTGTAAATGCAAGGGTGATCACTGGTGCAAAAATGAATGTTACAACCGCAATCGATATTTCAATGATCAACCCGATTTTTATTGCATACAGATGAGCGACATCGAGTTTATGATATTCATGTGCTCCAAATGCTGCCCCAGTAACTGAGACGACTGCAGTCGCCATTCCAAGTAGTGGCATCGATGCTAGTGTTACGACTGACCAGCCAGCGGAAAAGATAGCAACGCCATCAGTTCCTCTAATTATTTCAACAATGATGTTCATGATTAAAAGCATAATGGACATAGAAAGCTGCATGATTAATGCAGGTAAACCAACAGATAAAATATCTTTCATCATTGATTTATTAAAATGAAACCTGCGAAAATGAATGGTAACATACGTGTTTTGTTTTAAAAAAAGCCAATAAAACAATAATATTGCAGAGACACTCATTGATAGAATTGATGCCCAAGCAGCACCAGGGACACCCCAGCCAAACATATAGATAAAAATCGGATCTAACACTGCATTTAAAATCCCACCAAGGACAATCGCAAACATCGCACGCTTCACATCACCTTCTGCTCGAAGAATCGCATTAGCGATAAACATAAAAAACGAAATCAGTGTTCCTGCGTACATAATCCGAATATACTGCGATGCAATAGCGGTTGTCTGTTCAGCACCGATAAGACGGAAAATATCTTCGGCGAACACAAACAAGGGAACAGCATACAGAACAGCGGCAATTAACATAATAATCAATGTATGAACCGCTGCGCTATCCGCACCTTTTTTATCTTTGGCACCAATCTTTCTAGATATTGCTGATCCGCCACCAACACCTAGACCAGTGGCAATAGCAGTCCCCATGAATAAAAGCGGAAAAGCAAAACCAACAGCTGCTGAAGCATCAGCACCAAGACCTGATACCCATACTCTGTTCACAAACGTATACAGTGTAGAAACAGTCATTGCAACGATCATCGGTATCGCAAGTTTGAAAATCGCTTTCTTCGGGTCACCTAGTAACGTTTCAAGAGAATTTTTTTGCCGATTATTTACTCCCTGATCGTTCGATGCTTTCATTTATGGTTCCTCAGCCCTATTCAAGTATTTAATGTTCACTAAAAAAGGAGATGGGGCAAATGAATTTGCTAATTCACCTGCCCGTGGAGGATGGGATGTTTTTGTGTTAACCTGAAATCCACAATCTATGGATGTTGCAGTATTCTCGTGCCTCGATCTTTTTAGCTTATAAGGGGAACACTGCTTCGGGTTTTTCTCCTGGTTTTAAAAATTTCCTGTATGCAGTACCATCTAGGATTACCTGGATCCATTCGATGTAGTGTTTTTCTTCCATGGGATGCGGAACTACGCCGACTTTGACTTTGATCCCAGTTGGTGTTTGTTCGATCACTGGGACATGTTTTTCTTTTGATGCATCAACCGTGTTTTCTTTCATGAGATTCATGGGTTGTCCGCAACAGACAAGTTCGCCGTCACCAGCATGAAGTACTTCTACAATATTTCCGCATATTGCACATTTGTAGATTTCTTGAAGTTCTGCCATTTTCTTTTTCTCCTTTATTTATTTTGAAAGCACAGCAACAACACGAGAAGTCAAATACCTGTTAAAGAACGGTATATATCTTAAAGTTTTAATGTTTTTTATCATAAGAGTTTCAAAATTAATAACTTTAAAATCTAATTCTCTGATAATATCCTTAAATTCTTTAATCGTAATATGATTTAATTCTTGAAAGTGTTCAATAACCGACAATCCACCATGTCTAGGTTTTGGATTCATTTTTTTTGTCACATTGATAAGAGTCTCTGGAGAAAAAACAACTTGACACCATGGAATATAAATATAATTGTATAAATGCGCAGCATCATTGCTAGTCCAAGGTGGAAACTCAAGGCATATTCTACCGTTTGTTTTAACAACCCTTTTGCATTCCTCCAATGCCTTAATTAAGATAGGTCTCCTGATGTGTTCTATTACATCACTTAAGAAAACAATATCAAATTTATTTGATTCAAAAGGCAAGGAATCCAGACTTCCAACCATAAACTCTGTATTTAATGCCCCTCGTTGCTTTGCGAAATCATCTGCATACTTTATATGACGGTCATCCATATCTATACCTACAACGGATTTGCATCCGTTCTCAGCGTAAAATACTGTTTTTCCTCCAAGTCCACAACCAGCATCCATAATTATTTTATCTTTCAAATCAATATACGAAGAATGTAACTCTAAATTACCTTTAGCCCACTCATACTCTATTTCAGAATGGGATTGAGGAGAACCTTCACCTGCAACAGTTTTCTTTGGAAAGAAATTATTTAGGTGTAAGCAAAAATATTCATCTATTTTCATTGTTTCTTTTCCTCCTTTATTTTTTCTTTTTGTTTTTATAATCTTTTATTGCTTCATGTAACGCATCTGCAGCTAGATTTGAACAGTGCATTTTCTGAGGTGGGAGTCCATCAAGTTCATTTGCGACATCGCTACGGCTGAGATTCATTGCTTCATCTATATGTTTGTTTTTTGCTAGATCAGTGACCATGCTGCTTGTTGCGATCGCAGATCCGCAGCCAAATGTGCGAAACTTGATGTCGGTGATTATGTCGTCTTTTACTTTGATGAAGATCTCCATGACATCACCGCAGATGGGGTTTCCGACTTTACCGTATCCATCTGGTTTTTCAATTATGCCGAC
>JAPKYE010000076.1 GCA_026394495.1 Methanobacteriota archaeon | reverse complement strand
GTTTTCTTTCCAAGATAGTGTTCCACCATCATTGCCGCATGGATACCATCACCAACAGCAATTCCAGTCTGGCGATATGGTCCACGGATAACATCCCCTACAAAATACAATCCGGGAATGGATGTTTTAGGGATATCTGAGGTGCTATCGAAACATTTTTTAAGGGTTGGAGAGAGAAACGACGTGTTGGAGTCTCTTCCACATGCTACAAGAATGAAATCAGCAGATAACTCTTCGACGTGATTATTCCGTTGGCATTTCAGGAGTATACTTTCATTATGCTCTACGATTGCCTCGGGAACACACATGCTGTGAATTGTAGCACCATTTTTTATTACTCGTGCTTGAAGAAGCGGTAAACACGTCGGTTTTGATCTGGAGATAATAGACACGTCATGCCCCCATTTCAACAAGGTTAATGTGTAATCAAATGCTAGGTCTCCTCCACCAATAATAAGGATTCGTTTTTTTACTTCATTTTCTCTTAGAGGTATTGATCGAGGATCATAAAAGAGCCGTGTACCTTCGATTGACGCGGAACCAGGGATTTCTAACTTTCGCGGGATGGTCCCAGTCGCAATGATAAGCGCAGACGAAACTAAACAACCTCGATCTGTTTCAATGAGGAATTTATCATCATGGTGATTCACATGTTTTACTTCTGATTTTGTAATTGATACTCCCGCCATGTGAAGTTGCCTAACAAACTGTTCTACCAATACACATCCGCTAATGCCATCTGGGAAACCAGGATAATTCTCTACAAGATAGGCGTTTCTGAGAAGGCCTCCAGGTTTATTTTTCTCCAGAATGGTAGGATGCAGCTCTGCTCTTTTGAGGTATATCGCTGCTGTAATACCTGCAGGACCAGCACCAACGATCGTTACTTCATTTATTTGATCCATGAGCGGACCTCATTGGTGGTCACCAAGGTGGCAAAACCATCGGAAAGTGTTCGTAGACTTGCATCATGTAAATCCTGTTTATCTGATGCGGTAGCGTCAGCTACGAAGAATACATCATAATTTCTCATGAATGCGTCTCGTGCTGTAGTTTCACAACAGAGATGGGTCAATACTCCCGTTATCAGAATATTAGTAACTTGAAGTTTCTTCAGCATCTGGTCAAGATCTGTTTCAAAGAAAGCACTGTATTGTGTTTTTCGGATCACAAGTTCATTAGGGAGCGGGTGGAGTTGAGCTATGATGTTTGAGAGGTCATTGTCATCGTAAAGAACATCGTTCCACCATCGACCCATTGATCCTGGTGATTCTGTTCGAAGGAGCGCATATCTGGTGAAAATAACAGGGAGGGGTTGTTGTCGATAGATAGTTATTAGTTGATGGATATTAGATATAATCTTTGTTGAATCTTTAAAGTATGCATGAGACGACGGATCGCAAAAAAAATGTTGCATGTCGATAACGAACAATGCTGATGCCTGTGGTCTAAAAACGGTTTTTCTGTTTTTATTATGATTTTCTTTTTTTTCTGTCTGTTTTGTATCTACTCGCGTTGACATTTCTGTT
>JAPKYE010000044.1 GCA_026394495.1 Methanobacteriota archaeon | reverse complement strand
AGAAGTGAACCAAATGAACACACTAGCCGAAATGAAAATAACACAGTTTTTAGAAGAACTTGCTTCGTCAAGCCCTGCACCAGGAGGCGGCAGTGTTGCAGCCCTTTCAGGAGCTCTAGGGGCAGCTTTATCTTCAATGGTATGTAATCTTACCATCGGAAAAGAGAAATACAATGATGTACAAGATGAGATTATTGAACTGCGGCAACATAGTGAACAGCTCAGAAAACAACTCACAGAACTAATCGACAAAGACACTGTTGCATTCACCGAGGTTATGACCGCATTAAAAATGCCAACAGAAACCGATGAACAAAAAGAAAAAAGAAAACATGCACTTCAGAAAGCCTACAAAATCGCAGCGTTTGTCCCTCTTGAAACTGGGAGGACCTGCTCACGAATCCTTGATGTAGCAAAACTTGTCGCAGAAAAAGGAAACAAAAACTCGATCACCGATGCAGCAGTGTCTGCATTATTGGCAAAAGCAGGAGTCGAAGCAGCGATACTCAACGTACGGATTAATCTTCGCTCCATACAAGATCCTGTTTTTGTCGACAATATCACTCGGGAGTTAAATGAATTACAACAAAACACATCAAAAAAAACAACCGAGATCATACATTACGTGGAGCGCTCATTATAAGTTTGTTGAATTATCTTTGAGGAAGACTATGCCTTTATCTGCTGATAAACTCTATGAATGTCTTCTCAGCCATTTCGGATTACAACACTGGTGGCCTGTTGATGAACACTACCATAAAAAAAACCATAGCGACCCCAGATTTGAGGTGATGATAGGGGCGATTCTTACCCAAAACACAGCCTGGTCAAACGTAGAAAAAGCATTACTTCTCCTAAAAAACAAAAACGCTCTTACAATACAACAAATCGCACAACTTGATGAAAACACGCTAAAAACATTGATTCAACCATCAGGTTTCTTCAATCAAAAAGCAAAACGACTCAAGAATCTCGCTTTGTTCTTACAGAAAAACTACGACAGTGATATCAACGTGTTTTTCAGAAGAAACATACAAGAAATACGACAGGAGCTGCTTTCGTTGCATGGAATAGGCCCGGAAACCGCTGATTCAATCATCCTTTACGCTGGAGATCTGCCTATTTTTGTTGTTGACGCATATACAAAGCGACTCGTTGAACGATTACCCCTCAGCGTAGAAGAAAAAACATATGAGGGAACCCAAAAATATTTTCAGGAGAACCTACAGAAAATCTATCCGGCAAAAGACCTCGTACCTATCTATAAGCAGTTCCATGCGTTGATTGTTGAAAACGCAAAAAACTACTGCAAAAAAAACCCACGCTGCCAAAAATGCCCAGTGAACATCTGCTGTGCTTCCTTTGAATTATTTCAATAACTGTTCCAATTTATCCCTGATCACCGCTGCAGGAATATCTGGTAACGAAATCAACTGTGTCGTACCAATCTGACCTTTCCCAGAAGATTTCAGAGTAACAAACCCGGCGTTCTCAAGTTCTTTTAGATAACCCCAAAACATCGTATGAGCCCTGGGTTTCTCAGTGTACTCTTCACAGGAGATTGCATAGGTCTTCTCAGCTTCCCCTGTATTCACATATGCAGAGCACTCTTTCTGCAGACGTTTTGCAACCGCAAGCAACGTAAGCATCTGATGTTTCCCAAGATTTTTGAGTTTTGTTTCAGTGACCACCGAATACGTCTCAGCCTTTGCGGTACGAACATGTTCGGGCAGCATACGATCAAGATGAAGCTCATCGGTATACATCCCTGCTTTCCAAAGAAGCTCTATTGCAAATCTGGCATCACCCCATTGACTCGCAATATCTGCTATCAACTCAGCACTCTGCGATGATACGGTGTTTGGATGAAACGCAAGAGTAATTCGTTGATTCACAATATCAAAAAGCTCATCACGCGAATACTTATTCAACAAAAGACTATTACTTCGTTTAAACGTACTCAATGCTGAAGCGTCCAATTCACTGAGCACATCTTTTTGAGAGATCATAATCACAGACACAGGGTTATCTGTTTTCATGGTTTCATCAGTAAATCGCGTAAGATCATAAATCAAATTTGAACCATTTTTTGCAATAAGTGCATCTGCTTCATCTAACACCAATAAAAGCTGTGCCTCACGCTTCTGCAGCTGCTTCTGAAGAACCAGAAGCATCTCCTGAACACTAAAACCCCGATCAGGAAAACGCGGATCAAAATGATTCAGAACCCCCAGAAGCACCATTGAATCAGTAGAACGCTTCCGACAGTTGATATGGACGTATTCGATGATTTTTCCTTGTTTGCGCGCCACAGAAACAAGAGAATCACAAAATTTTTTCGCAAGAACGGTTTTTCCGGTCCCCACAGGCCCCTGGATCATCGCGTTCTGAGCAATACGACTTAGCAGTGGTTTGAACAACTGGGAAAGCCGCCGGAGCTGCTCAGTTCGATGCGGAAGTTCCTCTGGTACGTAATCAAAATCAAGAATATGAAGATCCTTAATGACCGATGATGATAACAATTCATCTTCTACAACAGTACCCATTAGTCAACGGTAAATACCAGGGGGGATAAAATAGTATCTCAAACCATGGATAAAGATTATACCATTAAAACACATTTGAGCCAAGTACCATTATGCCTGAGAATGACGCATCCCTGCAGAAAACACTGGATTTCCTTCGAACCCAATTCAGAGAATACTACGAAAATAACCCCATAGAACTTCCAGATCGATTTGGACGACGGGAGTTTGCTTTTGTATTATTCGGAGGCAAAGGGATGATCCGTCATCTTGCTTTTCCCAAAAAAACAGATTTTACTGCATTTCTCATAGATAGAGCACCGATGCATGCATACTACTCCTCAGCATACTACAAGAAACCTGATGCGTCGACGATGCAGGAGAAACAATGGATGGGTGCTGAACTTATCTTTGATTTAGACTCTGATCACTTACCAAATGCAGAAAAATTAAGCTACGCTGAATCACTTGATCTTGTGAAAAAAGAATTCAAAAAACTCGTAGAAGAGTTTCTCCTTGGTGATTTTGGGTTCAACGAAAAATATCTGGATCTTTACTTCAGCGGCGGACGAGGATACCATGCCCATGTCAAAGACCCAAATGTGTTTGATTTTGACAGCAACGAACGACGGGAAATCGTTGATTATATCACCGGGCGGAACCTGCAAGATGCAATAGTGTTTAAAGAGCATGTCACCGGAAAAAAAGAATACCATGGACGATCGTTTGCAAGTGGAAAAAGCCTGATCATGCCGTCCCCTGATGAAGCTGGGTGGAAAGGACGAATCAGCAGAGGGGTTATCGAGCTTGTCGATGAAATCGCACGAAGTAGCGACCCTATTAAAAAACTTGAGGAGTACGGAGTAAAACAAACAGATGCGGAGAAACTTATTCAAGACCTCTCAGAAGATCGAGTGAAACGCATACGAGAAGGCCTACTAGATCAATCAAAAACGATCCGGCGGTTTTTTTTGAATAGTGCCTTGCGGAAAACCGCGGTGTCTCTTGCGAAAGGAGAAACCGATGAGCCAGTAACCTGTGATGTGAAACGCTTGATACGTCTCCCAGGTTCATTACATGGAAAAACAGGTTTTCAAGTGAAAAAACTCACTCTTGATGAATTAAAAGAATTCAATCCGTTAAACGATACGGTTGTGTTATCTGATGAGCCTATAAAAGTAACTCTTCGTCAACCGTTTACGATAACTATGAACAAAGAGACATTTTCTTTAACTGAAGGAGAAACAGAGGTACCAACGTATTTAGCCGTGTTTCTTCTCGGACGAAAAATTGCAGTTCTCTTTTGAGTGATAATTAATTATTGAGGTTTTGGCCCTTCAACATTATCTGCTCTGCAGCACTGGTTGTATCCCAGTAGATTATAACATCGAACATTTCTTTTAAATTAATTGGAAGATAACTATAGAAAAACCTTATATGGAAATCATAAAAGACTGCGCCTATATCAATAAAAAGTCGTGGTTGCGATATCCATTTGTTAAAATCAGAATCTATTGGGATATCTGATTTTCTTAATATAAAATTATCATATTGGGCGCGATGAAAAACGTAATTTATCGATCCTAGTTTTGGTTGTTTTATTTGGTGAATACTAAGAAAATGGAATCTATTTATGGCTGTAAAACGACCTTTAGAAAATGCAAAACCTATGATTTGATATTTTTCTTTTAATTCCTTTTTTAAATATATGCCTATTGATCCGTATGATTCCATATTTGCAACATGCATATTATGAGCCCATAAAGCGACTTTTGTATCTTCTCCAAATAAATCACTAGCCCATAATGAGTTATTTGCCATATACAAATCTCTGAAATTTTTTTGAGCATCATGGTAATATCCGTATCTGACTTCGTTTTCTTGTTTAATATTTAATGCAATTTGTTTTACAAATTGATATTCAAACTCTGACGAAGCAGTAACTAATTCAGTCTCATGATCTTCAAATTCTGTAACTAACAAATTTACATTCCTATTTATTTCTTCTTTTTTATCTAAAGTTAAATTGATATAATAAGAGTAATTATTTTTGCTGAGATTTTCACCAATTTTATTAATCTCTTTTAAAAACTGTATGCAGTCTTCAGGTAATGAGATATTAGCGTTATAGAAGTAACTTGTTATAATATTAGATTGAAATGTCAAAAATTGACAATCCACGCCAATAAAATATATTTTATCCTCATCAGATTTATTTTCATTATATTCTCTCATCCAAAGTAATAAATTTTTTACTTCTTTAGTACTCCACGTCCAGAAATGCATTATAT
>JAPKYE010000073.1 GCA_026394495.1 Methanobacteriota archaeon | reverse complement strand
TCCACATTAGTTGCATTATCAACACCGATAGTAAAGAACCGATAATACCCAGTACCATTCTTCGCTGCAAAATCAAAACTCCAAGAAATTGCAACCCACGGATCAGAATCTGTACCAACCAACCAAGCAGATGACCACGTCGAATTATCAGTACTATTCAAACAATACAACAACACACTCGAAATACCACTTATATTATTATCCGAAACAGCCCCAGTAATAGTAATCGCTGCATTATTACAATACGGAGAAATCACATCAACACTTGTCGCTGGCGCAGTAAAATCATAACCACACATTGAATCATTTGTTATTGGTGCGGTTTCTGTGTTACTTGCGTTATCTATTGCAATACTAAAAAATTGATAATATCCAGTACCATTCGAGAAATTAAAACTCCACGAAACCCCAAACCAAGGAGAAGAATTCGTACCAAAATTCCAAGGACCAAGCCACGTCGAATTATCAGTACTACTATTATAATAATAGAGAGTGACGTTTTTTAAACCGCTTCCACCGATAGAGTCATTTGCTGTTGCGGTAATTGTCAACGGAGTTGTTGTTTTCCAATATCCTGAAATTGGAGTAACTTGTGAGACGAGACCTCCAGTATCCATATAAAATGTGACACTACTGGTGGTGGACCCGTTGTTGCTAGCGTTATCGACAGCACTTGCATTTACAACATAGGTTGTCCCATTTGTCCATGTAGGCCATCCACTGTTCTTGTACCAGGATGTTGTTCCTGTGGCAGTTAAATTGGTTGCTGTACTACCCCATGCGGAACCAGTCCAATATGTACCCAAAGATGCATTAAAAAGGGTGATATTTACCATCCAGACACCAGAACTGCCGTCTCCATCTGTAGCAGTACCAGTAATGTTTGCTAATGAACCGTTTTGCCAGGATGAAGTTGATGGAGAGGTGATGGTCGCGATTGGCGCCCAGGTATCATAAATAAACGAAGCAGTTGCATTTGTCGCCCCATCAGAAGAATTCGCCGTTATTTCATAGGTTGTCCCATTGGTCCAAGTGGGAAATGCTGACAGGTTTCCGTAATACCAGTCAGTACCTGTAACATTACAAGAAAGATTAATGAAAGTTGCGGTCCAAGCAGATCCGTTGAAATATGTACCGGTTACATTGTAGATACTGACATTCACGCAAGTCCCTGTAGTTGTTCCAGTGATGTTTGTTAAAACACGATAATAGCCATTGTTTTCAGGTATTGTAATTGATGGTGCATCAGCTTTTATCGTTGGTATGATGATGACGGACACCACAAACACAAATGACATAATTGTTACGAACAGTGCAAAGAAGCCTTGTTTTTTATTCATTAAGTTTTTTTTCATATTTTTTATCTCTCCTCTAATTTTTTTAATATCATACCTTTTTTATCTTTTTGTAGGGTATACAAGATGTTGTTTATTTTTGAAACTAATAATCGTTTATTAGTTCTCTCCTGCCACAGAAATGTGTGACGAACACCGAAATATCAAAAACAGTTAGCCCTATTTATAAATTGTGATTTTGTATAAAAAAAATCTTCTGAAGAACCCGTAGAAGTATACATACAAAAAAAGCAAAAACCCCGCAGAAAACCCGCCAATTCCCAAGTCTGTCACCTGAAACACCCCTCGTTGACCTTTTCCGAGCAGGGTTCATTGACAGCCAATTTCCAGGAGTAAATCATTTCCCATCCCTAGTGCTTTTGCATTTCCCAACCGTAGCACCTGAAACAAGCCTCGTTGATTTCCCGTCCTCCAAGAGAAAATTCCCAACGGTGTCACCTGGGAAATTCCCATCGGTGTTACTTTGGGTTTCCTATCTGTGTCGCCTAGCATTTCCTGTTTGTGTCACTTTTGATTTCCGTTCTTCGTGACATCGTGTTTCCCGTTTTTGTCATTGGTAAAAATCTGGAACACCTTCATCATCGTTCCTGTTTTGTTCGTTCTAAACTCTGGAGATAAAAACCCTGGTAATTGCGTTCAAAACTCGGGATATCCTCGTTCCCTGTATTTGAATCTGCGTTCGAAACTCCGGATATGA
This sequence comes from Methanobacteriota archaeon, assembly GCA_026394495.1. Lineage (GTDB taxonomy): Archaea > Thermoplasmatota > E2 > DHVEG-1 > DHVEG-1 > CAIYYQ01. Next base: position 46,081 of record JAPKYE010000073.1, on the reverse strand, counting down.
TAATCGTACGATCCTGTAATCTTAACCAATACTTATTTTCCTGAAAATCTGTTTTTCATCCTCTGATTATTATTGTTCAGATTCTATTGTTCGAGGCCTCTGTCGTATCAACCTGTTTCAATTCGAAACAATTATTTGTTCTTCTTCGTTTCTTCTCTGTAAACTGTTTACTTGGTTTTCAGGCGGGGACCTGCCGTATACATTACAGGATTTTTCGTTGTTCAAATGATGCGGCATCACCTTTTTTATCAGCAAGGTTCCCTGTCGTTATATCTCAAATTCATTAAAAAGATTGCGGATGACGGTGTTCATTGAACCAGGAGGTTCTCCGATTATTTTTTCACTTTCTCTCATTAGTTTTTCATTAATGATATCTTTTACCTGTCTTACCATATCAGGTGCAATATATTTTTTCATTCCTTCAACAGTGCTCTGAAAAGACTTTGGTGAATAAAAAAGTAGACTATAGAGGTCACAGAGATCTTTCACACGTTTGTGATGAATATCTCTGCCGGAGATACATCGTATCTTGATTGCAGAAAGTATTTCTGGTGTTGGCATAAACAAATGATGGCTAATCTGAGGTATTTCTACTTGATTCTGTCGAATACGATAGATCTCTTCAAGAAGTGGCTCCTCGAAGAAGCATTGAGGGATGATATCTGAATAGCTTGGCGGATACGAATTGACGATGATATCAATAAAAAGTGGAAATGATTCTTTTTCATCTTTGGTAACAAAGGTGATATCTTTTCGATATCTTATTCCATCTACTTGAAAACCCTCTGATTCTAGGAGCTGTATAATTTTAAATAGTGTTGATGAAGTAAGTTTGGTTTTAATCATCATTGGCTCGATATACATCCCAAAATCGATATCATGTGAACCAAGATATGGACGATTTTTCTTGTTAAAAAAAGAGTTGTTAACGCTATGATATACAGCCCAACCTCCAAGAAGACAAATGCGAGTATTAACAGATTTCATGAGAGTGGCAAGATAGTTTGCTGAGATGCTTGTGATTTGATCGCTATAATACTTCAGGACACCATCTCCGAGATAAGCATATTTGCAGCCTCCATAGCTACTCCACCCTCCATAAGAAGATCGCAGATAAGTTGCGATCTGGAGACAAGAACATATCCTTTACGATTGATGGTCTGTTTATTAACAATTGCAGGATCAGCAATAATGATGCGGGTGTTTCCCGCTCCGATCAGTCCATTGGTGATAAGATGATTATGCCATAGTTTCAGATCTTCAGGGAGAATATAAAAATCTGTTCTGGTGGGGAAAAGATGCCCGTGAAGAAGATTTTCAGCTTGATATGTGGTGAGTGCATAGTTCAGACCACTACTTCGAATGGTTTTGAGTGGATCACGTTTAAGATGATAATCTGCACACTGGGGAGCAGAGCGGATCTTCAGCCAGTATTCGAAAAGCCCATACACGTCGCGGACTTTGGTCTTTTTAAGAAAAGCCATGTTTTCCAGTTTTTTTAGATAGGACAGTGCCCATGGTTGTGAACATTCGGCTTCAAGATGAATGCGGTACGCTGTAAGCCCGTCATCGGGATTGTTAAGGAGAATTCGTATGATTCTTTCGCGTTTATCTCCTTTCATAAATACATAGCAATAAAAAGTAATATTTAAATATTTGCTATGCATAGGTATTTTCTCCCACATAAGTATATTTGCTTACTATGCCTTAAATAAGACATATCGTCTCTTCAGCAAAAAAAAATTTTTTCCAAAATGCCCGTAATAAAAATCACCTCACCCCCACCAAAAAACCCATACACAGCACTCACTGAAAAAAAGGAGAAAACCCTTTTACATCTTCGTCGCTTTTGCTTTTCACCAGTGTGTCACTTTTGATTTCTCATCTTTATCGCTTATCATTTCCCATTCGTGTCGCCTGGGATTTCCCATTTTCGTCGCCTGTAATCTTTCATTTTTGTTGCTCATACTATCAAGCGCTGTAATAATGGTGTAATGATATCAAGGATGCACAACAATCTTTTTCATTAGGATATCCTTTGTCAGATTCGACCCCATGTTTGCCAAAACGAAAAAATGGTTGGAAACAAAACAATTCACCTACGAAGAAATAAACGAAATTAAATACCCAAAGAAAGAAACAATCATCGCGATCCATGATTACTTAATTGAAACATTCATTATAGAAGGAGAAACAGCACATATGGGTCTTATGTCTGATTCTGCACTCTCCTTTCATGGCATCCAAGCATACTAGGATGAAAAAGAAAACAAAAAAGAAGACATCATCTTGAAAGGGGCATTGATTTTTAATCAATTCCTCCAAGCAGGACATCCCTTTGTCGACGGCAACAAACGAACAGGATTTATCACCTTGTGGTTATTTCTTACACTCAACGGTTTCAGATTAAAAGTCTCATCATGGGCATACAAAAAACATCTGAAACAAACTGGTTCTGAAATCTTTTATCACAGGGAAAAAAAGGAATGCGATTTCATCGTAAAAAAAGACCTCAAAATAACCAAAGCGAGTCAAGTCGCTGTAACCATTCAAAATCCTACTACAAAGAAACGTGAGACCGAGGGGTTATTCGATGCTCTGAAAGCATATAAGTTAAACGAAGGATTAATATTGACTCTTGAAGAGGAAGAACGTATTGAGATGGATGGAAAAAAGATTATAATAAAACCTGTGTGGAAATGGCTATTGGAAGAATAATACAAAAAATCCACTGTCGCATTCTTTGCAATAGAAGCTTTATTTATGCAATGAGTACACCCTCAGGCGATTTCCAGCTAATTGAAATTTCTAATTTTTTTTCCGTTTCTTCTCAGATTGCCTGGATAATACTGTTCTGTAACAACATCCTTACTATTTTTTTTAGCGAACACATGTTACTAGAGTGACTTATCTGAAATGTTTGTTAAAATCTCTTCCAATAAATTATTAAAAGTATAAACGATACAAATAATACAAGAAAGGTTAATTTCAGGATGCACGATGATGAAAATGCTAGATTGTCTTCTTAAAAACCGGTGTAAAAACCATATATTTATAAGAATGCACAAAATTCTTAGCAATCCCCAAAGAGGCATATTTCAAATAAATAAAAGAATAATTATTCCATTCACGTGTATTTTTGTTTGCAATGGAGCCTATGTATAGGGTGAGAAAAACCATGAAGAAGAATACAATTGTGAGCGTAGGCGTATGTATGCTACTGATCGCAGCTGTGTTTGTTGGAGTAGTAGGCACTGTTGCCGTTGATGATTGGCCGATGTCCCAACATGATCTTGCACATACTGGATACTCGACATCAAAAGCACCAGAAACTAACAACACACTATGGACTTATGGGACATTTTCTATCACTCAGTCCTCCCCAACAATTGCCGACGGAAAGGTGTATATCGGCTCAGATAACAAAAATGTCTATTGTCTCGATATAGTAACTGGATTAAAGATATGGGATTATACCGCAGAAGATAAAGTGCGAACAGCACCTGCCGTGGTAGACGGAAAAGTCTATGTCGGCACTTACGGGTCCACTGGTGAACTTCTCTGTCTCGATGCTGCTGGAAACGGTGATGGAACCACATCAAAAATCTGGAACTACACCGTCGGATTCCATGTGCTAGCTTCCCCGGCAATAGTGAACAACAGAGTCTATTTTGGTTGTTATAACAAAAATGTGTACTGTCTCAATGCGACGGGGAACGGCGATGGAACAACCAATCTTATCTGGAAATATACGACGAACGGAGCTATTGGCGCGTCGTCTCCAGCAGTTGTCGATGGACGAGTATATATTGTTTTATCAGCAGATCTTAAGCTCTACTGTTTGGATGCCGTAGGGAACGGCGATGGGACGACGAACCATTTGTGGAATCGTACATTAGGTACCGTTGTTTTCGATGCATCTCCCACTGTTGTCAACGGCAAAGTATATGTTGCTAACGGCCAGAATCCCGGCTATATCACCTGTTATAACGCAATAAATGGTCAACTAATATGGAATATGACGATGGCAAATACACAATTTTATCAATCATCGCCTGCGTTTGCGTATGGTAAAATCTACGTCTGTTCACCAACTGGAAAAATCTTCTGTTTAGATGCTGAAGGCAACGGCGATGGAACGACAACCAAAATTTGGGAATACAAACTCCCGACATCTCATACGATCCATGGATCACCAGCGGTTGCTGACGGAAAAGTCTACTTTAATTCCTATGGTGGTTCATCAGATAAGGATAATATTTTTTGCGTGGACGCTTATGGAAACGGTGATGGAAACACAACCATGATCTGGCAATATACGACAGCTACTGGCGGCGGCACAAGTCCGCCTTGCTCATCTCCCAGTATTGCCAACGGATGCGTCTTTTCCGCCTCATGGCTCACGTCAAAAATCTACTGTTTCAGAGATGAACATGCACCAGAAACACCTGCGAAGCCCAATGGACCCACCGAAGGATTAGTCGGAGAAACGTATACCTTTACTGCAGTCACGATCGATCCCGATGGTGACCAAATCCACTATATGTTTTCCTGGGGTGATGGCACCTACAGCAGTTGGTTTGGTCCATACGACTCAGGTGCTGTACTGAGTGCAAGTCATCAATGGTCGATTCCAGGAAAATATGATATCACCGTCAAAGCAAAAGATATCTACGGGGATGAAAGCGGCTGGTCTCCGATACACACGGTAACGATTACGAACCAATCCTCACAACAAAACCAAATGCAGATTACCGCGGCTCCCACTGTTTTGGAGTCCACCGCGTTTACTGTTACTATAACGGTACAATCAGGGGCAGTGATCGCCGGAGCAGATGTCACCTTTAATGATCAAACCAAACAAACCAATGATGTGGGACAGGTGATTTTTACAGCGCCAACAGTAACTACTAATATGGTTTATACAATCATCGCAAGTAAAGAAGGATATCAGCTTGCATCAACTCCAATTACAGTTCTGTATCAGCAAGAGGAAAACGAACCACAAGGATGGATATATGGACTTGTTCAGGATGGTTCAAGAAATTCGCTTAGCGGCGTCAGTATTTGTGCGATTCTTGAAGATACCGGCGTGACAATAAAATGTGAACAAACTGACAACGCAGGAAACTATGTGTTTTCCATCCCCCTAGGTACATATACCATCACTGCAAATCTACAAGGATATGAACCTGCAATAAAACAAAATAAGGTTGTCCCTGAAAATATGGCAGTGGATGCAAACTTCGTTTTACAAACAAAACAATCAACATCAATACAAACATCAGATACCACTACCGCATCTGTTGAAGAGTTTATTAAAACAAAAGCTTCTTTAGGTATGGTAGGTGGACGGGTAGAAGTAACAAAAAATGAAGAATCCATCATTTCCTCCTATATCGATGGATTACATATCGATCCAAATACCACCGGGGAATCAGTACGGTTTACCGTGAGTGCAGATGATGGAACCAGGGGAACCATACTGGTCATCTTCATTGGCGAAGGCGTGCTCTCTGATTTAGATACTGTCGATCTCGCTTATGATGATGTATCCATCGCAGAAGAAAGCGATGTCGCCGCATTCTTCACGATCCACGATAATCCCGATCCTGCATGGTTACGGGTGTCAACAACATCAGGTTTGTATGTGTTTGTTCGTATCCCCCATTTCAGTACGCATACGATCACGATATCCTCAATAATAAAGGCATTTAGTGGCCCCATCACCATACTCCTCTACATCACCTTCTGCATCATTGCCGGGAGTGTGTTCTTTGTGAAAATCCTTGCACATCCTATATACCTTCAATATCTCAAACGCAAGCGATATTAAGGTTTATATCACAATATACGTTTTTGGATATGGTAGGAGATTGGTATGACTCTTGAACAACTCGTTATCAGCGCCTTTATCACTATGTTCTCATTAGGATTATTCATCATATCCCTTGCGAGTTACCGGAGATACAAGAACGTGAAACTCTTGGTTGTCAGTCTTGTATTCCTCGTGTTTTTAGTGAAAGGAATCTTGCTTAGTTTAGGGTTGTTCTCTGAAGACATTTTGAGGATCGTGTCCTCTGCCACCGCTGGTGGGTTGGTTGACGTCCTCATCCTTGGTCTCCTGTTTATTGCGACTCTAAAGAGATAAATGTATGACGAACTTCCATGATCTGACTTTCCAAAAAAAAATCTATGATCTGATTGCAAAAAACCCCATGGTATATGCGAGTAAGATCGCAGAACTCATTGGGATGAAACTTGCTGATGTAGAATACCAGTTGCAATTATTAGAGAAAACCAATTTCATTGTCGTAGTTGAAGAGGCAGGATTTAAACAGTATTATATCCGAGATGAAACCTCAGGGATTCGAGATAAACGCATCCTTAAAACACGGCAAAAGATCTATGATTTGGTGGCGACAAATCCAGGGTTACACGTAAGTAAACTTGCTGAGATGCTTGGGATGGCACGATCAACTGCCGAGTACTACCTTCGGTTGATGGAGAAAGACGAGCTTGTCGTCATCGTCAAGAAAGAGGGGTACCGGCGGTATTACCTTGCTGATGCAAGTATCGGATCTCAGGATAAAGCAGTGCTTGCGTTGCTTCGGCAGGAGATCCCGTTGAAAATTGTGTTGTTTCTCTTGAAACATCCGAATGCCCGACATAAGGACATCCTCACAAACCTGAATATCACATCCCCGCTGCTCTCATACTATTTGAACAAATTGGTCAACCAGGGGATCATTGATATCCCTGCCTCCGGCGAAGGGTTTTGTATCTCAAACAGAGATGAAGTGATTGCGTTTCTTCAGCGGTACCATTTCCAGACTGTTGTCGACCGGTTCACTGCGACCTGGGATGATTTCTATTAAGCCTCCATAACAATGTTCAAGCGATAACGGTTTTTTTATTATTTTTCTTTGTTTTTTTCCTCTGGCTAGTAGACATGAAAACGTGTTTTTATATTGTTTCTTGTTTTGTCAAAACTCTCACGAAAACTAAAAAATTTTTCTATAAATTATTTATACTATAGACAACCATAACGTAAAACAAGGAAATAGGATGACGTGTTTTTGTTCATCTTATTTTCCCCCCTGTTTTCACCAAATCTTTTTTTGGAACACGTATGGTTCTCTCGTTTTTTTCCTCACTTTTTAGTAAAAAATTTCCCAAGAACTCAAAACGATTTCTATAAAGTATATAAATAATAAAATGCAACATATAATATAATTTAAAATATTTGTTTTGGGCGATGCCTCAAACAAAAAAAAACAAAAAAAGGATTTGATGAAAGATGAATAATAAGATGAAAAAGTTTAGGGATACAAAAAAAAGGCAATTGCTCGCAATAACGACATGCTTGTTTCTGATTATAACCTCGTTTTCCTCTTTTGCAATCTCTCAGTCGACTCCCTTAACCCTGCAGGAAAACAAAGATAGCATTGGTCTTTCTTATAAGGATTATTCATTTGTTCCTGAAGAAACTGTCGTAAGGCTGTTAGCCTCGGATGAATCTGGTCTCATAATAAAAAATACCATTGATAGAGATGATTTAAAAACAGAATCTGTTCAGATTGGTGAGGAATGCTATCAGAGGTTTGTTCTTCCTGGTTATGTGTCTACCATGGAGGTTGGTAAACCACAGATCCCCATCAAACCTCAAATGGTAGCTGTACCTGAGTCAGTAGATGTAAATCTTGAGATTTTGAGTTCAACCTATATTACCCTTTCGGGTATTACTCTTTATCCTGTTCCAGAAATGGTTGAACGAACCTCTCCGGAAGGATATGCCGATTATGATGAAGCGTTCACTATCGACAAAGTTTGTTATGCCACTGATACATTTTATCCAGGTCCACTCGTAGAAATCAGCGGCTTCTCTCATATCAGGGATCAACGAGTCGTACAATTGGTTTTTCAGCCTTTTCAGTACAATCCGGTCACCTGTGAACTACGGGTGTATACGTCTATCCAAGTGAAAATACAGTACAGTTCACCTGCGGATCTTGTCATTCAAAATGTTGGGCCGTTGGAGAGTATCTATTCAGATCTTATAGTTAACTACGAGCCTTCGCAGATGCCATCCCTTGATTATCAGCGGGGGACGCTGTTAGGAAGCGTCTCCTATCCCTCGAGTCTATCAAATCCAACAAATGCAGATTATCTGATCATCACCTCGAATAAATTTTATAATCCTGCAAAACAAGATCATGATGCTGGAACGCTTAACAACAAGTTGAATGCGCTTGCGCATTGGCGGGCAGCGTATAACGGGTTTGATGTCGCTATTGTGAATATCAATAATTCATTTATTGGAGGAAACACAGATACAAATATTAAAGATTTTATTGAATATGTCTTTACTAATTGGCAAGCACCCCATATGAGTGATGGTCATGTTGGATATGTCCTGCTTGTTGGAGATACTCCGTTTGTTGCTACCCATATAATTGGTGAGGCTGCTGTTGATCGATGGTTTGTCTGCATCGGTGATGAGGATTATTCTACTCCTGATATTATGATCGGGCGTTTTTCTGTTGACAACCAGGCTGAGTTAGATGTTATTGCAGAGAAAACCGTACACTATGAGCAGACCTATTCAGATACGGATGAATGGCATAAAAAAGTAATGATGGCAGCAGGTGCTGAGCTGGGGTATCTTTTTGAGGCCTTCTGGTATTCGACGGCAAAAGAAATCCTGTTAGGCTGTGGAGGGTGGAATGTCTCCGAAGTATTTGCAGATGAAGGAGGCACATCTGATGATATGATCGAAAATATAAAGAATGGAACAGGAATACTCGTATATGTAGGCCACGGGGGGCCAACTGGTTGGGATCTTCTTTGTAGTACGCAAATTCCTCTGCTGGCTAACGGGGATAAACTTCCGTTGGTGTATAGTATGAGTTGTCTCACGGGACGGTTCCAAGGAAGCGATGATTGTTTCGGTGAAATATTCGTAAATACTCCCGATAAGGGTGCTGTCGCATTTTTAGGAGCATCTGTAAGTACGAGCAATATATTTTATTCAAATTATCTCTTCCCTTCGCTATTTGAACATTTTGAGTACATCCTTGGTCGGATAATCTTGGAGGCAATAATGCAGCTGGGGTCTGCCGGGATGGAATATAACCTCCTCGGTGATCCTGCTCTTGATCTCTCAGGCTCAAAAGGATATTCTGAAAGCGGAAAACCTGATCTTGCACTTTCCCATTTGAACATCACCATTGATCCCGCGCTTCCTCAACCTGGAGACGAAGTGAATATTACCGCCACAATCCTGAATATCGGTGGGGGTACAGCAGAAAATGTAGCTGTTCGGTTTATTATAGTTGACTACAATAATACGCAATACATCATTGGTGATGAAACTGTTTCAAGTGTTTCACCTGGTGGTTCTTGCATGGTTCATCACCTATGGGATACTTCAGTGTATTATGGGAAGTATTCTCTCATTGTCCAAATAGACCCAGAGAATACAATAGATGAATCGTTTGAATTGAACAATCAAGCAGGGATTATTATCCTCCCCTCGGTCACCTATGTCAATGCCACGTATGATGAGGCGACCCCTGGCATGGGGGAGACCCATTTCAATAGAATCCAAGATGGTATCAATGGCGTCGCTGAGACAGGAACCGTGTTTGTTTCCCAAGGCACATACCAAGAACATATCATCATAACAAAACCAGTTCATCTCCTCGGAGAGGACATGGCTTCGACGTTTATCGATGGCAGCCAGAATCTTCCAGCAGTGAGAATCACCTCAACAAATGAAGTGACCATCACTGGTTTCACCATAAGAAATAGTAATTATGGAGTAAGACTTGACTCCGTCCAAGGCACCGCTATCTCTGGAAACATCATCTCAGACAACCGCTACGGATTAAGTCTCTCTGAATCTACGGGCAATACCGTTTCTAATAACTATTTTGTCAACGATGGTGTAGGTATTACCGACTCCTATGATAATACATTCTCTGGTAATACCATCAATGGTAGACCTCTCGTGTACCTAGAAGATCAATCAGACGTAGTGATAGATACCCCTGGTGTTGCAGGGCAGGTGATCCTTATCCGCTGCACCAACATCACTGTTCAGAATCAAGATATTTCCAACACAGATACAGGGATAACATTACTGGAGACAACTCAGTGTCATATCACAGGGAACATAATTTCGAACAACAGCGACTCGGGTATCGGTCTCTACTCCGATTCCAACACTAACACTATCTCTGAAAATATCATCTCAAACAACAATTATTATGGCATAGACCTCTTTTCATCATACAGTAACACCATCTCATGGAACACGATTACATACAATTATGACGGCATATACCTCGTTTCATCAAACATTAACACCATCTCAGGGAACACAATTACAAACAATTATAACGGCATAGACCTCTTTTCATCAACCAGTAACACCATCTTAGGGAACACGATTTCGAACAACAGCATCTCGGGTATCGGTCTCCACTCCGATTCCAGCGCCACCATCTCGGGGAACACTATTACATACAATTATTACGGCATAGACCTCGTTTCATCAAACAGTAACACCATCTCAGGGAACACAATTACATACAATTATGACGGCATATGCCTCTCTTTATCAAGCAGTAACACTATCTCTGAAAATATCATCTCAAACAATATTAATTACGGCATCTGCCTTACTGAGCCGAAGAAGAACAAAAACTGCATCTACCATAACAACTTCATCAACAACACACAAAACGCGTATGATGAATGCAACAACAACATCTGGTATAACCCTGATTTAAAAGCGGGGAACTTCTGGGATGATTACACGGGCAGCGATGCTAACGATGATGGCATGGGAGATTCACCCTACAACATCTCCGGTGGAAGTAACCAGGATCTCTATCCACTGATGGCACCATATTATCCCTTACCTGATTTAATTATCACAAACGTTTTCGTCGAGTATCTTACATCGAATCCTTCTGAATTCTCTGCACGATATACAGGGCCTCTCGTGAAACTAACTGTAACAATTAAAAACAATGGAACCCTTGACATCACGACACCGTTCCAGGTCTCATTCTACGATCATAATAATCATCAACTTGAGAGTGTTCTCATACCGTCTCTTGCAGCTGGTACAACAAAAAATATCAGTATTAATACGATGGTTGATCCTGCGATCACCGCGGTTCTGGCCGTTGCTGACTCTACACATGTTGTTTCTGAGTCAAACGAAACCAACAACCAGGCAACGATTTCTCTGCCACATCATATCCTCTGGAAAAGCCTCACAGAAACCACCGAGGTATACAAAAAGTTAGGCGACCAGTATAAGGTCCCCTCTGCGGAGAAGGTTGTTCGAATTGCTAAGGATGGTCTCACCAAAGGAGTCTATCTTGACCCGGTTGTCTTTATGCGGACGTTGAAGACTGTTGCTGAGCTTGAAGGTGATGTCGGATGGGAACTGAAAGGACAGGTACAACCAGCACTTCTCCAGAGATATCAAGATATTGTAAAACATCTCATGATGGTTATCGATAGTATCAGAATCGACCCAGACTCACACAAAATCATCTGGGATGACCCACAGAGAACATCAGAGATTCAATTGCAGATTTGTGAAATTGTTTCTCAGATGGTCAAATAAAATAACGCTGAGTTGTTTGGAGCGGTACCTCAAACAAAAAAAGATGTAAAAAAGAAAAAAACAATAAAATTGGGATAGCAGTGTTGTTGTGATACAACAGAGAGAGCGGGAAAGTGGTCTCTCTATGTATCTTTTTTTTGGAGAGGTTATTGAAGCGTTTTAGAGAGATTTTAGAAAATCTTTTTATCAAAAATTTCCCAAGAACTCAAAACGATTTCTATAAACTATTTAAATTAAGCCATTTATATAACACTATACCTAGAAATAGGGAGGAAAAACAAAAATGAAACAAAAAATATTAATCTGCGCAATAACATTAGTTATTGCAGGGCTGTTGACAACAAGCACCACAAGTATGGGCAAGACGTTGATACCAAGCACTACGGAAATGGGCACCGTTTTAGATGATGCACGGTCAGTTCTCCTTTCAAACCAACCACCGGTGGCTGAGAACGATAATATATATATAGTAGCAAATTCAACCAATAACCCAATCTACGTTCTGAGTAACGATTACGATCCTGAAGGAGATCCGTTAACAATTGTTTCGGTAACACAACCGAGTCTAGGTATATCTCTTGGAGTTGTATCTATAGAGGGTGACCATGTTTTATTTACTCCTCCGCTCTCGTGGATAGGGGGCTCGTGGATCGGTTATGGTGTAATAATGTTTACTTACACAATCACTGATGGACTTTCGATTCCTAGTCATTTTGTTACAGCAACCGTATATGTAACTGTAGTGGGTTATGGCCCCTATTTACATTATCCCGGTGGTCCCGGTGGCCCCTATTTACATTTGCTTTAGAGCAACCGCCCTGCACCTTCGGTCCCTAATCTAACAGGTAAAAAACCCAAAGATTCGCTGAAGAGTCAAGATAAAAGACTCTTTCTTCTATGATAATTCTGTCATGGAAGAGATTCTTTCTCTTTCTTTTCTCCACGACACAATTAATCGTGTTGCGATCCTTTTTCTACATTATCTTTATCTATCACCTCTGATTTATACATTTTGTTCTAAGATGGTGAGTATCGGTATGACGACACTCTTCTATGCGGGTACAGGTTCTTCGTCTGGGAAGAATTTGCCCATTATGGTGAGTCATTAGCTGCCCACTCTTTTTTTCAAAGGGTACAGTGATTGCCCACGAAAAGTAAGGGCAGCCGACATTCACCATCTTATACATATGATAAGCCTCAACAAATCCTTGGGTTGTATGGTTTGTTTGTCGTCAACACCTTGTAAATGATATCGATCATGCTGGAAGCCACTGCAACATGTGCAATACCAGCATTGTTCTTTTGTTTCTTTTTCTTCCGATAATATCTCCCTAGTTTGGTATTGGTTCTTCCAGCAGCATTCGCTGCTTGTATAAGAGCCCATCGTAGCATTTTTCTGCTGCTGGTCTTCGGTATGTGGCCGTTTGATTTTTTACCACCGGATTCATGAAATGCAGGAACAACTCCTGCATATCGTCGTAGTTTTCGGTTGGATGGAAATCTATTAATGGGAAGGATATGTGCAATAACATAACATGAAAGTATTGGTCCGAAGCCAGTGATGCTCTGAATAAGTCTGTATTCTTTTATCCAATGTTTCATCGTGTAGCCGCTTATTTCTTGACCGAGATGTTCTGCTTTTTCTTCCAGATAAACAAAGTGATCGTATTCATATCGTAATTCCAGGCTTACCTCCCCGGATCCAATATATTGCAACAGCTGTTGTCTCCATTTTTTACCAAAAGCCTCTTGATCTGGCATGACAATGCCATTTCTGTCAAGAAATGCCTGTATTCGATTGTTACACCGTGTTTTTTCCTCCATAAGGCTATGTCGTACTTGCAAAAGGCTGCGGAGATGTTGGATTTTCTCTTCAGGAATATATGAACAGGGGAATGTCCCAAGTCGGAGCATCTCTGAAAGACGTCGGGCATCTAACTTGTCGTTTTTTGCTATCAGCTGACGAAGCTGAATGGTGTTTGCGACTTTGATGTGATAACCATTCTTGAGAAAATTCTGGTATATGGTATAGTAACTGGTACAGGATTCAAGTCCAGTCATTGAGGCACCAAGATATGGTTTAAGTCGTGATTCAAGTTCAGAATAGAGCGTAGCTACTTCAGACTCGATGAGAATATTTCCTAGCTTATCTCGTACACAGTACGAGGTTTTTTCCTTATGGACATCCAGTCCAATAAAATATTTTGTGTCTTTCATGTTGCATCACCTGTATGGTATGCAACACGAGTTAATCAAGAATTATCATGCCATCTTTTTTCTTTTAACTTCTTTCCTAGTTTGAGACCTGCTTTTGTTGACACATAACCTTGTAGAGTTCTCATCAGGAAATCCGCCAATTGCCAAGTAGCAAGCTGGCGCAGTACGGACTTCTCCAGCCTTTGCAGGACATGCAAAGGTATCCGGATTCTCATCATAATCAAGCATCGTACGCATTCCTGTCTGTTTGCACCCAGTGCCCCCTTTACGCAGATAGGTTTATGCTGCCCTGTCCATCATCGCTACTACGGACACATCCACATTTTTTCTATCCAAGTGCTATACAGGACGGGTGACATGACGACGCTGCAACTTTCGCTTTATGCTAACGACCTGATACGTTGCTTGCACTTCGCACAAGCGCTTTTACTTCAAAGCTTTCATCCATTCCAGTCACCTGAAACAAATGTCTGATATCGCATCACAGGCAAACAGTCTATACCTGCGGCTGAACTTTCATCAGCAAGTCTTGTTATGTTACTGGCTGCACCCCATCTGTGTCACTTTAGGTTTCTCACCCACATCACTTTTGATTTCCCATCTTTGTGACGCGATACTTGTTTTTTTATCTTTTATTTGAACCCCCCATTGTTTATGATGTCACAAAACTTTTGAAATGATTGCAAACAATCAGAAAAAAAACACATCTGTTAATTTATTTCAATATACTATCAACGCGTTTCAGAAGTCCATCTTTATCAAACGGCTTCATGATATAGTCCGAAAGTCCTTCATCAAGAAGCACCTGTTTTCGTTTGTCTGATATCTCAAGAACACTCATGAATGCGACCTTGATATCAGAATTTTTTTTCTTAACTCGGTTGAAGACATCCCAGCCGCTCATACCAGGCATCATAATATCCAAAAGTACTAGATCCACTTTTTCTTTCTCTAGTTTCCGCAGACACTCCTCACCACTATACGCTGGAACAACCTGATACCCACCCAGTTCAAGCACGGTTCGCGTGAGATCAACGATATCAGGCTCATTATCAACAACCATGATTTTCTTCATACTCATCTTCTCCTCAACGCACCATCATTTCTCAGTAACTGAAATTTCCAGGTCCTTAAGAACATATCGATTCCAAAAAAATCTGACACGCGCCACTGTGATGACAACTAAAAAAATGAGACTTTTCACTCACAGGAAAAATATAAGTTCTCGCTCAGCATTCCCGTCTGCATTGTATCTGGTGAGTGTAACCAATGGGAAAACAAAACAACATCTACGTGAAAATTCAAATAGAAAAAGATGATCTGAGCGGAAATCTTGCCCTGCGTACTCAATTTGATGTGAACGCACCAAATTTTTTTCAAGATAACGATCAAATAAGTTGGTGTCCCACCACAGAAGAAATTGAATTCCTCAACGAAACGTTTAACCTTATCTCAACAAAAAAGAGAAAATCATGTATAGTAAACAATAACGATGAATTATCAATTGTCGAAGAAACAATCGATACGATATCAAAAGAAAAAAAAAACGATTCTATGCATCAGGAATCTGAACAACTAACAGGGCCGCTATCACAGAGCCCTCCATTACAAGCTGATGCTGGGGGGATCATCGTCTCATCAGATGCAAAGGCTCTCGACGAAATCATTAAACGAAAAGAAGGCAGAGAAGGAGTCATGGTTGAAGCAGATGAAGAAACCATTGTTGACAAAGTTTTAAAACAAAAGAAAAAAGGCGTTAAATGGTAACACTATTTTACGCCATAGTATTTGCCAAATGATACTTTTTACAATACTTTGATATTCGCTGGTTTATTTCTGACTGATATGTTTTTTTTGGCACGATATCTTCATGATACAACATCGTATATGGTTGTAATAATTGCGGATAATTACTGCTTAGAATATCAAGAAATCGTTGTTTTTGATCCCCGTTCAAGTCCAAAAACTTATGAATCACATACTGTGCCTTACACGCTGCTGCAGATCGAACAATATTTTCCAATTCATCATCCACGACATACGGAAGAACCGGGATCAGGGCAACACCTACATGTATCCCTTTTTCAGAAAGCATCTGAACCGTATGCAAACGATCAATAGGCGATGGAACATTGTTTTCAAAAATATGAGCAGTTGTATTAGAAAGAGAAACAAGGCTGATTGTCACATGGCAATCATTCATCGTTGAAAGAAGATCAAAATCACGTAGTATCAGTGGGGATTTTGTGAGGATATGACAAGGAAAATCATACTCTTTAATGACCGCAAGAAGACCCCTAGTTATTGTATATGTTTCTTCTGCAGGTTGATACGGATCATGAACCGACCCAATGATAATCGTTCCTTTTTTAAGATGCGGTATCTCCTGTCGAAATTGTTCCACTGCATTTGATGTAATCGTCACCGTGTCCTGCGTAGATGAATCACAATACGAACACCCAAACGCACATTGCTGATACGGATCAACTGTATATTTTCCATGAAACAATGCATCGTTTCTTGTAATAGTATTCACAAACGTTGAACAAGTGATAAAACGATAATTCATTTTTACATTTCCTTTGGTGCAGTGATACCAAGTAAATCTAACCCGTTGTGAAGAACAATACATGCCGCATCAACAACCGCCAATCTAGATGCACGTAACATCATGTTTTCTTCAGACAACACAGGACAATCACGATAGAACTGATTGAACAACGACGCAGTATCAAACAAATAGCTTGCGATAAGATGCGGCCTATAACTGGTACATGCCTCATCGATAACCAATGGGAATCGTGCGAGTTGTTTCACTAGTCGAAGCTCTGAATCATGAGCTAACAACACAGGGTTTGTCTTTTCGCATACATCTTTAGCTTTCGCAAGAATACTGCATGCCCGCGCATGAGCATACTGAATAAACGGAACAGCGTTTCCCTCGAAATTCAATGCTTCCTCCCATTTGAACATGATATCTTTCTCAGGTTGAACCTTAATGATGTTGTAGCGTAACGCACCGATTCCCACGATCTTGGCAATCTTTCTCATCGCAGGCTCCGATAGTTCAGTTCCACGACGTTTTTTTACTTCCATATACGCCCGTTCAATGCATTCATCAATAAGCTCATCAAGATAGACAACTCGACCGCATCTTGTAGACATTTTCCCATCCGGAAGAGAAACAAACGCATAAAAAATAGGCTGTGGCAGCATCTGTACACCAAGCAATCGCAACGCAACCTCAACTTGTTTTGACTCAAGTTTATGATCCTCCCCAAGAACATTAATAAGCATATCCGCTTGTGTTGCTTTCCAGATATGATACGCAATATCTCGTGTCGCATACAGGCTAGTACCATCAGAGCGCGTAAAGAAAAACTTAGTACTACGTCCTGAGACGCCAAACGATTCGACATCCAAATACCATGCGCCATTCTCCTCAGAACAATATTTTGTTTTTTTCAACTTTTGAATCACCGATTCAACGCTATGATCTTTCACAAACAAAGATTCAGGGACATACTGATCAATGGTAATATTGATCCGACGCAGACTCTCATTGATTCCTTCAAGTACTGGTGCATAAGCCGCATGGATCATATCAAGAGTGTCTTTATCACATTCTTCTATTTTTTTTATCAAATCGTTTATCTGCTGCGCAACAGTTTCTTCTTCATCCATCAACTTGTTTGCTGCCTGATAAAAACCAACGTTTTCATGATCTGGTTTTTCATAGTCAGATCGTACAACATCTTTACCATCGATATGATGAATCCCCCATGCAAGAATCGCAACTTGTTTACCCATATCATCAAGATAAAACTGAGATTGCACATCATAACCCGCTGCCCGAAAAATTCGAACAATGGTATCTCCTATGATCGGGTTACGAGCACGTCCAACATGAAGCGGCCCATTTGGGTTCGCAGAAGTATGCTCAATGATAACTTTCTTATTCTTTTTCGAAAGATGCCCATAGGTTTCTTTTTTCGAAAGAACAGAATCAAGGGTTGAAGAAACAAGATGACTAGTGTTTACAAAGAAGTTAACATATCCGCCCTTTGCTTCAACACGATCAATCCATTTATGCTTCTCTATTTTTGAGGAAATCTCCAAAGCAATAACCTGCGGAGATTTTTTTGCGATCGGAGCCAAAGGAAAACAAGGAAACGCAAAATCACCAAGGTTTTCCAAAGGCGTATCAAGTTTAATACTGCAATTATACTGCAGCGCAGATAACGCTTTCTGAAGCGCAGATATTATCTCTTTTTTACAATCATCAAACGGATAATTCATCAAAATCGAAAAGAAATCCTTCCTTTAAAGCATTTGCATCAAAAAAAAAGATGAACAAAGAAAAAAAGAAGACTGATTTACCCGATATAGCGTAGATCATCAGTTTTTTCCCTAGAAAGACCCTCAATTTCCTGCAGCTGCTGAGCAATGAACTCGATCTCTTTTGCTTTTTTCTCCAACTGAGAAAGATCAACATCACCAAGGTTCGTTATTTTCGTCAACACCTTAAGCACCGCTTTTGCACTCTTCGGATCAACCAAATACCCAGGCGTCTCACCCATGAAACATACTCCCTCAAACCCACGTAATTTACCCAGACCAAGAAGCAGTCCACTCGCACCAATGATGCCACCACCAGGCTCATTTTTCCGAAACACCGCACCAAATTTCCTGACTTTTTTCACAAGATCAGCATCAGTTGTAGCAAAAAGGACTTTAGGGTCTTTGATCTCATGACCAAGACCATACCCACCCAAGGTATACATCTGTTTCACACCAAACTCCTCTACAACATCAAGGATCTTTTCTGCAAGCTCATATTGCCCCTGAGCAGACAACGCCTGATAATCACCAGTCAGAAAAACAATATCCCGCTGATTCTTTTTCTTAGCAGTCCAATAATAAAACTCGTTATTCACCAATTTCACAGTTCCATCAGGGTTAATAAACACTTGTGGGGGAAAATCCTTACAATACACCTCAGCGAATTTCTTTGCGCCAACCACCTCAATAAGATGCTCAACAGCCACCTTTCCAACATTACCAATACCCGGAAGACCTTCTATAAAGATCGGGTTTTTCAGCTTAGGTTTCTTCCCCACATATTTAATAAAAACGTTATCCATGGTTTACACATTCTTTTGCAGTTGTTTAAGTTTTCTTCTATATTTACCATAATGATCCTGCGGCGAATAACGCGCTGGTTTCGGCGACCCAGTATTTACTTTGCACACAGGACAGACTTCATTCATCGTGTATCGTTTACACGCAGAACAATAACATAACATTGACATTTATTCCTCTATCTCACGCTGAAACTCACATTTACCATTATGTTTTTTCAGATACATTGCAGCTTTTTCCACTGCTTTTTTCATTTGATCTTCAGCAACCTTGTAATCCGGTGCCTTCACCGTAATCATGTACCGAGGCGCACCAATGTAACTTAGCTTAATCGTAACATCCTCATATTCACTTTTATCTGCAATATCCAATGCAGCCCGAATATAGTCAATGCCATCTGGGCCCCAAGCAAAAAGATTAAGCATCCCTTTGATTTGCACAAAAGGAACAACAATACTATCCTTTGCGACACCTTCAAATTTATTCAGCCATTCCCCAGAAAAACCGTCTTTTTTAAACGTGTTCACATCATAAGCACATTCCTCAAACGCAGCAAACATAGACCCATAGGTCTTAATTAACGCATCCCCGAACTCGTTATAACATTCATCAACTGGTTTGCCGAGACCCAATGCGACCATCTCAAAGAGTTTTTTTCCTTTCTGATTGTTTTTCCATTCCTGTATTTTCTCACGTCGTTGATGTTCATTTACCCGTTTCAACGAAAGATCAATATGTTGCTTGTTTCTATCAACCGCAAGAACCTTACAGACTACTTTCTGCCGTTCTCTAATAAAATTTCGAATGCGTTTAATCCACCCAGTCGCAACCTCAGAAATATGGATAAAACCTTGTTTTCCTTGGAATTCATCAAGAGAAACCATAGCCCCGAAATTCTGAACCTCGACAACTGTTCCAACGACGAGATCCCCCTCATCCGGATATTCTTTCTCTCTCATAACCAGGACCTTTAACTGGATTATTCCATGGTTTCCAGAACTTTACCTTTCAACTTTGCTTTACCACCAGTCGGCATCGCGAGGTTCGCCCCGCAGACATGACACATCACCGGCGTAGTAGCTTTATCAAAAATAACTTGCTCATTTTCACAATCCGTACATTGCACTTTAATGAAACTGCTCCGAGTCTTAATCATGTTGATTCACCTATATCCAATTTCTTTGTTCGAATGTTCGGCGGCTGATGCGTCTTATGACAAATCGTACACGTATAACGAATCGCAATCCGATGACTTGTTTTCTCACGGCCCTCTGGTTTTGGACGTGGAAACCCTTTGTATCCAGCTGTTACCCGTCTGAATCGCCGCTGACCGGCTTTCAACTCACTAGCCTTTTTCTTTTTCATCTTATCAAGATCATGAACTGTATGTTTTTTACAGAATGGACAGTAACGATTTACTTTTCGTGGTCGCTGCATAGATAACCCCGTTCGGTTGTAAGAGGGTAAATAAGAAGATATATAAAAAGGTACGGTACTATATAAGAGGCTGAACAACCCCTCTTTTCTTGAGAGGCTCCGCGATTTCTGTGGGGATTGAAAGAATGTCTTGTTTCTTTAAAAGATAGGTTTTCATATCAGGACCGACAAACGCAGGGATATCCACGGTAACCCTCACAAGAGGATTCATATTTTTTTCTTCAGAAGGATTCTCTGGAGACGACGGCTTCTTTTCGATTGGAGAAACAGGTTGCATCTGGGGTTTTTCAAAAATCGTTTTCCGAGCAGCACCGATAACAGCGACAAGATCAACGTAGAACTGTTTTTCCTCAGCAAGCATATGTTTTACATCAGGTTTTCCACCACGTGCATTGGACAAGGCAGACTGTACGATCTTTTTCTCCCGTTGCTCGTATATAGCATTCGCTATTTTAATGATATTTTGAATCTCTTCAGAGACCAACTTCTGTTTCGAAGGATTATCTTCTTTTTTTACCAGCTTTGCAAGATCTGATGAATAAGATAAAAGCCGCTCATAAAACGAATGATCAAGCTTTGTCAACAGAGGAGACACTGCCTCCGACTGCTGAATTTTACGAAGCGACTTATAATTTATTTCATCATCAGCATCCATAGGTTTTCCACAGCCACATACACAAATATGGATTAAATACATTTGGCAAAAATATTTTTTTGGATTATTCTAACCCCTGCGCAGTGATATGAAACATAGCTTTTTTATCTTCAGGCTGCGAACGATGCTTCATAAGAACAGCCTGACGAAGTCCTGGCCCCTGACGCTCCAGTTTCACCGTCGTTTTCACCATATGCTCAGTCTCCCGATGGGTGAACGGCCGCACCTCACTGTTTTTATCAGTATACACTTGTTCCACAACAAGAACAAACAAGTTTTTTTTCCGTGCAGCAATTTGTAGATCGCTCATCTGTCTCAGAAAAGAACGCATGGTTCCTTCTTTATCATCTTCAAGAGTCAATCGATAAAACATGTTCAATGTATCCACAATAATTAATCGCACATCTTGGCGGTTCACTACATCATGGATTATGTTTTCCTGTTCAACAAACGAATGAGGCCGAAACAACAACAGTTTTTTTAGAATCTCCTCATAATCATATCCCGTGCAGATTTGCCTGAACCGCTCCATAGACACATTTTCGGTATCGACATAGGCGACAGGAAACTCCGAACGAATGCTTTCTCTAGCCATCTGTAAACAGAAATTTGTTTTCCCTGAGCCGCCCTCCCCATAGAGTTTGGTGATGATCCCACTTTCCACACCACCACCGAGAAGATCATCAAGAGGGATGCATCGACTAGGCAATATGTTCATCACTTTATTCATGAGTATGCAAGAGGATAAAAGGTTTTGTGACAAACACCATTAGTGCCCAAGGATTTCATCAAAAACGTAATCTTCCCAATGTTGCTCTTTTAAAAGAATCTTCAGTTCAACAGGCGTCAAAATCGGGGTTTTATACATAAGGTAATCATCAAGTGCAATCCGCGGACAAGCGGCAGACACAAAACAATCTACGCCCTCGAATCCTTGAAGATTAGTTGGGCTGAAAAACTCCAATGCAACAAGAAGGACTTGTTTCCCATGACTCAAAAGTAATTTTTGTACATCCAAAACAAGATTCATCCGCTGCTGCCCAATCTTTGTTCCAACAAGAACCCCAAAGGTATTTGCATCGTTCGCACGAGCAATCGCACCAAACCGCTGCCGAAGCAGCCTATCTTTTTCATCGACTAACTCCTTTTTTATCACAGAATTTGTATCCGGGTCAGCTGCAACCACAGGTTTTTTTGTACTCAACATAAGCCCCAACGGATGAAACAACCCGCTTCCAATAAAAAGAAACGAATCAACCTTAGAAACAAGAGCAGCTGCTGCAGAAAAATTACACCCAAGAAGCTGTCCTTTTTCAGCGATACGACCATCTCCTCTTCCGACAACCGGTTCCAGTAAATGATTCCTTAAAAGAGTTTGTACCTCATCAATGAGATGAACATGTTGCGCGGTTGAAACAAGTCCGATACGTTTACCTTCAAGCAAAGGGATAGCTTTTTTTATTACCACAGAAACATCGCTTTTTGATCGGGCATTCACAAAAACCGTTGGAATGGGAAGACGCTTCATATCAGGAATAAGGGTATGGCCAATATGAACCACAAACTCAACATCAAGACCTTGAAATTCTGATCCAAGAACATCACAAGCACCAAAACACGGATCCGCGGAGACAAACACATTTGCCGCTGTTTCCTTTTTTAGAAAATCGACAATAGGCAGAGCAACTCTTTTTAATCCCTCAGGCAGCTGAACCGCGATTGTTTTGTATCTTTTTTTTCGAATGATGCGGACTGCATCCTCAAAATCAATTTGATAGGAAGAAATGTCCATTATATTACCTTCTCAGTTGACTACTGTAAATTCATACCATGCGGCGAGTTCAACTTCGTCATCGGTTTTCAAGATATTACCAGCGGGATCTCTTAAGGCCGCATATACCCGATACAGTCCACTTCCGAAGGAAGTAAGATCATTTGTGTTCACGCTTCCGTTAAAGATTGTATCTAATGCAAGTTGTTCTCTAGCAGGAATTATTCTTGGATTTGTCTCGTTGATGGTATCGTCTGCCAGCACCCAGGATTCAAGCGTTGCGTTATAATGTTGTACCTGCATCAATAAATACCCGCTGATATTGGTCGATCCAGTGTTCTGAATCTTTGACTGATTCCACCATCTATACACAACAGTAAGTACCGGTTTTAAGCTTTGTGAGTCACCTGAATAAATCTTCTCATATTCATAACCTATACTACTGGGCTCGATACAGGAGATATCTCTGCTGCTTCTCAAACATAACTTCGTATACCCTTGTTTATTCACCCAGCTTTTTCCGTCTTCGTTGAAATCTATGACACCCTTATTATCTAACCCAAAAGAGTCCGTATAGAACGAACCGCCGTCACCAGAATAATTTCCATAATAATAGTCTTCTGATAAGAGAGACATATGAGGACTATTCGGTTGACCATTCTGAACCACAATGTTGAAACCTGTCAGAGGATAAGTTGAATATTTATAGATTGTGAGATTCGTCTGTTTAATAACCATGTTCTCAGCAAGCGAACTGGTATCAAAGAACAGAAACGTCCGCCACACTTTCCAAGTGTTAAAAGGACGCCCGAGTTGTTTTTGCTGGCCGATGTAAAGCGTTGTGGTATTGTATATCGTCCCCGATGAAGCATTTCGGGCCTGAGAATACCCAGAACTGCTTGATTTGGTGATATACCCATCAGAGGTATGCGAATCGATATATACGCTAGGATCGATAAAAACAGGATACGATGTATTCTCACTTTGCAGCCACCACCAGGGAACATCGATTTGCACCTGAAGAATACCGGAACCAGTCATACTCAAGGTTTTATTCAACAAAAGCGGCTCATGCGAAACATCGCTATCATACACGTAAATTTCAGGGATATACAACACAGACGTATCGTTTTCGTCGGTAAACCAGATGGCATCACCCGTCGTAATTTCCTTGCTGCCCCAATGGTCAAATTCTTTGAACAACGGTCCGTCTCTACCGATTTTTATCCCCATGCTTTGTGTTTCCGCAAAACCATCAAGATAGTATGCTCGAACTGTTTCTTTAAACACAAGATTTGAATATGAATCTTGCAATGGCAGTACATCCGAGCTGTCGATAATCAACTCATTTTTCACACCACTATTCTGACAGATGTACCGGAGATGAATTCCTGTTCCGTATTGATCCTGATACGTAATTATGTTGTTATCTACAATCCCTGTGCTTTGTGTTTTTTTATGCACGAGGATACCGTTATCGAATTGCAACGTGTCAGAAGGATTCAACATAATTCCATAATTTTTTTGTAATACTGCAACCGGGTAATTTGATATTAGACTGCTTGTCTGTCGGTACGATACTTGATAGTCTGCCTGATTCATCGTATATTGATACGCTCGATCTGAAAGGATCATATCTGTTTTTTCTATAGTGGTGTTAATCGGCTGCCATTGTTTATTCTTATCAAGATAATTGACCGGCTCCGCATAACTTTTCAAGATATACTCATTAGTCACCGGGTCATAATAGGTATCCCACGTGGAATTCCGTTCAACGATATACAGCAAATCAACTGCGGGTGGGTCGGTGAGATTCACGTATTCATCAGACCCGTATTCATCTTCCGTTGTCTCAACGGTGATGTTGGCAAGTGCTGAGACGTTGAAATGATACTGCGAGGAAGAAATGGTATAGCCTGAGGTGTTCTGCGCCCAGATCGTATAGTTGTATTGTCCGCTCTGCCAGGTATCAGAAAAGATTTTTTCATAAGTGATCCAGCTGATTTTATTCATCGTGAAATTCCCAAAGCCGCTGTCGGGGTATGTGATATTTACTTTAACAGAATTCATGGTGCCGCTGTCATCGATGATGTCCGCATAGATGGTGACGTTGAACCCAAAACCTACGATGTTTGGATAATGGGAAACAGAAACAATCTCGAATCGTTGTTTTTGTTCAGCACTTGGTGTATCCCATATTGGCTCTGGATCCTTGTATTGATGGGCAAAGAGGTAATCAACATAGAGCGTGTAGTTAGAACTTGTGTATGATTGTTCTCCGATATGTATCTTGTATGGTTTTGTTGGTAGTGTGACTGTTGTTGTACTGAGTTGCGTATTGTTTCGTATGAATTTTTGTTGTGTTTGTCCAATTTTGAGGTTTCCAATGTATTGAACAGAGGATGTTTCAGATGAATGAATTACTGATTGCATTGTGGTATAGGATTGTGTTGTGAGATTAGATGATTCACCATAATCTCCCTTTACATAGATGACGCTGTAGTTTTGCGTAGGAACTGATACTGGTGTTCCATGATCGGTTGTAAGACCAAGGTTTCCTTTCCACTTTGGGGCTCCTTGGTAATATTTGAATGTCAGTTGTATGCCGTAGTTGTAGTTGGTGTTAGATTCTATGCATTGCGCATTTGACGACCCTGAATTTGATTGGAGTATAAGAATTCCATTAGATACCGAACAGTTGGTAGTTCCCGTGGTGTATCGCATCCATTTTGCGGCATCAAGACTTGTACCAGGGAAATCATCAAAGAACAAAAATGTCGCAGACGCATTGCCGTTAGATATTGCAGTAGGGTTTCCGTAGTACATGTTGATTTTCTGATCGATCTGAACGTTCGATGGTGTTTTCACCCAAAACGTTGCTTGTTGACCCGAGGTGTAGTTTTCACACCAGTACGATAACTCGGTTGTATTATCAAAAGAGATGAAACGGATATCTGAAAAGTTATCTAGGCAGTGTCCTTCGCAGGTGACGTTTCCGCCAGCGATTTTTCCGACGACGATTTTCATCTGATACGAGTTGTTCGCGTTTGTGATCGGCAGTGTTTTACAATAGGACCAGTTCGGGTTCCACCAATACAGATGTGATACGGTGGTGAAGTTATAGACAGGGCTGTAGGTTGTGCTTGTTCCATCGGAGATACCCATTAACCAATGATACGTGGTGTTAAGAGAGAGATCAGACCAGGTATACTGTGCATAGGAGCTAGTTGGTATGTCCAATAATGTCCGGAGAAGTTTTTTATTATAAGTTATATCAATGTTATACACAATAGGTGAGAATTGTTGATAGATAGTAGTCATGTTGATTTGTATTTTGAGCCATCGGCAATCTGGGACCTTCGTAATATCTGAGTAATAAGTCCACGATCCCGATGAATTGGTGATGTTTTCTCCATATTGGATAGTAAGTTCTGTTCCTGTAGGTATTTCGTTTTCTATGGTTGCGTCTTCCCAATCAACAACTGCTCCGGCATCAAATATTTGGTAATAGCTCCCGGAGGAAACAAAATTTTGATATACTGTTGGCGTTACGCTTCCATTTATTCCAACTGAACCTGACCTACCATTTTGACCATCTCCACTCCAACTACTATACCCGTATGCTCCGTGACCACCGCAACCAGGACCATCTGGATATGAGCTACCATAACCAGTACCACCAACGTTTTCATCATAATCATATTCGTAATAAGTAGATTCATCACATTGATTACCATCAGATCCGTATCCAGGATCGCCACCAACTCCTCGTAGTGCATGAATTCCATTGCTATTAAAATTGATAAGCGAGGAATAGGTAATGTTTACATATCCGCCATTTCCGCCGTTCCCTCCATCGCCACCTCCTCCACCGCCACCAGCTAAATCACAGGTAATAAGAGGGTGACTCGGTGGGTGCCAAGAGAAATATCCGTAATCCGGATAAACAAAATTTCCATTTCCTCCAGTTCCACCTTTTTCTCCATCTGCATTAATTATACCTTGATTATCTAATTTAAATGTGTATATTTTTACTTACCCTCCGCCATGACCGCCAATACCACCTACACCACCGTTTCCACCGTTGCAATCTGCATCAACCCACAACGGATGTAAAATGTGATCTATCACTAATGCTTCTGCGCCGCCACCTCCTGCACCACCCGCACCACCATGGCCACCGCGATTTGTTCCAGGTGATCCCGCATGTCCATTATCAGGACCATACGGAGAACCTCCATGTTCTTGGCCTACAGGATCATTTCCAACACCAATTGCTCCGCCATAGCCTCCAATACCACCACTGGTGCTATCTGTTATTATTCCGTAATTTGTAAGAGTACCAGATACTCTTACGGTGTATCCAGCAGTATCCAATGTTACACATGGGTTGATAGTAAGATCAGCATAGTTTTTATCAGAATCCAGTGTGTCATCTTCGGTGAAGGCTTTATTCCAATCACTGCCATCACCATAGATGTTTGTGTTGAAATGAAGTTGAAGGTTTCCATATCCATCAGTGGTAGTGTTCGTGAAGGTGCCCTTGGTCCAGTCGTCTTCTGAATCGATAACGAAGTGTTGTGGTGGTGTCCATTCGTAGAAACTAACATCCATCGTGTCGCCTTCGAGATCGTTCATTTGAGCGGATAGTTGGGGGTTGATGCTGATATTTATTGCATTATCTGGAACAGACAGATCTGTGGGTGTGTCCGGTGATTCGCTGACAAAAAAGCTGAACGCAGGTGTATTGTTTGTGTTGTTTGCATAGTCGACTGCCCATATCGTGTAGTTGTATTGACCGTGCTGGCTGGTGTTTTCAAACGTGTATTCGTATCCGTTCGTAATGGTTGTATCTGTGTTCATCATATAGTTTTGATATGTGTTGTCTGGGTAGGTGATGTTGATTGCGACTGTTTTCACGTTGCTCATGGTATCTGCTACTTCTGCTGAGATACTTAGAGGAGAATCCGGACCTAGTGTATTTTGTGATTGATTGACGCTAACGATGGATGAAGGAACAGATTCGATATGGATGATTTTGTAGGTGCTTGCGATATTGTTGACGGGGTAGTAGTTGTCTTTTACGGTGAGTGTAACATTGTAGTCTCCAGACGTGGTATATGTGTGGGTTGTATTCCGTTGATATGAGATGTGTCCATCGCCGAAGTTCCATGTCCAGTTGTTGATTGTGTATTCGCCAGCGGAAGTATCATTAAAATTAAGGGTGACATTGGGTTGTGCTGCCTCTGGACTGACGATGAAATCCGCTTTGAGAGTGACAACGTGAACCGGCATCATAAGATGGCAATAGTCGGCTTCATCAAAATCGAATAAATCAAGGGTTACGGTATGGTTTCCGATGGTACTGTAGCTGTGAGTCGGGTTTTGCTCATAGGAGATGGGTGTTCCATCGTTGAAATTCCAATGCCATTCAAAGCCGAGACTTTTTCCTTCTGATTGTAAATTGTTCCCTGGGTCGCCGACGTACGAGTATGTTTGGCCTTTTGCTTGTGTCGTAGCAAAGGAGCAGATGAGGGAGTAATCAGAACTTCCACCTCCGCCTCCGCCGCATTCTCCATCACCGACACCGCCGTTGCCCCCGCCCCAGTAGGTGACGGTCACGGTGAGCGGGTCTGACCAGTCGCTGTACATATTGGGATTAAAGAGGTTGTTTGTCGCTCGGACTCGTACTTGGTATTCACCTGGGAGGATCCAGCCGTGGTTTATGACGCAGGTTGCTCCGTTGGAGTATGGTCCGACGATTTCGTAATGGGGAATTATTTTGTTTGCCCGCCAGTTCCACTCGTAATATATCT
Source organism: Methanobacteriota archaeon (assembly GCA_026394495.1). Taxonomy (GTDB): domain Archaea; phylum Thermoplasmatota; class E2; order DHVEG-1; family DHVEG-1; genus CAIYYQ01. The sequence continues at coordinate 17,396 of JAPKYE010000073.1, read as the reverse complement.
GTTTCCCGTTGGGATCTGTCGTGCTTGTGGTATAGGGGTATTGGATCCATCTTTGTACGGATTGTGGACCATTGGGTCTGCTGGGTTTATTAGGTGGGTCAATGGGTGGGGAGAGATAGAATCCTGCTGGTTCGTATTTTTCATTCGCGTAGATTCCTTGGTCGAACCAATCCAGGACATTGTCGATTTCACCAGTGGAATTATACAAAAATACATGGAGATGATAGGTTCCCTTAGGTGCATCACTGGGTAGTTGGATGGTGAAGGAATCCGATACTCCTTGCGTGTTTGTGATAATATAGCTTTTTTCTACCATGTATCGGCGGAGGATTGGATGGTCGTCTGAGATGAGAAGCGCTCGGACAAATATTCGGTCTTGAGGCATAGAGGTGTTGATGGTGTAGGTGACGTCGACTGCGTCTGGTTCCGTGTTTTGGTCAGCACCAGTATCGTGGGGTTGATGGGTTGGAGTGGTTTGGAAATGACAATCAGGATCGATTGCAAAATATTTTGTTATATTAAAGATGAGATCACCCGTGGTGTAGGCATCATTCCAATCAACATATTTTAACGAGTCTCCTTCCGTGTAATTCATTCCTGTTCGATGATGACGGTACCAACCGGTATCTTTAAGAGGCATAGAAAATAATAATCCTTTTCGAAGTGCATTAAACGGAGTAGGCAGTAACGCTGCTGCTGCAAAGGGGAAGTTATCACTGAGCGAACCAACAAAATCCAGAAGAGTGTTTACAGGTATTCCTGTTCGCTCCTCGTAGTTTGTGTTATCAGCAATTCGTCCAAAACGAAGAATATACAAAGGACCATTTGTTGCGATGTTCATAACTGATGAAGGATATGTCTGATAATATCCGTATTGATTCATATCGACAACATAGAGGATTTCTTCGTCTCTATGGGTTACCTCATAATGATAGGCACCGATCAGACCGTATTCTTCGCCACCGAATGCAATGAATTTTATAGTATATGCTGGTGTGATGTCATTGTCTTTGAGGTACTTGGCGATGGCAAGCATGATGCCGATACCAATTGCCGAATCAACACTGCCTTGATTTAGCATGGCATCGTACAAGCACCCGACAATCGTGACCTTGGACGGGTCTTTTCCAGTGATTTGTCCGATCACATTGTAACTCTCAATTGACGTGTTCCACTGCTGATTGACATAAAAATCGATAAAACAGTTGTCTATGTTTGAGATGATCTGCTGTCCAATGGTTCCGTTAATATAAATGATGGGAAGATACGTTCCCATAAATCCGGTGTCATAGGAGTTGCTCGTATAATCGTACCAGATCAAGCCCTTGCAGCTTGGATAGCAATCATACCAGGCCTTCATACGCAGTTTATCATAGGTTGATCTCACCACCAGGGTCCACTGGTACAGTTCGCTGTAGTGTTCATGTCCTTCTAACGACGGCAACTCCATGATGTTTGGATTGTTTTTTGGACATTCCTCGATAAACGTAAAATTGCCCTGAGGAACAGGTTCATCTTTTAGAAATGAAGGAAACGTTGAAGGAATGTTTGGGTTTATGGTATCAAAATCAAAATTATATGCTTGTTGAAATTCTTCCTCCATCGCCCCAGAGATATTTAGGACAAGTCTTGCGTCTTGAAAATTGTTAAAATATCCTATATTTTGCCAAACAAGAGGGGTAATACCTACTGTAACATTTTGTAAAAATTCATCTGTACAAGTATAGTTTTCTGCCTTAACAATATGGAGATTATCATTTGAACAGTTATATGTTAAAAGGTTTTTATCATAGTTTTTATCATGGATGCTGTCATTCCAACGAGGGCTGATGTAGCAATCCACGCTTTGGACATTACCTGAATCGTTCAAAGAGCACCCAAGGTTTTGGATGTCTAATTTTGTGGTGAGATTCCCATCCCCAGCCCTTAAATTACTAATCATTATGTCAGAATTAGGTACATTGGTAATCTGTTCTTTATGCACGTTGGAGAGACCTATTTGGCTCATTTCATTTTCGATGTAATCTGCGGAGTAATGTTCTCCTTTAGATCCAAACGAACGTCCCTTACGGAACTCCCCATCATTGTATGCGGTGTAGATCATGTTGGAGAGATTCTCTGTCACCCGATGAATCATGTCTGAAGAAAGTAAAAAACTCCCGCCTCCTGTTTCAGATGCAGCAACATCTGAATTATTATGAATTATGATGATTGAGGTTGCACATAATAACACTGCAGTGATTACTGCCTTCAATTTCTTTTGTATCAATTTCATTTCTCCCCTCCCCCAATTATATAACTTTCTAACTCACGATATTGGCCCATATGTTTATAAAAAACCATGCGAACAAAGAAAGGAACATTTGAAATAAAACACGCAGAAAATAACCCGGTGGATAATCAAGAATATTGTTACGGAAATTATTCATGGGTCCTAAAGTTTCTTTCTCGTTGTTTATAGATTGAATATTTGCATGTGAGGCTATAACTGAACTGAACGAAATCATCATTAGTATAATTACAGATCCCACACTACCTCCTATCACCAAACTTCGTTTCATATTCATTCCTTCCTTTATTATATAAGATTTGGTATTATTTATATTTTATGCTATGTGAAAACATGTCATTCATGATAACTATCGTATATTCTGGTGGTTGGCTTACGAAAAAGCTGGACGCAGGTGTAGTGTTTGTGTTGTTTGCATAGTCGACTGCCCATATCGTGTAGTTGTATTGACCGTGCTGGCTGGTGTTATCGAATGTGTATTCGTATCCGTTCGGAATGGTTGTATCTGTGTTCATCGTGTAGTTTTGATATGTGTTGTCTGGGTAGGTGATGTTGACGGAGACAATAATACTATTTTATCCTCTACTTTACCGTTAAATCTACCAACTTTCTATTGATTTCTCATTTTTACATCTTTCAAGTATTTTTCTAAAAACATCCATTCGATACTCATACGAATCCTGCCCCATATCTACCATGACAGCATGTTCTTCTGCGGTGAATGGTTCGAATGTTTTTTTCTGATTCAGATAAATCTCCCAACGCCCATCAGATACTGATTTCTTCTTCAACCGCTCCTCTAAACGTTTCTTTACTACGTCATCAGCACAAACACACTGTATTGGAACAATAATCGCATGATGTTTTTTTGCGATTTCTTGTGCTAGTTCCCGATATTTCTTCTTCTGAAGCGTTGCATCAACCACAACGTTTGTCTTTTGTTTCAACAAATCATCCGCACGTTCCATCACACAATCATAAGTATGATCAACTTTTTCCGGAGCATACAAACCTTTGTTCATAGGATCAAAATGATGCTCATCTGTTTTTATACCATGAAGTTCTTTTCTAACAACATCTGTATTGATTACCGCCGCATGATAATCAACAGCAAGTTTTTGTGCAAAAGTGGATTTTCCAGTTCCTGTCAAACCACCAACAAGAAACAGAATAGGCTTCTTTGTGTCGTTTAAATCCAGAGAAAACAACGAAGAATAATATTCTGCTAAATCAAAATATTTCTTCGCAGTTTCAATGGCGTTAATCCTGTTTTTTTGATCAATATGCGAATCATTGAGCATGAACCCATTGACTTTTCCACGAACATAAGCGCGATAGCTTTTATAGAAATTCAACACATCATAAATACCTATATCTTTGCTTTTTTCCACATATGTCTTGATAAGGTGGCTGGAAAGATACGGATGATTCAGATAATCAAGATCCATCGCGAAAAACGCGATATCAGATGCAGTATCACAAAACCGAAATCGTTTGTTAAACTCGATGCAATCAAAGATAAAAATTTTGTCTGAAACCACAATATTTCCCGAGTGCAAATCCCCATGACAATCATGGATATGCCCTTCTTTTATTCGCGTATCAAAAATCTTTTTTTTCCTTTTAAAAAACAATGATGATGCATTTTTAATTCGTTCAAATGTTTCCTTGGCGATGGTGACATCAATCACAGGTTTTGTTTGTTCGAAGTTTTCATCGATGTTTTGTTTCACAGATTCTATTTTTCCATAGCTGTCAACTTCTTTTGACGTTGGTTCTGAGTTGTAGAAATCAACAAGAATACCACAGATCTGTTCGATCACCGATTCATTGATTTTGTTTTGTTTGAGAAGATTTGTGAAGATGTTCTCCTGGGGAAACTGCTTCATCTTCAAGACGTAATCAACAATGGTTCCTTTCCCATTCAACGTCAATGTGTTATTTTCTTGTGTAACCGGCAACACATCAAGATAAATATCAGGACAAAGACGACGATTCAACCATAGTTCCTCATCACAAAAATATTTCCGTTTCTCAAGAGTAGAAAAATCAAGAAACCCGAAATTCACAGGTTTTTTTACCTTATAGGCATACTTTCCAGTGAGAGCAACAAACGAGATATGTGTCTGAAGGATATTTACAGATGTAACATCTGATCCGAAAAATGAAGGATTTTTCATACTCTCAAAAAGTTTTAATGATTCCATGAGAGTCAAGGAAACCCTAGTTTTATAAAAGCTTTATCATCTCTTGATTGTTCTTTTTTCACAAGATTTTAGGCAATAAACAGCACCATACTTCTTTTCTAAAGATAGTTTTTCATTTTTTATCATATTATCTATCCTAAAAAACGATAGAACAACACCACAAATCCAACCTGAACAACAAGCATACATAATGCTGCGGGAATAAACCACTTATATATCCGCGTGGGATCAGTTTTCAGATAATCACTACTGAGAACATTGCAGAGATGAATCGGGGAAATCAAATATCCGACTAATGCACTGATGAAGACGACGCTGGTTAACCCAAGGATGGAAAGACCCGTGGCAGCAAAAAATGGTTCAACCAAAAAATAGGATAGCGCTATCGCCCCGAGATTATACCCTGTAAGAAGACCAAGTAAAAAAGGAATAAAAACAATCATTGCAAGCGCAGGGACAGCAAGACTACCAAAAAGATTAGCAATCATGACATTAGCCCCAGTCGTCTCAAACATCTCCCGGAAAATCATTATCCCGAAGATAGCAACAATAAGTTTCCAGGTAAACGATTTTTTTATGATGTGCAGATACTCTTTCACGCTGAGTTTCGTCAGGAAAAACAACAGAATAATACTAAAAATAATACCAAGGAGAAACGATCGTGTCTGAGAGATATCAACATATTGCAACACCGCGTAAAAAAACAATGGTGTGATCGCTGGCAAAAGAAAGATCAAACCGCGATAATTTTTTATAGTCTCTCTTTTTTGCACCGGCGCGTTTTTAATAAATTTTTTTAGAAGAACAACACCGATGATAATCGCTACGATGCAGGCTGGAACATTGATAAACATCAGTGTATAGATGTTAATATTTGAAAACTTGACGCTGCAGATAAGAATCATTGCAGCGGTCACCGGATACATCGGCTCCCAGATATGCCGAAACCAGATGTTGATCAGATTTTTTTGATTTTTATCAAGCTTGAATTTATCCCCTTCTTCATCGACCATAGGTGCAGAAAGGATAGCACCACCAGGAAGCGGCATCAACCCATAGACCGCAGGGATGAACCCTAGAGTCCCCCCTTTTGAAAAAGATGTTCGAAGACTATCAATTAATTTTTTTATACTACCTGTTTCTTGCAACGCTTTTGCAAGCATGTAAATCAAGGTGGTAAGCACTGCGAGTTCAATTGTGTCAGTCACAATCTGCTGATCTTTGAAAGAGTAAATACTTGCCTCAATTATTGCTTTAGGGATGTCAACGAGCGTGATTGTTTCCAACGAAAACACACCGACAATCAATGCGCCAACAAACAACGACAAACCGAAACTAATTTTCCGTCGAATTAATATAACAACAAGAGCAAAGGCAATAAGTACTCCTAGTAACGTCCAGAACATAGCACCCTCAAAATAAATGCTGCGTTTAACTAGTTAACTCTTGTGCACACAACTGTGCGTCTTCGATAATCTTCTCGACATCTAAAGTCATATAGCTTCTGTCCAGCATCAACGGAACACCATGCACAATTGTCGTACACACATCGCTACCAGTCGCTGCGTAAACAAGATGAGAAATAGGATCCTGAACCGGTGACTTGCTGCGCCATCAGTCCCTAAACCAACAGAAACACCCGCATCAAGCAACTCAGGAACAGGAGTGTACCCACCGGTCGCCATCTTCATATTACTCACCGGACAATGAGAAACCGATGCTCCACCTGTTTTGATATCCGTGATCTCGCTTTTTGTGATCCACCCGCAATGAGCAAGCAATGTTTTATCGTTAAGCAGCCCATATTTTTTCAGCTGCTCAACAGGCCTAACACCGTATCTTTTCTCAACATCATAGACTTCCTCACGAGTCTCCGAACAATGTATCTGCACCATTGAATCGTATTTTTCTGAGAGTTCACAGGTTTTCTGCAATATCTCCGGACCACAAGTATATGTTCCATGAGGACCAATCACCGGTGTAATCAACGGGTTTTTAGCCCATCGTCTAAGAAATCTTTCACATTCAGAAAAGAGTTCATCCGCAGGATATTTTGGCATACCAAAATCAACCATAGGAAAACCAAGACATGCTCGAACACCTGCTTTTTCCGTGGTTTCCCCAATAGTGTCTTCGAAAAAATACATGTCTGAGAACGTTGTTGTTCCTGAAGAAATCATTTCCAATAAACCAAGTTTCGTCCCCGTTTCAACAGAGGCACTTCCCAGTTTAGCCTCCACAGGCCAGATACGGTTCTCCAACCACTGTTTCAAAATCATATCGTCGCCGTAGCCTCGCAAAAGCGTCATCGGAATGTGAGTATGCGTGTTAATAAGACCCGGGAGCACCCATTTGTGTTTCCCATCGATTTTATAATCAGCCTCAAAAGAAAGAGGTTTTTTCGATATCTGAACAATCCGCTGATCCTCAATATACACATCACCAAAGAATCGTTCTCGCTTGGCGTTCTGCGTGAGAATAAGCGCATTTTTGATGAGAATACTCATAGGACCATCGTATTATTTCTCTTCTTTTGCATCTTGGTTTTCTAATGCATTCTCCCAAGATTCATCAAAATACGCATTCAGTTTTTCAAGAATGTCTTTTTCCACGGTCCAGACGCCGATCTCATCTTTTTTCATAGGGCCTGCAAGGATAAGTGCACGATCATCCCCGAGAATAAAATTTCCTTTAACATCTGAGGATTTTCGAACATTCAACCCAAGGAGTAAACTATCATCTCTGCATTGATTCACTATCAGTTTTGAGTTTTTCGGGATATCGACATCAACAAGGAATTCTGCAACTATTCTTGGATTAACTATCTCTGAGAGACTCCACGAAAGTGTTGATCGAGACGACGGCTCTGATTTCGAGGTTTTTCTCATCCCCAGCTCAAAAGCAAGGGCAACAACTACGACTCCTACGATAACCCCGATGATAAAGGTTACTATATCCATATGCTATCCATCCTCATCAGAGTATATTTCTCATCATAGATAAATAGGTTTGCCTCAGAACAATTGAAAAAGAAAATGTTTATCTCACCCAGTAGTATACTCAGCGAGAATTACACACATCTTAAGGGTAATTATATGGAGAAAATAATAGTTATTAACAAGATCAATGCCTTAAAAAAACAACGCAATGCAATCATCCTTGCTCATAATTATCAACTCCCTGAAGTCCAAGACATCGCTGATTTCACGGGTGATTCCCTTGATCTCTCCATGAAAGCAACAAAAACCGATGCGGATATCATTATTTTTTGTGGCGTTGACTTCATGGCTGAATCCGCAAAAATCCTCAACCCGGAAAAAACTGTGATCATCCCGGATAAAGATGCGAAATGTCCGATGGCCGAAATGGTAGACCCGGAGAGTCTTAACTGGGTTAAAAAAGATCATCCAGGTGCAGAGATCGTTGCGTACATCAACACAAGTGCGGAAGTCAAAGCAGCATCTGATATCTGCTGCACCTCAGCAAACGGCGTCAAAATCATACAGAACTGTGCATCAAAAGAAGTGATTTTTATTCCTGATCAAAACCTGGGAAAATTCATTCAACGATCTGTCCCTGAAAAACAGATGATCCTCTGGCCAGGAATGTGCCCCACCCATCATAACAACATCAAAAAACAGGATATCATCCGATTAAAAAAAGAGCACCCTACGGCAGAGGTTCTTGTTCATCCGGAATGCAGACCTGAAGTCATCGACATCGCAGATCATGCTTTTTCCACAAGTGGAATGCTGAACTACATGAATAAAACAACTGCACAAGAGTTTATTATTGGAACAGAAAAAGAGATGTGCTATCGTTTACAGAAAGAAAACCCAGAGAAAAAATTCCACTCGGTACCTTTAGCAGTATGCCCAAACATGAAAAGAATCACTCTTGAGAAAGTCTTAAGAAGCATGGAGACGTTAGAACCAAAAATACTCCTGTCATCAGACATCATAAAACGAGCAAAAATACCGTTACAGCGGATGATGGATATAGGCCGGGTGGATTAGATGAAAACAATTTATCTTGATCATGCAGCAACAACACCAGTTGATCCGCAGGTTATCGAAACAATGATCCCCTATTTTTCTACGTATTTTGGGAACGCATCATCTCTACATTCCTATGGACGGGATGCCTACGATGCATTAGAAGAATCCAGAAAACAAGTCGCAGAACTCATCAAGGCACGCAAACAAGAAATTATTTTTACGGCAGGAGGAACAGAATCTGATAACATAGCGATCAAAGGCGTCGCCTACCAAAACAAACAGAAACGACAAACAAAAGGACCACATATCATCACCTCCACGATTGAACATGCTGCAGTCCTTGAAGTCTGCAAACATCTACAGACACAGGGATATAAAATCGAGTACCTCCCAGTTGATACAGAAGGTATAGTCAACACAACTGAACTAGAAAATACGATTTCTAAGGACACGTTTCTCATCACCATCATGACCGCAAATAACGAAATAGGCACGATACAACCCATTGAAAAAATAGGACGGATTGCCCATGATCATGATGTTTTGTTTCACACCGATGCAGTACAAGCAATCGGCAAAATGAATCTTGACATGGCAAAAAACAAGGTTGATTTACTATCCATTTCATCTCATAAGATCTATGGGCCAAAAGGAGTTGGCGCCCTCTATATACGAGAAGGCGTACGAATCGAACCACTCATCCACGGTGGAGGCCATGAACGAGGATTACGCAGCAGCACCGAAAACATCCCTGGGATCACAGGCCTTGGAAAAGCATGCGAACTCGCTGCGCAACGAATGGAAAAAGACACGATATATCTTAAGAAATTACGAGATCAACTGATTAAAGGCTTGCTAGAAATTGAAGAAAGTTTTCTCAATGGCCATCCGACGAAACGCCTGGTGAACAACGCACATTTCCGGTTTACAGGCATTGAAGGAGAATCCCTCGTACTTGGATTAAATGACAAAGGAGTTGCTGCGGCCACAGGTTCTGCATGTTCCTCAAAAAAACTACAATCATCACATGTTCTTACAGCCATTGGGATTGACCCCATTCATGCACATGGATCGTTACGGTTAACACTTGGACGAGAAAACACAGCTGATGAAATCGCTTATGTTATAAAAGTATTGCCAGAGATCGTTGATCATCTGCGGACGATGTCTCCACTGTGGAATCGATAGAAAAGGTGCTTATATATGGCCGATCTGTATAGTAAAAAAGTCATGGATCATTTTCGAAACCCGAAAAACCATGGGGAAATAAAAGATGCAGATGCAACGGGGACCGTAGGAAATGCAGTCTGCGGGGATCTCATGACGATTTATCTGAAAATCAAAAACGATACGATTATCGATATTAAATTTCTGACGTTCGGATGTGCGGCAGCGATCGCGACCAGTAGCATGATTACCGAACTTGCAAAAGGAAAAACGTTGGATGAAGCACTCAAAATCACACGTAAAGATGTCGCAGATGAACTTGATGGATTACCACCGATCAAGATGCATTGCTCGAATCTTGCTGCAGATGCATTACATGAAGCAATCAAGAATTATCGTAAGAAAAAAACAAAAAAATAAAAAAAATTGAAATCCAATGTTTAGTAATTCATGAGGAGAGAAAAAAGATGACTCATAGAGCAGTGTGTTTGATTTCCGGTGGTCTGGATTCTTGTGTTACCGCGTTTCTTGCAAAAAAAGAAGGATACGATGAACTCCATGCCATCTCTTTTGATTACGGGCAACTGCACAAACAAGAACTTTCCTGTGCAAAAAAAATCGCACGAGTAGTAGGAGCAAAAAACCATGTGCTGTTTTTTGTTGACTTGAAACGATTCGGTGGATCATCCCTTCTTGACAAAACATTTGCATTTCCCCAGGATCGTAAGATGAGTGAGATTGGAAAAGGAAAAATTCCTTCAACATATGTACCAGCACGAAACACAGTTTTTCTATCGCTTGCCCTGGGATACGCCGAAGTACTTGATGCAGACGCAATATTTCTGGGGGCACATGCCATGGATTACTCTGGATACCCGGATTGCAGACCAGAATATTTGCAGGCGTTTCAGACGATGGCGAATCTTGCAACTCGCAGAGGCGTCGAAGGAAGACCTATTCTGATAAAAGCGCCGATTCTAAATCTCACCAAAGCAGAGATCATCAAAAAAGGAATTGAACTAGGGGTTCCTTTTGAGTACACCTGGTCATGCTACCAGGGGAAACACAAGGCATGCGGACGATGTGATTCCTGTCTCCTGCGACTAAAAGGTTTTCAAGAGGCAGGACTTGAGGATCCACTTTCTTATGAACAGTACCCAAACTGGTACAAAAAACCATAATTATTAACAGAACAACGGGATTATAAAAAAATGTGCTATTGTTGTTCCTTTTTTTTTTTCTTATGTTTGAAATAATCGTACAGATCAAGAGAAATCGGGATGGATACTAAAAATGCGATGAGGATCGCAAGACAAACCAAACTATCCTGATGCACATTCTTAACCGTACTTTGTGAATCTGAAAGATGCCCATTTGTAAGATCCGCAAAAAACAAGTTGATGGTTCCAACCCACGGGATCTCAGATCGCCCTTTTCCAGAAATCCATTCGATTTTAACGGGCTGCGGACAAATATCGGTTGCTTGATCAATGATATTATTATGATCACCTTTAGTGAGATACCCGGAATTCGTCCATGGCTCAGGTAGATACGGTGGCTTTGGAACAAAGTTATTTAACCCTAATTCAGGGATATTAATTGCTGTGACATTATGGATGTCGAACTCCTCAATCGTATACGTGAGTTTGCCGTTGTTGTTATACACCTCAACCCAACACATACATCGATGAATGATCTGAGATACATCAGTTCTCCCTAAAGGTTTGTAGACGATGACGTCTCCCCAATTACTATAAAAAAACGAGTTTTTATCGTCTGCATTCTTCGCCGCACCATACGTAACAAGATCACTTTGTTTGGATACTTTTTGGACCAAAACCATATCACCTGCATCAATGGTTCCTAGTCTGCCAAACGGGGAATTAGAATGCTCCATGCTGCCGGATTCAATTGCAACCATTGGTGCCGCAAACCACTGCCCAGTATAGCTCCATAAAATCAAAAGCACAACAAGCACAGCCATGAATGCGATGAGGACATCTCGAAGTAACGCAATTTTCGTTTTGTCGCTTCTCCAGAATCGTAAAAACAAATTTTTGATATCTTTGATATTCATCTTTTTTCACTACTTCTTCAGTTTTTGTATCCTTTGTCGGACTGTTTTTATCTCTGTCCCACAAACCGAGCAAATGCTTATTGATTCGTTGAATTGTTTCCCGCAGCCTGGACATCGCCAGTGCCATTTAAACCTTTTCGTTATTCCCTTCTGAGAAAAACCCTGAAACACGAGATGAGCAACATCTGCTACGTTCTGAATAGAGTAATCATCGGTAAGAATAATGACTTCTATATTTTCTTTTTTTGAAAAATCATATGCCAATGCGAGAACCTCAAGATCTGCAGATGAAAGTCGCATGATGTCCCCGGTTTTTTCTGCGATTGCTTTCATTTCTTTGAGAGATTGTTTCGACGGCGATTCAATCATGAGTCCTTTTTCTTGTAAAAGCTCAAAACTGCGGAAGTCTCGTCCCCCGGGCTGAATCTCAGAAGAGACCCCTGACGTTGTAATCAAGGTCGCATCCTCAATATGAAGCGGCTTTCCTGAGAGAAAAACCGAGGTGTCAACAATAAAAACTTTTTTTTTCTTATTCATAAATGACAGAAAAGAGAATACACTTTCACATATTTTTTACTTTAGAAAGAACATCTGAGATTTTTACGAGCTCTTGATTTCCGGTTTTCATGTCTCGCAACGTCACTGAATCTGTTTCAAGTTCCTTTGGCCCCACTAGAAGTACGGTTTTCACATTCAATGTGTTCGCATACTTCAACGCTTTACCGACGCCTCTGCGCAGTAGATCTACATCGACTGTTACATTATTTTGTCTGAGAATCTGAGCAAGCTGTAAAGATTTCTGAATCATTTCCTCGTTGACTGGTATCACAAACGCATCAAGTTGTTTTTTTGGAAACGAAAACTTCTCAGTCTCCAATGCAAGGATCGCACGGTCAAACCCAATAGCAAAACCCACGGTTGGGACATCGGTGCCACCAAACAACGGGACCAGTTCATATGCTCCGCCGCCGCACAGCTGTTTCTCAGCACCAAGAATTGGTGCCTCTATCTCAAACACAAGACCTTTATAATAGTCAAGACCGCGAACGATACTCAGTTTAATCTGATAGTTTTTTATTTGGAACGAGGAGCCGAGCAAATCAAGCATTTTTTCTAGATTTGTAAACTCGTTTTCTGCAACAGGATCACCTTTGACAAACTTCTTGATTTTTTCTTTATCAGAAGTTTGTAAAAAAGTTACAAAATCCTGTGCTTTTTTAGGTTCTAACCCACATTCTGAAAGAACTGTTTGTACATCATCAAACAAGGATTTGTCAATGAGTGGAATTAGGTGTTTTCTCTGATCTTTTGATAAACCCAATCTATCAAATACTGCTGAAAGAATGGTAAGATTTCCGATGTTTACATTGATATTAGTAAGACCTATGTTTTTTAATAAAAGATACGCAAGGGCGATGAGTTCCGCGTATGCTTCAGTTGTGTTTGTTCCGATGAGCTCGCAGCCTGCTTGTTGAAACTCACGATATCGCCCTTTCTGCGGACGATCATACCGGAAACAACTACCAAAATAAAACAACTTCAATGGTTTTGGTTCCATCTGCAGTTTTTCCACATAGAACCGCATGACAGGCGCAGTAAGTTCAGGTCGGAGTGCAAGATCCCGACCGCCTTTATCTTTAAACGCATAGATTTCCTCAATTATTCCTTCCCCGGATTTCGCGGTAAACAACTCAAGGTTTTCAAACATCGGAGTCTGGATTTCACGATACCCAAACGAGGTAAACGTTGATCTCATATGCGACTCTACATATCGCCGTTTTTCCATCTCCTCTGGAGTAAAATCCCTGGTTCCGCGTGGTATTTGAAACACATTCGGTTATATAATAAGGAGATTTAATTATGTTTCTATTCCCAATTTATAGGGTGCTCAATTTCCTGTAATAATTGCATTTTCTATCGAGATCATTTCGTTGAGTGCCTGTTTCATTTTTGTTGTTATTGGGAATGATAAAATCCATGTCATAAACGGTCCTTGTGTCTTTCCCAATTCATATAGTTCTAACACAAATTGAGACATCTGTTTCCAAGAATCTGATTCTCTCTGAAGTAACATTGCATCATGTGCACAGAGTGTTTGTAAGTTTTTATCTTGAAGGGAATCTATTATAGAAAAGAGATATTGAGATGCGTTATTTTTTTCGATAGAAATAATGTCATATATAGATGATATAATCATTGTATTACTGTCCAATTTAGTATCGATTCTCACAGTTGTCATCCGATGGGTTATTCCTATCCGAAGATCTCTTCTAAACGCTTTCAATCCCTTTATTCCTAGATATGAAAAGAGATTCAGGCTAAGTTCCGAGTAGACAGTTTTATCTCCGTTTATTTTCTGGATATTCCGTTCATGGGCTTTTTCGAGTCTTTCATCAAGCGTAAGTGGTGATGAACCTGAATAATTCTGATAGGTCCCAATAACAAATTTTGTTGCGGTTGTATTTTCTACTGCGCTTCGTAAAATGTCTTTAGAAATATACACATAGGTTCCATTTATCGGATCATCCCATAATGCTGGTGCAGGATCATTATAACATATAGTCCCGTTCGTCTCATTAAAACCTATCAGGAGAATGGAATGTCCTCCATGTGTCGTATTATCTGGTGGATTGTAATGTTCTCGTGTATGAGGTATAGTATACGGATCAGCACTAGTGGTCACTGGAATATCTTGTGAAATATTTTCTTTTACATATGACCAATATTGTTGCCAAGTATCATCGTTTGAAACAATTTTTTGATTAGGATACCAAATATTAAACGAAAGCCCATACAGAGACGCAAGAAATATACTATCATTTAACTGTTGCAACGAAATACCAGGGATGAATATATGCTGGGGAGATAAAAGAACAGATTTGACATAAAGTAAAGTATGTCCAATTCCTGCGTAATATACAACTTCATGTAACGTCGTGTTTATTCCATAATATTTGAAAAGCATTGTAGGGGTGGCATAGGCACAATAAAAATTTGTTTCTTGTCCAACATAGGGAACCCCTTGTATAAGATGATTTTCTGAATTATTTATAACATCTACTGTATTCGATGAGACAGGTGCAGCCGTAGAACGATACGATGGTGAAAAAACTGGTGCAAATACGCCTACGATAAGAATGCACGTTGCTAAAATCGCAAAGATGCCGGCCATCGAATGTATCTTTTTCACCATGAAACGCTAAATAATATATAACTTATTTTATATATAAATGTTATTAATGATAATAATCGTTATTCCAACGTCGCATGACGCAGCTGCATCGACTTCTCAGTCTCCCCTTTCCGCTCCATCAACTCTGAGACCAATCCATCTAAAAAAATCCATGCACTCGCCTCAAACAACGTCCCAAGCGGTGCAAGCTGCTTGCGCTCAGGCTCATCACATTCAGCAGAAAGGACAACAGAAAGATCAGCGAATTTGAGAACCCTTGAATCTTTTTTCCCAGCGATCACAAGGACTTTCACACCAATCTTATGCGCAATCTCCGCAGTCATCACCGTAGGAATGGTCTCCCCAGAACCAGTTACAATCACAGTAAGATCACCTTTTTTCACCGGAGCACCAATAGTTTCACCAATCACAAACGTCTGAAAACCCAGATGAACAAGACGAATCGCAAACGCCTTTGCCACAAGCCCAGAACGCCCAGCACCATACACAAAAATACGATTTGCCTCAAGAAAAAGATTATCAATCATCAAAAGCTCTTCAGAAGATACACTACGATGAAGAATATCTTTTCCTTTTTGCTGAATGTAATCGATGGATTGTGCGAAAATCGTTTTTTCAGTCATAAATCTCAGAAAGATCCTTGTAATACGCGGTTTCTTTCCCAGTTCGCTTCATGATCGCTTTTTCAACCTGAAGTTTAATATACACGGCATCATGCTCAAGTAACGGAGACTCAGAAATCAATGTCACATTGTATTTTTTATCAAGAATAATCTCAATCAGCGGAGCAAGCGGCATATCGCCCTTCTTAATCGGGAGATGATAATATTCATTACCATTCTCATACAGGACACCAGTCAAATGAATCAGATAATGCCGTAACCGAAGTGGTTTTAGTTTATCAAAAATCTTCTCAAAATCCGCTCGTTCTTTTAAACAACCGTTACATCGCGCATGAATATGCCCAAAATCAATTACGGGGACTATGTCTTTGACTTCTTTGCAGACGTTAACAATCTCTTCGATACTCCCAAATACTTTCTGTTTCCCCATCGTCTCCAGACCAATCTTTGTTTTAATTTTTTCTTTTTTCAGGTGATCCACGATCTTTTTTGTGTTTTTGATGATTTTAGCCATTGTTTTTTTCTCATTGAGATCCCCGTAGAACCCTGGGTGAATCACCGCAATTTTCGCACCCATTTTTTCAGCCATCATCACCGAGTTTTTTATTTTCTCAAAACTCATCGTGACTTCGTCTTCATCACCCGCAAGATTAATGTAATACGGTGCATGCACGTGGACTTCCATGTCGTTTTCTTTTGAGAAATCCTTGATGAACAGTGCTTCTTCGTCACTCATCACATACAGCCCGCGGACAAACTGAATCTCCATCGCATTCAGATCAAGAATCTTTTTTGTATACGCAAGCCCATCTTTGTTAGTGCGGCCTTTACACGATAGCGGTATCCCCGCTTGTCCTATTCGTATCATAATTTTTCTCTTCCCAAAACTACAATCAAATTTTACGTATAATACAGTTTAGACCAACACAGAAAAAACGTATCACGTTACGCTAACTCCTCTAAACGACTCATAATATTCCAGATCAACGTCCGCCCATGAAGCGGAATATTTGGATCATTCGCAAGCTCATCGAGTCTCGACGTCGCAGAAGAAACCCTCAAATCAATGGGATCGATTTTATTCCGCAACATGCGCTTGACATCATCCGCACCTCGTCTAATATTTCGAGGGATGGAATTATCCCCACTAATCATGTCAAGACCATCACTGATCTGAGCAATTTTCTCATCAACATTCACAGAAATCACCCTATTAAGGTGGAAAGGGGTAACACCATCGGGGATAAAAATATTTGGGAGAACCTACTCCTTCACATATTCAGCATAAAAAAGCGCAATAATATCTGAAGCGGTTTTCTTCCCGATCCCCGACACCTGAATGAGTTCTTCTTCTGATGCGTTTACGATACTGCGGATGCTGCCGAAATGATTAAGAAGCCTTTTTGCAAGCACCGCAGAAACATTCGGAAGACCTTCCAGGAGAAACTGCTGATTTTCCTTAAGAGACATTACATACTTCTTCCCGCGGATCGCCACCTCTTTTTTCTCCTCACGCTGCTCCCGTGCTGCCATCACAGAAAGAAAATCTGCGGTCTCCTGCTCATTACTTGTCGTGATGATAGGGATACCAAAATCCACGATAATCGACACAAAACAACCAAAAATCGCGTTATGAGAAATATTTCTTTTTGTAAGCAGTTTTTCTCCTTCGATAATAAGGATCGGCCGCGAGTATGCCTCCCTTAATCTTTTTATCTGGGCGAACAAATGACCAGAAATCATTGACTCAAGAAAATCATCTACGGTTTTCCGCTCCACACCAATCCGAGAAGACAGAATATAGTCGCCGACATCCAGCTGAACAGATTCAACCTTGATGT
>JAPKYE010000085.1 GCA_026394495.1 Methanobacteriota archaeon | reverse complement strand
TACGTGTGCGAGGTTTCACCTCGACTATCTTGATTATATTTATTTCCAAACCGAACACCTCACAAACGCCTCAAATGCCTCACAAATGATAAGTAGTAATGAATTATCCACTATTTTACATTTTGCACATTTTTGGGTTTTAACCATTTTGTGAAAGAAAAAGATAAATAGCCAAATAGACATAACTTACAAGAATGCTGAAAAAACCCGAATTGACCATTTATCTGACAAATAATTGTAACTTGACCTGCAAACATTGTCTACCGAAGGGAAGTCTCATATTAACAGATGAGGGACTAATAGAAATAGAAAAAGCGATTTCATTGGTCAGGGCTGGCAAAAAACTGCAAGTCATTTCCCATAAAGGAAAATGGCAGAAAATAATAGATGTTTTTGAACACAACTATGATGATGACTTGATTTCGATTAAACCATACAGTTTGCCTCTGTTTAAACTCACAAAAGGTCATAAAGTCTTTGTCGCCACTGAAAATGGGCTTGAAAAAATTGAAGTTGAAAAACTCAATAAAGAACATTTATTGTGGATACCAAAACAAAATCAAATTACAAAAAGCAATGATGCAATAGATTTGCTTTCATTTGTTCCTGAAGGGATAATTACATCAAAAAAATTACGAAAAGTTGATTTAAATAAATTCACGAAATTAATTAAAGAAAATATGACTTCTGAAAGGATTGGTGAGCAACTTGGTATTCATCCGACATATGTAAGAAAATTGAAGCAGGAGGTCATCAAAGGAAGATTGAAAAAATGTATCTTGATTGTTGAAAAAGATGGAAAAATAAGATACATGGGCGGTCGCCGTGAAATTAACAGATGCGTTGACCAGAATAAATTGGCAAAACTTCTCGGATATTATTGTGCTGAAGGCTGTGCAGAAATATCAAAAAACAGACCCAATTCTGGAGTTGTTCGATTTACATTGGGACACCATGAAACCGAATATATAGAAGAAATAAAAGACCTCATAGAACGAACATTCGGAATTACGCCTGCAACACATAAGACAAAAACATCTACTCACATTGTAATAACTAATGCAATATTAGCACGTTTCTTTATAGAGACTTGCGGTGAAAATTGTTACAAAAAAACAGTTCCTACTTTCTTATTTAACTCTGCGACTGAAAAAAACATCATTAATTTTTTAGCGGGATATATAAATGGAGATGGAAGTAGGTTTGATGCTCGTCTAAATACAGATAGAACGATTTCTTTTGCATCAGCATCGGATAAACTTGCAATGGGCGTTGCTATCTTATTCTGGAGAGTGGGTTACATTTTTTCATATCATCTTGTCCATCCAAAAGGAACAATCGATGGACGAGAACTTCATGGTGGCATTGCTCATCTATTTCAAATACATAGCAACAAAGCAAAGGAATTGGAAAATAAATTATTTGGCGATACAAATTCAATAGGAAATAAAAGAAATGGTGCTGTGATTGAAAAAGAAGATGGATGGCTTGTAAAAATATGGGAAATAACCAGTGAAAAATATTCCGGGATGGTTTATAATATTACTGTCGAGAATGATGAATCATATACTGCCCCATTTATCGCAATAGGTAATTGCTACAACGGACGCTCTGAAGGCAACAGAGAACTTTCCATCGATGACCTGAATTGGCTTCTTGAAAACATTGACAACAAAAGAACGACGTTTCTTGGCGGAGAGCCAATGCTATACCCGCATCTTGAAGAAGCAATTAATGCATTTCCGATGGTTACTGTAAGCACAAACGGAATGCTCATCACTGAAGAAAACGTCCATATATTGAAGAAAGCCACAGGAGTCCAGTGCAGCGTCGAGATTGGTCGCGGAGAAACCAACTACATTCGTGGTGAGAACGTATGGGAAACAGTAATGGCGGCTGGAGAATTATTACATAGTGAAGGCATCGAACATTATTTCAGGGCAAGTTTCTGGGAGGGCAATTTGCCCTATCTGAAAGAGTTCATTGAGATGGATGCCCCACTGGCGTTGTTCCCACGGCTTGATAAACCACCGCTGCCACCTAATCTTACAAGCAAATTATTCGAGGAAGTGTTGAAGCATGAAAATTGGATACTTGCGCTGCCTAATTTCTTGCAGTATCTTCGGAAACCTGGTCGCTGTAAGGCAGGGACTGAACGGCTCAATGTTTATTATGATAAGAAAATCACGCCATGTAATTTT
>JAPKYE010000048.1 GCA_026394495.1 Methanobacteriota archaeon | reverse complement strand
CCCACAGAAGGACGAGCCAGAGAAGGAGGGCTTAGGTTTGGAGAAATGGAGCGAGATTGTCTCATCGGCCATGGCGCATCCATGGTAATCAAAGACAGACTTCTTGATGAATCAGATGTCACCACAAAATACGTCTGTAATACCTGTGGACATATCGCGATTGTTGACCGTCATGGACGATTACATTGCCCAGTCTGCGGCGATAAAGCAGATATCCATCCGATACAGATGAGTTACGCATTCAAACTACTTATCGATGAACTAAAATCACTTGTGGTTGTCCCACGAATACGACTGGAGACACTGGTGTAAGGGAGCGATGAACATATGGAACGATTACAAAATGTGACAAAAAAAATAGGGAAACTTGAATTTGCATTACTCTCACCAAACGAAATACGAAAAATGAGTGCAACAAAGGTCATCACCGCCGATACATACGATGACGATGGATTCCCCATTACGATGGGACTTATGGATCCAAAACTAGGGATTATAGAACCGGGTTTGCGATGTAAAACCTGCGGACTTAAAGTTGGGAAAAACGGCTGCCCAGGTCATTTCGGCCATATTGATCTCGCTATGCCTGTGGTTCATGTCGGATTTGTAAAAACCATTCGAAACAGTCTACGGGCAACATGCCGAGCATGCGGACGAATCCTGCTCACCGACAATCAAATAAAAGAATACAAAGAACTCATTGAAAAACATCGCAAAGAAGGACGAGACACCGCATATATATTTAAAAATATTGTTAGCGATTGTAAATCTTCTGAGAAATGTTCCCGCTGCACCAGAGAAATCGGAAAAATAGAACTGGATAAACCAACGTCGTTTCGAGAGAAAGGAAAAAAACTGACTCCCTCAGAAATCAGAGAATGGCTGGAAAAAATACCAGATAGCGACATCCCCTTTATAGATATTAATATCACTGCGGCACGACCAGAATGGATGGTTCTCACCGTTTTACCCGTACCACCAGTCACCGTCAGACCATCGGTTACACTTGAATCCGGTGAACGATCAGAAGATGACCTCACCCACAAACTCGTTGATGTCATACGTATCAACCAGCGATTACAAGAAAACAGGGATGCTGGCGCACCACAACTGATTGTCGAAGACCTCTGGGAACTGCTACAATACCATATTACAACATATCTTGATAATCAAACATCAGGTATCCCCCCAGCGCGTCATCGATCTGGCCGACCACTCAAAACTCTTGCGCAACGACTGAAAGGAAAAGAAGGACGATTCCGCAGTAACCTCTCCGGGAAACGAGTTAATTTCTCAGCACGTACCGTTATTTCCCCAGATCCAAACCTCAGCATAAACGAACTAGGCGTCCCTATCGAAATAGCACGAGAACTCACAGTCCCCGTCCGCATAACCCAATATAATATCGACTGGTGCAAACAACTCATAAAAGACACAGCAATCGCAATAAAACATGAAGAAACCTATATCCCGCAAGTCAACTACGTGAAACGATACCGAGAAAACGGCATCGAACAACGTATCAAAATCACTGATAAAAACGCTGAAGAAGTCGCAGAGAAACTTGAAGTAGGATCCATCATGGAACGACAGCTCATGAATGGCGACATAGGGCTTTTTAACCGTCAACCATCGCTCCATCGGATGTCGATGATGGCACATCGCATAAAAATCGTCACCAAAAAAACATTCCGGTTTAATCTTTCTGTCTGTCCCCCGTACAATGCAGATTACGATGGCGACGAAATGAACCTGCATCTTCTTCAAGGAGAAGAAGCAAAAGCTGAAGCGGAAATCCTCATGAAAGTACAAGAAAACATCCTCTCCCCGCGATTCGGCGGAATCATCATCGGAGGAATACACGATCATATCTCCGGATGCTTCCTTCTCACCTACAAGGATAAACAATTCTCAAAGGAAGATGCATCCCAGATTCTTTCCGCAATAGGTTATACCGCGAAATTCCCAGATAATCATGAGGAAAACGGCAAAACCTATGTGTACGGTCGAGATATCTTCAGTGTTCTTCTCCCAAAGGATCTCAGCATCGAATTCAAAGCAAAAGCATGTTTTCATTGTGATACCTGCAAAGCACCCAACTGCCCATACAACACGTACGTAATCGTAAAAAAAGGAAAAATGCTCAAAGGAATCATTGATGAGAACGCAATCGGTGCGTTCAAAGGAAAAATCCTTGATCGCATCATCAGAGACCATGGAAGCGATGCAGGACGAGAGTTTATTGACACCGTGACTAAAATGGCAATCGCATCTATAACAAAATATGGTTTTACCACAAGTATCGACGATGAAGATATCCCTGAGCAAGCAAAACAACAGATCCATGAAGGATTAGAAAAAGCACAAAAGAAAATCAACGACCTAATAACAGCATATGAGCACAATGAGCTGGAATCATTACCTGGTAGAAGTCTTGAAGAAACATTAGAGATGGAGATCATGCGGGTCACAGGACGAACAAGAGACATGGCTGGTGAAATAGCTAGTAGACATCTTGGTCTTAACAACAGTGCAGTGATCATGGCTAAATCAGGTGCCCGAGGATCCATGCTGAACCTTTCTCAGATGTCAGGCTGCGTAGGACAACAAGCAGTCCGAGGAGAGCGAATCTCACGAGGATACCAACAAAGGACGCTTCCTCATTTCAAACGAGGGGACCTAGGGGCTAGTGCCAAAGGGTTTGTCGCCTCAAGTTACAAAAGCGGTCTGACACCAACCGAGTATTTCTTCCATTCGATGGGAGGACGAGAAGGTCTTGTGGATACCGCAGTTCGAACAAGCAGATCCGGTTACATGCAACGACGACTGGTGAATGCACTTGAAGATCTTAAAGTGGAAAGCGACGGTACAGTTCGACATACCAGCGGAGAAATCATCCAGTTTATGTACGGTGAAGATGGTGTTGATCCAGCACGAAGCCTGAACGGAGACGCAGTCGACATCGATCGTATAATCACAGAAGTCAAGGAGGAGTAAAACCATGGCCGCAAAAAAACCAGCGAAACAAAAAAAGACAAAAAAACCTGTGGCGAAAAAACCGACAAAAGCTCCTTTTGTAAAAAAAATCCCACAAAAAAAGATCATAAAAAAAGAACCAGTAAAAAAACAAAAAATGAAACCCGTTGAGAAAAAACCAAAAAAAACAAAAGAGGATAAACCCGTTCAAAAAACAAAACCCTCCGGGAAACAAACAAAAAAAGAAAAAGAACCAGTAAAAGAGATAAAAATGGTTCCCCCGCCACCAAAAGCACCAGAAGAACCTGATGAACATAAAAAGATACGTGCACAAATCCATAAAATCTTGAAAAACAACACCCTTCCCTACAACATCATTAATGAAATCATCAAAAGAGTAGTAAAAGACAAAAAACTTGAATCAAAATTAGGTCGCATCGTGGAAAAAACCATGGTTGCGTACCAGAAAACCTGTATCGATCCTACAGAAGCATGCGGCATGGTCGGTGCACAAAGCATCGGTGAACCAGGGACACAGATGACCATGCGTACATTCCACTATGCAGGAGTCGCAGAAATCAATGTTACCCTTGGACTGCCGCGTCTTATTGAGATTGTCGATGCACGATCATCGCCATCTACACCAATGATGAATATCTACCTGCGCGACGAATACCGAATCAACCCAGATCTAGCCAAAGAGATCGCTAACCAGATCGAAATCACCAGACTCGTCGATGTCGCAGATATCGAGATGGATCTCACGAACATGACGATTGCCATAAAACTGAACACAAAGACAATAGAAAAAAAAGGAATAACCGCTGATGAAATCCTTAATTCTGTTTCATCAATCAAAAAAACCTCTGCCAAAAAAGAAAAAGAGACAACCATTAAAATAAATTTAGATGAACCAGGATACAAACAACTTCAAAACGTTAGTGAAACCCTAAAAACCTTGAAGATAAAGGGAATCGATGGTATTAAACGAGTAATCATCCGAAAAGAACCAAACGAAGGATACGTTATATACAGTGAAGGCAGTAATCTTAAAAAAGTGCTTGAGATCGAAGGTGTTGACCCTTATCGGACAACGACCAATGACATCCACGCAGTAGGACGAGAACTAGGGATCGAAGCAGCACGAAACATGATCATCCAAGAAGCATACAACACTCTATCCGAACAGGGATTGAACGTCGACATGCGGCACATCATGCTCGTCGCAGACGTTATGACTGCTGATGGAACCGTACGCGCCATCGGACGACATGGAGTCAGCGGAGAAAAAAGCTCAGTTCTTTCACGAGCAGCATTTGAAATCACCGTAAACCATTTACTCCTCGCCAGTCAACGCGGAGAAACCGATGGACTTAATGGAGTAGCTGAAAATATTATCGTAGGACAACCAGTAAGCCTTGGGACCGGTGCAGTGAAACTCGTCATGAGTCACGGCAAGAAAAAAACATAATAAAAAAGGGGAACAGAGACATGGCAGTAGATGTCGATAGAATCTTAAAAAACACAGTAAGCAAAGGAAAAGTTATCGTTGGAGCAAAACAAACAAAAACAATGATTCAAAATGGGTCAGCAAAACTCATTGTAATGGCAAAGAACTGCCCAGAATCAACAGAGATTACCACGATAACAAAAGAGAAAAAAATCCCGCTCTACAATTACCAATCAGGAAGTGTGGAGCTTGGGTATGCCTGCGGGAAAAACTTTGCAGTATCAGTTCTTGCAGTCCTAGATGAGGGTGAATCCACCATCATGAATCTTGTGAAGAAAAGGACCTAATAATGCCTGAAATCACCCTGTCAAACGAGACCGTCCAGTATATCAACATGGCGTCAGCGGTTTCAAACGCCCATATCATTGATTGCGTGGTTGATGAAGAACGCATTGTTTTTGTCGTCGAGAAAGGACAAATTGGTATTGCGATAGGCGCAAAAGCAAAAAACCTAGAACGCCTCAGAATGCTTCTGAAAAAAAACGTGAAATTCGTCGAGTACGATTCCGATAAGAAAACATTCATCATTAATCTCTGCAAACCCTATAAAGTTAAATCCGTTACCATCGATGACAACAATGAATCATCTGTCGCACGGATCCATGTTGAGTCCAGTGATAAATCCAAACTGATCGGGAAAAACGGGAAAAACATCTCGATGATCCGCACTGTTGCACAGCGGCACCATTGCATCAGAGATGTACAGATAACCTGAACGCCTATTTTTTTGTGCGGATAACGCTTTTTAAGGTGTTCTGCTATATCCGGTGGGAGGTTTTCCTTGCGGATAACACAACATCCAATCCTTGAGTATGACCGAAGAAAAGAAGTCCGGTTTACATTCAACGGAAAACAAATGAATGCTTTTGAAGGAGAAAGCATCGCTGCTGCGTTACATGCAAATGGGGTCATGACACTTTCCCATAGTCTCCGATATGATCGTCCAAGAGGGTTTTTCTGCGGGATCGGTAAATGTTCATCTTGTTTTATGACGGTGAATCACATCCCCAATATCCGAACCTGCATTGTCCCCGTTCAACAACAGATGACTGTTACAGAGCAGGAAAAACTAGGGAAAATACCATGCACACCGTTTATTCCGAAAAAAAAAGAGAATATTACAAGGGAAATCGTGGTAGTTGGAGGAGGACCTGCGGGGATGTGCGCTGCTCTTGCCGCTGCAGAACAAGGTGCATCGGTTCTTCTAATAGATGAAAACAACGCTCCCGGTGGACAGCTTGTGAAACAAACCCATAAATTTTTTGGTTCAACAGAAGAAAAAGCTGGGACCCGTGGGATAGACATCGCAAAGGAACTTCTGAACGGCCTAAAAAATAAAAAAACTATCGAACTGCGTACATCGACAACAGTGATTGGTTACTACGAAAATGAACACATGCATCGTGTGATTGCAGTACGACGACTTATCCAGGGTGATCAACTCCTTGAAATATCCTGCAAAAAAATGATTGTTGCCTGTGGCGCGATGGAAAATTTGCTTGCGTTCCCAGGAAATGATCTTCCGGGTGTTTACGGTGCTGGAGGCGTACAAACCCTCATGAATGTGTACGGGGTGAAACCAGGGGATACTGTTGTAATGGTTGGTGCAGGGAACGTAGGCCTCATTGTCTCCTATCAACTACTACAAGCAAGGGTAAATGTGGATCGGGTTGTTGAGGCGATGCCTCGGATCGGCGGATATCAGGTTCATGCAGCGAAACTGAGACGCTGCGGCGTACCAATTTGCACGTCATCAACTATTAAAGAAGCATTTGGCAAAAACCATGTCGAAGGTGCAATTGTCACTAAGGTTGATGATTGTTTTCAACCAATACCAGGAACCGAAGAAACAATACCATGTGATACGATTTGCCTAGCGGTTGGTCTTACTCCATCAATTCGAATCCTGGAACAAGCCAAAGTACGAAGTGAATATATCCCCGAGGCAGGAGGAACGGTTGCACTACACAATCCGTTTCTTGAGACAACAAAAAACGGCCTCTACGTCGCAGGAGACGCCTCAGGAATAGAAGAGGCATCAACTGCGATGATCGAAGGAGAACTAGCCGGGGTATCCGCAGCTATTTCCCTTGGATATAATAAAAATGGTTCTGAGGTACAACAGAAATGCAAAAATGCATTACAATTGTTTCGCTCTGGCCCATTTGGACGAATTCCAAAAATATGCAAAGAAAAGATTTCTAGTTGTCTCGCATGCGAAGAAGGAGGGACTCAGTATTAACAATTACGAAAAAACCGGGGTACTCTCAATAAACGACCTTAAACAGCCATCAGAGAAACAACTCCAAAAAGGCGTGGTTATCGTAGAATGCGTCCAAATGATTCCATGTAATCCATGCGTCGCTATCTGCCCAGTCCATGCGATAACAATGAACGATATCAACGATACACCAGCGGTTGATTTTGAGAAATGCACAGGATGCACCCGCTGCGTTGGCATCTGCCCAGGTCTTGCAATCTTTGTTGTTAAAATAAAAGATGAGAAAGCATCGATTACTTTCCCCTATGAATTTCTTCCGTTACCCACAGTTGGAAATATTGTACATGCGGTCGATCGCGAAGGAAAAACAAGAGGCACTGCAAAAATAATGAAGGTGAATACACGAGCAAAAACAGCGGTTATCACCGTCGAGGTCGACAAAACACTTGCGATGGATATACGAATGATCAAGGTAATGAACCATGACTGAGAAAACGTTTATCTGCCGATGTGAAGATTTAACAAAACAAGAAATCGAACAGGCTATTGACGAAGGATACACTACACTAGAAGAGTTGAAATGTAAGCTTCGCCTTGGTATGGGACCCTGTCAAGGACGAGGATGCCTGTTGCTTACCCGACGTATCCTCTGCCAGAAACAAGGAAAAAAACCCACTGAGATAAACATTCCAACAACCAGACCCCCAGAGATACCTGTCTCACTAGGGACACTTGCGAGTGAACAACCATGACCAAGAAAACTGATGTTGTTATTATCGGCGGCGGGATAAACGGATGCTCCCTAGCCTATCAACTAGCAAAACAAGACATCGATGTCATGCTTCTTGAACGACAACACCTCTGCTCTGGCGGGACAGGGCGATGCGGGGCAGGGATCCGTCAGCAATGGTCCACAAAAGAAAACGCTGAACTTGCGATACAAAGCGTGAAGATTTTTGAACAACTTGATAAAGAATTAAACGCAGAAATAGGGTTACGTCAAGGCGGATATCTCATTGCGATCCATGATGAAAAAGAACTAAAACAAGCAGAAAAAAATGTTGCACTACAGAAATCCCTTGGTTTACAAGTATCGGTTATCGGCCCTGATGAAATACAAAAGATCGTCCCCATCCTAGACATAAAAGGCATGCGTGCGATCGCTGCTACGTTTTGTCCAACCGATGGACATGCAGACCCATTCAAAACAACAGATGCCTATGCACAGGCAGCACGCAGACATGGGGCAAAACTCCAAACGTACACTAAGGTCACTGGGATAAAAAAGAAGAAAAACACGATCGAATGCGTTGTTACCAACAAAGGGAAAATAAAAACCAGTACCGTAATAAACGCTGCAGGTCCACATTCAAAAGAAATCGCTGAGATGATCAATATCAAGCTTCCCATCAAACCATTACGAAAAGAGATCCTTGTAACAGAACGAGTGCAACCATTGTTTAAACCAATGGTTATCTCCTTTACCGATGGCATCTACTTCAGCCAACAAGAAGGCGGACAGATCCTCGGTGGGATATCAAACCCAAACGAAAAAAATGGATACTTCTCAGATCCGACATTTTTCTTTCTCCAACATATGGCACAAACACTTCTTCGATATGCACCCAGTTTAAACACCGTCAACGTCATCAGACAATGGACAGGATACTACGATATGACCCCTGATGCACGACCGATCCTAGGCGAAGTAAAAGGAGTATCTGGTTTTCTTCAATGCAACGGGTTCAGCGGACATGGTTTTATGCTTTCCCCGATGGTAACAAAACTGCTCACCGAGTATATTGTTGATGGAAAAACATCAGAGATATTACACAATCTGTCGTTAGATCGATTCACCGATAAAAACATTGAAAAAGAAGCGTATGTCGTTGGATAATACGTTAATGATAGCCACCATCTTTAGTTACTAACATGGATTTCAATACTATTGGTATAAAGCCCATTACCTGGATGTTATTGTAAAATTCTAAAAAGCCATATAATTTTTTATAACATAATCCAACTCACATATTCATCCTTTTCAAATGCATATTATTAATTTTATGCACGATTTCTGTGCACAAAATTTATAAATGTGCATTGTCATAGTGGTAATCATGGAAGAAAGACATAAACTTCTCCTCATCAAACTAAATCCTTGGTGGAACAACCAAACAGTCACACTGCCCACATTTGAACGAGATCTTCTCCAAGAAATACTCCAATATCTCCCCTATAAACAAGTACTTACGATCATCGGATTGAGGCGTGTGGGTAAAACCATCATCATGAAACAAATTATTCAAAAGATACAAGAACCAAAGCAAAACATCTGCTACATCTCCTTTGACGATATCGATTTTCAGGACTATAGAATAGCAGAAGATCTCATCAACTATTTTCTTGAATATTCAGATAAAAACAAGAAACGATACCTTTTTTTGGATGAAATACAGAAACTTCCTCATTGGGCAGATCTTATAAAAACATATTACGACAACGAAGAAAACCTAAAGATCATATTGTCAGGATCAGCCAGTCTTGAAGTAAAAAAAGGAAAAGAAACACTCGCAGGACGGATCCTTTCGTTTCATCTCCCCGTGGTATCCTTTAGCGAATATGTACGATATTTCAAAAAAGACCATACGATTTCAACTGATAATATTTTTAGAGAATACGATCTACAGTTTGCCGAGAAGAAAGAAACATACCAAACCCTTTGGAACGAATATCTTATTAAAGGTGCTTTCCCAGAACTCATTGACATCCCTTTAAGCGAGAAAGAATATATAACAAAATACATCAAAGAATCAGTGATTGAAAAATCAATATCTGACATCGCACGAATCACCAACGAAGATGAAAAACTAATCTATGAACTGTTTCGGCTACTCGCAAACAGTAACGCACGATTATTTGAAATCATTAATCTCGCAAACATTCTGAAAATAAACAGAAACCGTCTCTCACACTATATTTCTCTTCTAGAAAAATCATTCTTGATTACTATTGCCTATAATTACACTGCAAGTGTCGCAAAACAAGTACGATCCAATAAAAAACAATACATTGCTCACAGCAGTCTTGTCATCGCAATCCTTGATTATCCCTTTGAGGTGCTTACCACGGAGCTTTCAGGTCATCTCGTCGAAGGGGTTATTACAACCTCCATTAAAAATTCTTCTTTCTGGAGATCTCCGCAAAAAGATGAAGTCGACATCATCACAAAAGAAGGATTCCCCATTGAAGTCAAATATCAGACACAAATCACAAGCAATGATATACGATCACTATTGAAATTTTGTAAAAAATTCAGGAAAGATAAAGGGATTGTTCTCACTAAAAACCTCCTTGAAAAACACAATATTGAAAACATAGATATACAATATCTCCCCGCATGGTTCTATTCACTTATGCAACATTCTTAAAAAAAATAATGATACTATGCTAAACAACAATAAAATAATATACTGTTACAAGATGTTCTCTCCTGAAGAGAGTGTTTCTTATGGATTACCAAGGATGTTCTCTCCTGAAGAGAGTGTTTCTTATGGATTACCAAGGCATCGGTTTCAAAGCAGGTCTTGAGATTCACCAGCAGCTTGAGACCCATAAACTATTCTGCAACTGTCAGTCAAAAATCACAGAAGACATTCATTATTCGTTTGAACGGTTACTGCGGCCGACACAAAGCGAACTAGGGGACGTTGACAAAGCCGCGTTAACAGAGGCAAAGAAACATCGACGGTTTCTCTATACAGCATCGAATCAGTCCACATGTCTTGTTGAAGCAGATGAAGAACCACCGCACATCCCAAATTCCGAGGCAGTAAATCTTGGTCTCATTATGGGTGCTCTTCTTCA
Organism: Methanobacteriota archaeon; assembly: GCA_026394495.1. Classification (GTDB taxonomy): domain Archaea; phylum Thermoplasmatota; class E2; order DHVEG-1; family DHVEG-1; genus CAIYYQ01. The sequence continues at coordinate 1,077 of JAPKYE010000048.1, read as the reverse complement.
AGCAAAAATCGTGGATGAAATCCAGTTCATGCGTAAGATTGTTATCGATGGATCTAACACATCTGGTTTTCAACGAACCGCACTCATCGCAGTCAATGGTATTCTGCAGAATGTGCGTATTCAGACCATTGCGTTAGAAGAAGATGCTGCACGAAAACTCACCGAGAAAGGAAAACTTGTGAATTACGGACTTGACCGTCTTGGGATTCCCCTCATTGAAATTACGACCGCGGCTGATATTAAAACACCGCAACAGGCACGAGATGTCGCAGAACAGATAGGGCTACTGCTTCGTTCTACAGGAAAAGTAAAAAAGGGTCTTGGGACCATCAGACAGGATCTGAATGTTTCTGTTGCAGGTGGCGCACGAGTGGAAATCAAAGGTGTACAGTCACTGAGCTCCATTACACGTGTTGCACAGAATGAAGCACTTCGACAACTAGGACTCATAGAAATCTATAAGATATTACGACAGCGAGTTACTCCTGAAGATTTCAACAATAAAGAACATAAAAATTTTACGGTTGTTTTTAAAGACAGCAAATCAAACATTATAAAAAAACAGATCGATGATAACGGATGCGTAAAAGGAATCCGTCTCCCGGGTTTCAACGGTCTGTTAAAACGTCCAGAAACCCGCGTAGGCAAAGAACTATCGATTTATGCAAAACTAGCTACAGGAATCGGTGGGATCCTGCATAGTGACGAACTACCCGCATATGGAGTCACGGACAAAGAAGTTATTTTGATTAGAACCATGCTTCATCTTGGTGATAACGATGCGTTTGTCCTCGCCATAGGCACTGAATCAATGGTAGATTCTGCACTTGATGCTGTTGTTGAACGAGCAGTAATGTTTCTTGATGAGGCTGTCCCTGAGGAGGTCCGACGAAGTCTTCCTGATGATACCACAGAATATATGAGGCCGCTCCCTGGTTCTGCTCGAATGTACCCAGAAACTGATGTTCCACCGTTAAAAATCTCATCAGATGCCATTCAAAAGATTATGAAGCATCTCCCTGAGCATCCTGCGGAAAAACAGAAACGATTCATCAAAGAGTACCAACTCCACGATGA
>JAPKYE010000119.1 GCA_026394495.1 Methanobacteriota archaeon | reverse complement strand
CGCCTGAGAAAAAATTTTTTGTACCAAATCAGAGTCATCTGGATGAACAATATTTGGTCTCTGACCGATGAGTTCTTCAGGTTTATACCCTAAGACCGATTCGCAGGAGGGACTAACATATGATATGATGCCATCGGGTTGCGTGAGCATGATCGCATCACGAGAGTTTTCTACGATCAATTGATAATTTTTTTGGCTTTCTTGTAATGCTGCTTCAACTGTTTGTAGTTTATTTTTAATGGTAAAATACGTTCCTATGCCTTTTGTTTCTTCCTTTGGGAGAGCCGTAATGACGATAAGTGCAAGAAATATGTAACTCATGAAATAACAGAACAAAGGATCAAAAAGTGTTCCTATTGAGGGAAGTTCCCTGAATTCCTGAAGGGTGATACCACCCAAAGCAAAGCACATCATAGCAAGGATAAAAAGAACACTAGAAAGATTACGATCACGGATAAGGAGAAATAATGAAAAGATGATAATAAGAATTGTTCCTATCTGCATTGAGATTGAGAATATAGTCTCGGTGATAATTCCACTGGTAAACAGTATGAACGAGATGATAAAAATGAAAAGGAACGTTCTGAAGATGATTTTGAAGTCTTTTTTCTTGAAAAATATCTGGCTTATAAGGATAAAAAAAATACATATGATAAGAGGAACGCCACCCCATAATATCAGACGATTCGTAAGTGCATCAGGTATTGAGATGTTCAAAGAATCTAATGCATAGATGAAAAAAGTAAGTGAACCTGGTGTAACCCCCAGAGCTAACATGAGTTTATGTGTATCGTGGTCTTTTCGATAAAGATACAGTAAAGCAAAACCGAAGAGAAGAATAAAACCAGTAAGGCCACTCCATCCCAGAGCGATACTGTCCATTATTTGCCTCCTTTTTGTTGAGCAGAGCCCCCTTCAAGTTTTTTCTTTATTTCAATCATTTTTAGTTCTCGTTCGATAGTGGAAGCCTTGTAGTGTTCGAGTTCCTTGATTTTGTCATGCAGTGTTTGTTGTGATTTTTCGAGGGAGTCTAACAGAATGTTTGTTGTTTTTGCCAGTGTGGTGAGTTCATCGTTTCCGTGTATTGTCATGCGTTTTGTTAGATCTTTTGATGCACTGATGTCGAGAAGGTTTTTATCGAGTTTAGTTAAGGGTGAGAGAAAAAGTTTTTCCAGTATTATAATAATTGATATGCAGACGATGAGGATGACGATACTGAGAAAAATGGTTAGGTACCAGAGGGTTGCAGTGCCTTGTTGGAAGATGTCTCTTGTCCGATCAACGCGAATGACGAGGATGGGGTTGTCGTGGATATCATTGATGAGAAAATATCCGGCGATGGTTGTTTCATTCAATGGTTGGATGAACGTTGGTTTGTCTTTGGTGATGCTCAAGCGGGCTGTTTCAAAATCTTTTGGAAGGATGCCATCTAATCGAGCGATAAATAAAGGCAATGCAATAAGACTGCTCATTTCTGCTACGTGTTCATCAGTAAGGTATTGTCCGATAAGGAGTGTCCCATGAATAGGCCCTTCTTCAGCACTCGTGAGAATTGGTCGAGAGGCGATAAGCAATATAGTGTCAGGGAGAAGGATGATTCCTTGAACATAGCTTTTCGTGGAGTTGTGATGCAGCAGCCTGTCATTTTGTGCGAGCTCTTGCAGCAATGCCTCAGGTATCAGTGTTTCATTTCCGTTCTGTAGGTCGACGGCTTTGCCAAAAACGAGGTCGTTGGAAGTGTTGTAGAACATCATGATATTTATTCCGATTCCTTGAAAAGATGCATCTTGAAGATTGGTATCGATATATTCCTGATTGCAATCCTCAACGAAGGCGTAGGCGTCGTCCCACACCGACCAATCATACGACAGTTTTGACAGGCTGTCAAATTCGTGAGAAAACTCGTTTACCGCACGTTGTATGTTTCGGTCAACTGACTGGTCCTCTACTTTTTGGTAACTGGTAAGAACAACGGATTGAATGAATGTAGCAAGAACGCTTAACAGTACAATAAATATGACAACGAGTATCATGAGTGTTTTTAGACGAAGTTTCATCGATTACCTTCCTGCTTGCTTTTCTTATTCATAGTTCTTCATATCGTGGTTTTTGGTTTGTTTGTTTGCATAATTCGTTGATCTCTTTTTTAAGCTCAATCATTTTATGTTCTCTGCCAACCGTTACTTTTTTGTATTGTTCAAGATCGGCTATTTTATCCTTCAGCTGCAGTTCAAGTTGTTTTTGTTTTGTGATATCTCTGACTGTTGCCTGCAGGAACGTCTTTTCACCCTGTTTGATCCGCGACAAGAGCACCGTTGCGAAAAAATCCTCACCGGTAATCCGCTTGTGCGTCCACTCAAAGAAGCAGGATCCATTGCGCATGGCTGATTCAATCATCTCCTTAGATTTCTCAGCTGAAGCACGTCCGTCTGGCTGAAGATCAGGAGATACATCCCATGGCCCGTAGGAAATGAATTCCGTTTCGTTCTTCACCTTGAACAGTTCTAATGTTGCTGGGTTTCCATTAGTGAACTTCCAGGATGGCGGCTCAATGGTCATGATGGCGTCATGGGAGCTTTCAAAAAGAACCCGATGCCGCTCTTCACTCAGCTTCAGCGCTTCCTCCGCCTTCTTCCGCTCGGTGATATCGTGTATAACCACCAGGTCTGCTGATTTTCTTTTATATTGGATAACACTGCCACTTACCTCAGCAGATATTTTCTTTCCGCTCTTATGAAGCAGTACTGTTTCAAACACTGCGGAGAGTTTCTCACCAGCCATTCTTTTCCTGTATCTTTCCAGTATCAGCTTCATATTTTCCTGCGGAATAAAACTGGAGAGATTCATCCCTTCAACTTCCCCGGTCTCGTAACCTAGTATGGCCGCCAAACTGGGATTTGAAAACCTGATGATGCCATCCTGCAAGATAATAATGCCGTCATTTGCCATCTCAACGACAGCCCGATGTTTTTCCTCGCTATTCCGCAGTGCATCCTCCACTTGTTTGCGCTCGGTGATATCAATTGAAAACCCTGCTAAATATGCAGGTTGCCCTTCTCCTCTATGTATTGGAAACTTTAGAGTTGAATAAACTCTGCCGTTTAATTCTTCTTCAACCTCAACAGGTTTATCATCGTTTAATACTTTTAGGTCATCTGCAATTGCACTTTTCGCAAATTCAGGAGGAAGAAGATCATACGAGTCTTTACCAAGCAATTCGATGGTTGGTTTGCCTAACAAAGCTTCCATATTTTTACTTATTTTTTGCAATCGGAGTTTTTCATCTTTAATGTATATTAGTGATGGAGAATTAATCATAAACTGATTGAATATCATATTACTTTCAGCCAGCGCTTCCTCCACCTGTTTGCGTTCGGTGATGTCTGTTACTATCCCGTTAAAAACAATCTCATTTTCGCGCGGCGAAGGAGTGGAATTCCCGGAAAACCATATCTTCTCACCCGAAGGCTTTTGTAGCATCCCTTCATAGTTCCAGTCGCTTGATTCCTTAACTGATTTCTCAATTGATTTTATACAACCTTCTCTGTGTTCAGGAATAACCAGTGTGATGAAACGCTCGAAATATCCATCTAAATCAGATTTTATACCCAAGATTCGTTCCGATCTGTCGCTCACATAATAAAACCCTATTTCTCCGTTCGGTCTGGCATAGAACTGATAGACAACTCCGGGAACCTGAGTTGTCAGTTCAAGTAACAGAGTTTCGCTCTTTTTCAGCGCATCCTCCGCCTGTTTGCGTTCGGTGATGTCGATGGTATAGCCCGCGAGTAGGGTCTTATCTCCTTGGATGATCGGGAACTTGATAGTGGTATATTTGCGACCATTCAAATCCTCATCCAGTCTCAGCACATCAC
>JAPKYE010000104.1 GCA_026394495.1 Methanobacteriota archaeon | reverse complement strand
TGGCAGCATATGCGCAATATCAGATCTGATCTTCTTGAGTATCAGTATACTCTTGTTGATGAGTTGTATGATGGTTCGCATGCTGGTGAAGACGCTTCAGGTAATCCTAATCCTAGTATGGTTGCTGCTGCTGTAAATAGTGGTCGTGGTATCATCAATTACTGTGGTCATGGCAGTGCAACCGCCTGGAGCACGAGTACGTTTAGTACTACTGATATCGCTGCGCTCACGAATGACAATATGCTTCCGTTTATTTTTTCTGTTGCGTGTCTGAATGGGCAATTTGAATCATCCACCTGTTTTGCAGAGGTCTGGCTGCGAGCAACGCACAACAATGAGCCCACTGGCGCGATCGCAGTGTTCATGTCCTCAAAAACCCAGGCTTGGGACCCACCGATGGATGCACAAGATGAGATCATCGATCTTCTCGTTGAATCATATGCAGAAAACAAGATGAACACGTTTGGCGGTCTTGCGTTTACCGGTTGTATGCGTATGAACGATGACTATGGATCATCAGGATATGCGGAGACCGATGCCTGGCATGTATTCGGTGACCCTTCCCTTCAAGTCCGAACCGATACCCCGGAGGCGATGACGGTTGAGCACAACCCCGGTATCCCTGAGGGGTCATCCACCTTTGAGGTGAACGTCTCCGGAGTTAAAGATGCACTCTGCGCCATCTCCCGTGATTTCATATTACTGGGCACAGGATACACGAATGCAACGGGTCATGCTGTCATCCAACTGAGTCAACATCTCAGCGGCATGGACAATGTAGATCTTGTGGTCACCGCCTATAATAAAATCCCGTATGTTGCTTCAATACTGGTGACTGTTAGTAATCCGCCAGCGACACCGAATCAACCAAAAGGACCACAGGAAGGAGATATCAACGAGGCCTATATCTTCAGCGTTGAGGGAGTACTGGAACCGGAGCATCAGGATGTTTTCTATTTGTTTGATTGGGGTGATGGTCTTAACACGGGTTGGTTTGGCCCGTTCCCATCTGGGGAAGGCCCGGTTGAAGCAATCCACAAATATAAGGAACGCGGGTATTATCAGGTTATTGTCAAAGCCAAGGATCCCTGTAACATAGAAAGCAGTTTCTCAGAGCCGTTGGTCATAAATATTGGTCAACGATTGGAGATCGGTGCTATCACAGGTGGATTTGGAATAAAGGTACCTATAAAAAACACGTTACCCTCATCGAAATACGTGGACTATACGATTGAGATTTCTGGTGGTTTGCTTGGGTTCCATGTCCAGCGGTATTACAATGATACGGTGTACATCAAATCCGGGACGACTGTATCGATCTCAACACCAGCGTTCTTCTCCCTTGGCCGGGTGAAGATCACGCTGACTGCGAAATGCGGTGGTGAACTGCTCGCGACAGCAACTTACGAGGCAAAAGTCTTACTGTTTTATGTCACAAATATGCAGAAGATCTAACATTATGAAGGGAATGAAGATGAACAAGAAGTTAATGAAGAGAACCGTCGCAGCGATGATTATCCTTTGCGTTGATGGTGTCGTTAGTTCCTAGATTTGCGATAGGTTTTTAAACGCGTTTTCCACTGTTTTTTTCGGTTTTTTGTTGTAGATATGATTTGTAATTCAACTGAAGCATTTCTCCTAGATGATCTTTCCATTCACGACATTCAGGCTCTTGAAAATTTCTGCGAAGCGTTTGATATGGGCAGCCACCCATACACGCAGGTAAAAGTCTGCAATCTTGACATTTTTTATAAGATAATGGATCCCAAAACAACCATTTCAGATGATTGGGATTATATTCTAAAGGAAGGATAACATTGCCAATTTTTTCTTCTTTAAATCCGATAATATTAAGACATTTATAGATATCTCCATAGGGATCAATTACGAATGTATTCTTATGAGTTGCGCCACAGCCTTGGATCGCAGAAATAGGGTGTTTAGCCAGAACATAACCTTTTTCCACAATCTCCCTAAACAACTGGGTTTCGAGGCGCGAATATTCATTACCTGAAAAACAATTTTCTGCTATATCTTGACATGCTGATGTATTACTAAACACAGGAGCATAATATATTAATATTTTATCTTTCAGACCGTGTTCGGTAAGACTGTCTAATAGTTCAGGCAGTTGATTGACATTTGTTTTATCAAGATTTACCCTAATTTTTACTAAAGAAAAAATATCAACAGCATTCGTTAAATTCTCAATTATTCTATCAAACGTTCCTTTTCCATTGATAAGAACCCTTCGTTTATCATGAACTTCTTTTGGGCCATCTAAAGTTACTTGAATCCATAAAACTTCTTGCTCTCTTAGTTTAAGAGCTGTACGTTTATCCAAGAGGTACCCATTCGTGGTCATTCCTGCTGAATACTTACATCCATGTTGTTTACATAGAGAGATTAATTGTTCTGCCATGTTCCAGATAATTTTTTTTTCGAGAAGTGGCTCTCCGCCATACCACCAAATACCCAAATTTGTAACTGATTTCAAGCGTTGATCAATAAAATAGATAGTTTTTTTTTGGATATCTGGAGTCATCCGAATCTTTCTTTTATATTCATAACAGTATGGACAGCTAAAATTACAAGCCAGTGTCGGTGCCACGGTTATCATTAATGTATCTGTAGCAAATCTTTGTTCTAAGTTTAATACCTTTATGTATTGAATTTCATTAAAATTATCGTCTATTATTATTTTTTTTTCTTTTAGTTTTTGCAGGTCCATTTCTGCATCTTTGTAATTCAAGGTAGGATGTTTTCCCTTTGAAACTTGATCGTATAATGTTTTTGCTTGGCTGTCTAAAACTAAAAAAACACCTGTAACACCATTAAAAACAAGAGTTTTTGAACCAGAGGGGAAAATGAAGTTGTAATTTGATAGCTTTATTCATATCACCTTTTCATCGTTTATTCTATTAAAGAAAAACTTATAAGTTTTTTTAAAAAAATACATCCCAATGACAGGTTGCATATCTATATCACCATTTCTTTTAATCATATATGATTTTCTATCTTTGGACATTCATCGCCGCTTCAGTTTCTTATAGATTTGTATGGATAAAAAATAGGTAAAATCTCGGTAATAAGCCAAGTCTTATCTCGTTCTAAGACGTATACTTATCACCGAGTATATCTGTTTATTAGACCAAGTCTACCATATAACAATAACAACATGGGTGAGGTACCGGCTCAGTCTCAGCCCCAGGCCACGGCTTCTTCGATGTACTAAATGCTGTATTCGTTATTTTTATTACTTCTATTGCCATATTCTTTTTCCTCCTTTTCTTTACAAACTTATTATATGTTGCTTCTTCTATATATAATTTATGTAAAAAATTAAATTTTTTTTGAAGAGTTTCGAACAAATGACATGAAGCAACATATTTTCATCCAGGGAACACCTCGCTGTTAAACCCTTCCTCGACTTGTTTAGCTCCATCGCGCAAGCGTCCCATCACGCTCAGCTTTTTTGATACCGCGATTGAACATCCACATCCCAAAAGGAAAAATGATGACTGAAAAAAGAACAAGATAGAAAAGAGTCCACTGAATACTAGGACTCGAGATTCCTTCGCCATAGATCAAAATCCGTCGTATCGCATCGATAGCATACGTTTGAGGCAAAATCTTGGAAATCATTTGAATACTCAAAGGTAAATATTCTGGTGGGAAATACACACCGGTGAGGAGGCCAGAAAGAACACCGATACCCCATGAGATAGGCTCGATGTCACCTTTTGCATTCGCAAGCATGAACATCGAAGCAGAGATTAACCCTATACCAGAAAGACTAATAATAAGTAACAAAAGGATCGGAAGAACAACCCACGTTGCTGAAGAAAAAGCAAAACTTGCACCAAAAACAAGGATACCGACGAGAAAATAAAGGACCATATTCATGGTTGAAATCAAATAGCTCCAGCTCATGACCGCAACGAAAAACGTTTTCGTTTTCGTCGGCGAAGTCAACAAAATTTCCAACCAGTTCGACCAGTAGACCTTATGCATCGCACCTAAATACGCATTCACCGTCAGGCTCACAATATACTGATTCACCGCCATCCCAACAAGAACAAATGTAAAATAACTCCCATAACCAGGCACATCACCAATAAAAAGATACATGTAATAGAAGATTGCAACAGAAATAAAGAGGGCGATGAACGAAAACAAGAAGCTCACTTTAAAGCGTATCCAGAGTTTTGCTGACCGATAGATATACATCCAGATAACACCAAGTTTCTCAGTTAGCGTGAAGGACTGCTTCATGATTTCACCTGTGTTTTTTGTTCTTCTTCAGTGATCATCTGGATGAATACTTCATTTAACGATGATTCCTTCATATCCATACTCACAATCGTTGTATACTTCCGGCAGAGATCAACAATCAGCGGGATATCTTTTTTTATGCTCCCATACACCTCCAACGTGGTACCCTTTTCTTGGATATGGGTAACACAATCGAGAGCGTATAATTCGTTCGTCAATGCAGCTGACGCATTTTTTACTTCAAGAATCAGGACGTCTTTCCCGATTTTTGTTTTTACTGCCTTTGTGGTGTCCAATGCAATGATTTCCCCTCGGTTGAGGATCGCAATCCGGTCGCAGAGCATCTCTGCTTCCCAGAGATTATGCGTTGCAAGAACAACCGTCTTACCTTCTTTTTTCAACGTTTTAATGTGTTCACGAAGGAATTCAGCGGAATATGGATCCACGTTCGCTGTAGGTTCATCTAACAAATACAGTGGTCTGTCAGCCAGCAGGCATCGTGCGAGATTCAGCTTCTGCCGAAGGCCCGCAGAGAGATTCTCAGGATAATCATTTCTCCGTTCATACAATCCTACTGCAGTGAGCACATCATCGACCTTGGTTTTTATCTCCCGGAGAGGAACACCTTCGATGACACCCCAAAACCGAAGATTATCAAAGAGGGAGAGTTTATAATCGAAGATAATCCACCCGCCGCTCATCAAAATATTTACACTGGTCCGTACCTTCTCTCTGTCGCGGATTATATCATATGAATTGATCGTAGCTCCCCCTTCTTCCGGCAGGAGTAACCCTGCGAGGATTTTGATGAGCGTTGTCTTTCCTGCGCCATTCGGACCTAGAATACCAAGAATCTCCCCGCTATCCACAGATAAATTTATCCTGTTTAACGCAGTCAGATATCCTGCTTTTTCCTGTTTGAACATCTGTCTTAAATATTTTCTCCAATTCAAATCTGGATCCCTGATTTTATACCGCTTCGTAATATTCTCTATCACAATCGATTGCATTCAAAGATGATAACACTAAACCTATAAAATAAGTTTGTTCAGTTAAAGAAGGGGAAGATAATCCAGACTCATAATATCCTGAATAATTCCAACCAAGGTAATTCGATCTAACGGCTGGATCTGCTCACCAAATACGTTCTCAATTTTCCTAGCGATATGATTCTCTATTCTTTGATATATATCCCATGAGATCGCCAATTCTACTCCATCAAAAAACCCATTGTTTTCTCGAACCCCGAAAAACCTCTCTAACTCCGGTTTCGTTCACTTCACAGCCGTAATATTCTTTATCACTAAATCCTTAAAGACTGTCTGTGCATTGTTTTTTAATTCTTCTTCTGTATCTTTTATCCCTTGAATTTTGTTCTCAGTTTCATCTGAACCTTGAAGAACTCTCTGAGAAGCAGAATCTTGTACTTGCTCCTTTGCATATTTTTTCAGATGGTTATTAAAATGCACTGCATCTGCATCCACTCGAATGCCTTGTTTGACCTCCTTCGAACCATTCCACATATCCTTCAGAATAACCGCCAAAAGACTCAGAAGTAAAACTTTTGTGTTCTGGATTCAACTGTTCGTATTTCAACCGTTTCCGTTCAAAAACCACAAGCGCATTAAACAACAATAATTTTTTAAAACACGGATACAGAAGCTTCTGTTCCTTTAAAGTTAGTGTCCTCTCTACACCAACCACTCCTTGATCGCAGATGCATTGGTACAACTTCAAGTAATCTAGTTGAGGCCAAACCTCATAATATTTTTTTCCGTTTGTATTCGCCTGCCAACGCCCAAGATTCAGACCTACCTTCTGGAATAGTTCTATGTTTTCTCGTGCTTGTACACCCACTATTTTCTCTATCTTTGCATCAAACTCATGTCGCAGTCGGAAAATCACGATTATCCACACCATAATCAGCTTTACGCAAACCTACAAGATGCCGCATAATTTCGGGGTCTGGTTCAACAAATTCTGTCACGAGGATATATCCTCTGCATAAGGGAGTCTACCAAATGGCATCTGAGATGATAGCATCTCTGGTAAAGGCCCAATAAAACCTGCATAGTACATCGGCATTTTATCTGGGAATATGATTGAAGCAATTACCCTTAGAACATGTTGCCAAAGACTAAGGGGTCTTTCCACGTAACTGGTATACCTATTGTTTTCGATCCCCACTCGCAACAGGGAAATAAATCCACTTGTAGGTTACCAAGGGCATGTATAAAAGAGAGATCTATACCAATGGTAATCATGATACTGTTTTAGATATAATTTACCTTCAATAGAACTCGGTAAAAATGAAGACATCAAAGAAACATCTTTAACCTTGTATGTTTTTCCTTCATCACCTTTGCTTATCAATTCCCCTGGTTCTAGTATCTTCCTGAAACATAATTCCGATAAAGCTACTTCATCGAATTGCAGATTCATGGTCTCTAGATTTAAAAGAAGTCTTTCGTAAGTGATAGTTTTTTCAGATATCTTCATTACGTCTTCCGTAACATGCATTAACTAATCCCCATTCAGTTATTAATATGTATTAGTGTTTAGCAGGATTTTCGTAAAATCCCATCATACATTTTTTTTGTTTATTCTTCGGTCAGATTCAAGTATTTTCAGTACAATATTAGATATATATTATTATAAAGAGAAAATCTGTGATGCGTGAATAAAAATCTTTTATCTGGATCATTGTATCATCTGTTGAAAAGAAAGGGTTATGGGGCGAGCACTATTCGATTATTTACACCACCATGTCATCTCTTGTATTATCGTTCCATACATTCTTGTGAAATTTGCTCGGTAATGTGAAATTCATTGTAAATTTTTTGTTATGAAAAATATTATTAGGTATAACATAATATTTTCTGAATTTTGTTGATACTTATATAATCGTTTTTTTTACTAAAATATCAATCGTAGATTCGGTGCCTTTTCAAGTGTTTTCCACTCCCTGACATTCACCACATAATTATTAAACAAAACATTTAAATATTAGCACGTATATAGTATATTCGCGCATATTAATTGAATATGTATAAATATAAAACGCGAAGAAGATGTTGCGTAGCACAGCCAAAAAACAGTGAATGCAACGTAAGTATTAAAAATAAAAACCATATATAAAATCTGGATTGTATAAAAAATAGGGAGGAAAACCAAAATGAAAGATAAGATAAATAATATTTTGAAGGCAGATGTTACTGTGAAGAGTCTATCGATCATTGTGACAGTGTTTATGTTGTTGACTGCTGTCCCGATGTTTGTTGGGGGCTCAGTCAGTGCCCA
>JAPKYE010000052.1 GCA_026394495.1 Methanobacteriota archaeon | reverse complement strand
TTGGATGGATCCAATCGGAAAGGTCTTATTCTTGTTTTGTTTTATGTTGTTTGGTGTCTTCAGTATGCTTTGAATTTTATCACCAATAAAAGACAAACTGCTGAAGACACTTAATATTTATTCAAGTGCGAAACTCAGGTTGAGAGACATATAAATAGATGTATTTTATTTGATTATATATAAAAAATTTCATCAATATCATTTTTCTTTTTTTGAAAAAGGAATATATCCTTGAGTTAGAATTTTATTATTTACCATATCTAAAATATATCCGTGATCTTCTAGAAATTTAACCATTTTTTTCCCTTTCTTTGTTATTCGAATAAAATCACCTGAACGCCTAGCGAATCCTAAAGTTATCCAATTACTAAAAGAGCTGTCTGCTTTTGTAGACATAAAATGGACTACCTCACCAGTTTTTGTATTATGTCCTTCACCTTCTATTTTTACATCTTTTTTTACAGAATCTACATACTTAACAAGCACCAACAAAACATATAATTCGGAAGATTTTTTTTGGCTAATTTTTTCATCCATAAGTTCTTCGAATATTTTTTTATGACCATCAAAATTTTGGAAAAATCGTCTATAAATATAAAATAATAAACCTAATAAGGTTATAATAGCAATTATAAAAAAGCTATTATTCAAAATTAAGGTAAATGTGTCATCTAATTTAATAGATGTAATCTGAACCGGTTCAATCACTTCTGAAATAATCGAATTATCATTATTAACAACCAATACAGTAAATAACCATTGACCATCAATTTTTTTTGAAGGTTCATCGATTAATTTAACCTTAAATAAAATTATTTTATTTAAATCAATCTCACCTTTATCCTCTGAAAAATTTTTAATTATATTTGGTGGATATTCATATTGAATAAGACCATATGGATCTGTGAAAAAAGCTCTAACTCTAGCATTTTCATTATTAGACATCGAAGAAAATTTTAATGACATTTCTATAGAATCCCCAATTCCATAAGTATTTTTTGATGGAAAAGTTCCAATTTCAACCTCCGAAATAAAATCATTTTGAGTATGGTAACTATTATTGAACAACGATGAAAAAAAGATCTTATTATCTGTTTCAATTTTAGTTAAATTTATTGAAGGTATTTCTGTCACTTTAAAATTTTGTCCGCCGGTTATTTGTAGTACACCTAAAATAACTAAAATAATCGTAAGAATGATAATAATTGATTCAGCGAAAGTTGGTTTTTTCATAGTATGTTACCACCGGTTGTATGATTTTTCGGTCCTTTCATTTCACCTCCTTTTTTGACAAAATTAATTTTTTTCTGAACAATAATGATTAAAATAAAAATAAAATAAAATATTATAAAAAAGCTAAAAAAATATAATGAATTAAAATAAGATACATAAGGATAAGAAAAAAAGCTTATAATTGACCATATTACAACAAAGATAAGAAAAATTATTAAACTTGTTTTAATGGCGTAAAGGGAAGCCAATCTCAATTTTGTATCATATTCTAGTAAATTGCTTCTATCTTCCATAATACACCTCAATAATTAACAATATCAAGTTGAATTATTTATTTTTATGGGACACCCGGAGAAAATCGAATACTGGCGAGATAAAACGAAGAAATACTTTCAGTTATCCCACCAGGAGTATATAAGGAGGGAAAGTCTTATTTTTCTCCATATAAAAGAGGTCAAAATTGACCCCCAGATGTTACAAGCATCCAGGGGTCTAGGACCACAACAAGGATTGGTTGTTATGATCCCGAACGGAACAGATGGAAATAGAGATAATAAGATTTTGGTTCAAACCAAACTGGGGCAAGTTATAGAACAGAAAAATAGTAACTATGAACATAACCGTTCTGATTATTTCCTCGAGCAATATTATCGATTTTTACGACAGAACAATTATAGTAACAACTCGATTAAAAGTTATTGTGCAGTAATTCGTCACGTTTTCCAAAACACAAAAATTGATACACTATCTCAACAAGAGTTAGACGACATTCGATTTGATCTAGCAGAACACTACCAACATAATGGGAACAGAATGCGATTTGCTGCAATCAACCTATTTTGTAAAGAGATATTGAAAAAAGATAGAAAAGATTTGTATCTTAAAATTCCAAGGTCTCGAATTAAAAATAAGGATGTCTTAACAAATGACCAAGTGGGGAAAATCCTTACTATTGCTCAAACAAAGCAGAAAGTGATCTATGCAGTATTGTTAACATTGTATCAGTGTGGTCTTCGAAAAATGGAAGCATGTAACCTAAATCTAAAAGATGTTAATTTTGACACAATGGAAATCTTACTACGAAATACGAAAACCGGTGATGGGGTCGTCTCACTAACATCATCATTAGCAGGTTTATTGCGAGAGTATATTGATGTCGAACGAAAGCCTGTACAGCCAGATGAACAAGCATTGTTTCTCAATAAATCCGGTAAAAGGATAGGGGAACATTTTGTCAGAAATCATCTCAAGAAATGTGCAAAAGAAGCAGGAATCAACACAAGAGTATATCCTCATGTGTTACGTGCATCGTGCATTACACACCTATTAAATCAAGGAGTAAATCCATTTACGGTGCAAAGGCATGCGCGACATAAAGATTTTAGGACAACTATGATTTATAACAGACCGACACAACAACAGATGAAAGCAGATATTGAAAGAGTTTTTACACAATTACATTAAACTAATCTAAATATTTTTCATTTCTACTTATTAAATATTTTATTAGATCATTTTCAATGTCATTTAAAAAGTCGCTCTGAATAATATATATTGGTCTATTTTCAATGTGGGATTCAAGTTCTTCTCTAGCTCTGTTTGTTATACCAGGATTCAAGATAATTAAGACAAATTCCATAATATCGGTTTTTGACATAATATAAAAAATTTGTGATCTTAGTTTTTGAACGAGTTGATTATCTATTATCCTTTTAGGATAAACTTTTAGTTCCATTGGTACTTTTTTTTCATTAAAATAAATAATGTAATCATAGGAAAAATCATCGACTCTAAAATTTTTAGTAAATCGAATATTTAATTTAATAAGAATTTCATCTACCAATTTTTCTAATTCTTTGTGATTTATGCTTATCTCATTTTTTTCTAAGAATTCAGGACTTGTGAATATTCTATCAATTTCGTTTCTAAAATTTGCATCTTTGACATATCTATTTAAACTAATTTCTCCTATGTTTTTATATAACAAATGAATTCTTTTATCCTTAGGATTATCAAAATCCTTAATTTTATTTACCGGTCTCTTATTAATTAATCTAGTTTCAGCTATAAAAGAAAATAATTTAAATAATAAAGGAACAAAAGTGGCAAATATAACTACCACTGAAGTAAAGGTTAATATAGATTCTATGTTATCAATGATCATAAATCCAAATATTTTTTCAAATTATGGTAATTTTTTATTGAAGCAATAAATAAATCCTTATTCCTTTTTACTCGCCTATAAAGTTGAACCAACCATATTGCAAGGAAAATCAAAGCAACATAAAGTAAGTACACAATGGCAGGATGGCTTATAATTAATGTATCATAATTGTAGATTAACGCGACAATTAAAGAAGCTGAAATTCCTGTTGAAACCTGCAAAAAAAACATATCAACTTTATATTTCCATTCATACAAATTGTTCATTATTTCTTCGGGTTGACTTGGTTCAGATAATATCAAATCAATTAAATCTCTGTATTTAAGCTCCATTTTCTCTTAGTAATCAATAAATCTGTTTATTAGTTTATCTAAAGATATAAAAAATCAACGGTATCTACTTATTTGTATAAATATGCAAAGAAATCACCAAAAGTGTTAAAACAATCGATTGAATTCGTGGAATACCTCTTGGACACATAACACCGAACATGGACACATAACACAATTCAAACCAACAGGAGGATGGGCGGGTAACAAAGCGGCTATGTGGTGGACTGCAGATCCACATACGTGGGTTCAAATCCCACTCCGCCCTCTACCGATAACGGAGGCATCGGTTTATGGTGACAGATACAAAAAAACAAACGATAGCAGTATTGATAAGTATAATATTTTTTATGCTGTTGAACACACCTAAAATCATCGCAGAAGAACAACCAACCCATATACTCATCAATGAAGTTCTTTACAACCCAGAACAGACTGAGACTACAAACGAGTGGATTGAACTCTATAACCCAACCGACCAACCAATCGACGTTGCCGGCTGGAGCATCACTGATAACTCTGCAGAAGATTTCTTAGAAGGAGACACACAACACGGTGATGGAACCACAATCATCCCATCAGCTGGATATGCGATCATCACCGATCAAGATACCACAATCTACGAAACTGTTTCTATTTCTGAATCGGTTATCAGGCTCTGCGTCGATGATACAAGCATCGGTAATGGACTAGGAAACACAGAAGACAAAATCATCCTTAAAAACAACCAACACGACATCATCGATGCCATCGAATGGGGAAAAGACTACTCTGATGTACCAGGATTACCCGCATCAACATTTAGCGAAGGACATTCACTCTCACGAACACCCAACCAAGACACTGACGACACCAGCTATGATTTTTTTGATACCACAACACCCACACCTGGGGATCAAAACATATTTTCAGAACAAATAACAGAATCACAACCACAAGGCCCTGATCTTTGTATTCTTTCAATCAAATGCTACACAGAAACCGACCAGGAAACAACAACATTCAACGAAGGAGGCATCATCACAATGAAAGCAACACTAAAAAACATAGGAAACGACAATGCAACCAATGTCGATGTCGTCTTTTACTACGATACCGTCACCCCTGAAAATTACATCGACACAAAACACTATGACTCAGTTGGAAAAAACCAGAAATACCCAACCGTACAATGGGATACACACGAAATAACCCCTGGAGAACATTCCATCATCGCTATCGTCGACCCTGAAAACTTCGTTGAAGAACTCGATGAAACAAACAACGAACAATCACTTCAGATAACACTAATAGAGACGACAACAATCCCTTGCAGATCACTTCTCATCACCGAACTTTATTACGATACCCACCCACGAATGGAAAACGAATTCATCACGATATACAACCCAACAGACCAACCTATCGACATCTCAACATTATCCCTCACTAACCAACCACAAAAAAGAACAGACGAACAAACAAAAATCGTTTTTCCGGAATCGACAACGATCTCTTCGAAAACCAGCGTCACCATAACATACAACGCATCAGCATACCAAAGAGAAACCGGACAACACCCAACCTTTGAATACGGAACAGATTCACTTAATCATATTCCTCAGATGATCACAAAAAAAACATTCACACTCTCAAATACCGGAGGCACAATCGCAATCAAAGACCCCTACAACCATACAATTGATCTTGTCATCTATGGAAACTACACAACAGAAGATACTACAGGATGGAACGGCCCACCCCTCAAAAAAACAGGACAAGGAATCATCCTAAAACGAACATTTGATAGCGACACACCACAAGATACAGATACCGCAGATGATTTCACCAGCAACCGACGATACCACATAGGACAATCAACATTCTCTTTTACCCCCCTGTCAATAGATGCAGAGATCACAACATTTGTTTCACCCGATAGTAGTTATACCGCAATAATCAATGAACTTCAGTCTGCTAAGGAATCAATATATTGTAACCTCTACGAGTTCACCAATCCATTCCTCTGCGACGAATTAATTGCTGCACTACAAAAAAACATCCAGGTATATCTTTTCCTAGAAGGATCCCCAATCGGAGGAATTGACGACCGAGAAAAATACATAGTCAGTCAACTAACAACCCACGGAGCAAACATACGATTCATCATGAACAACCCTGATACAGACACCTACACCCGCTACCCTTACGACCACGCAAAATACCTTATCATCGACAACAAAACCGTCATCGTTGAAAGCTGCAACTGGGCAAAAACCGGTGTCCCAAAGGATCCTACCACTGGAAATCGCGAATGGGGAATCATCATCCGAAACAATATCATAGCACAACAGTTTCTCATTGTGTTTTTCGACGATTGGAACCCTGAACGATGCGACAGCTACCCTTACGATAAGATGAATTTTAAGCTTCCGCAGGATTTCTTCGTAGATCTCTCCACTGAAAAGGGATCCTATACACCCCTGTTTTCCCCCAAAACATTCATTGGAACCTTTACCGTAACACCCGTGTTCTCACCAGATACAAGCGAACAAACAATCAATGATCTCATCGACTGCGCAACAACAAGCATCTACATTGAACAACTCTACGTGTACACACAATGGGGTGAGACGATAAGTCCTTTTGTGGAACGACTCGTGAACAAATCACATCAAGGAGTAGATGTAAAAATTATTTTGAATTACAACGCTGGTTACGATGCAACAAACGAAGAGGCAAATCAAACAAAACAATACTGTGAAAAAGAAGGAATCTCTGTAAAATTTTTGTATACAAACTGGTCAATTTTTAGTAATGTGCACAACAAAGGGATGATTGTAGACAACAAATATGTGCTAATCTCAAGTATCAACTGGAATGAGAACTCCGTACGAAATAACCGAGAAGCAGGGATCGTTGTTGAAAGCGAGGATGTCGCAAAATATTACGCAGAGGTGTTTATGTACGACTGGAATCTTCAACCATCCCAACATACCACAAACCAAAACCAAGGAACACCTTTAGAAGAGCACAAGAACATTATTTATATAATCGTGATATTTACCCTGACGTTTCTCTTTATAGCATATGACTGGAGAAAAAGAAGATGGACATGATATTTCTTCCACAACATTGGGTTTCCCTTCTTGCAATCGCCATCATGGTCGGATCGATCATCATCGGCTACATAAAAAAATGGATGATGACATATACACTCATCATCGCAAATCTCATAATTTTTGCTTTAACATTTTATCTTCAATATTTTTCTCAAAATGAAATCATCGGCGGTATCCTCATCAATGGTAAAATCATTGGTGGCGGTGGATTTGCAGGGTTAGGCTTCCAGCCTGCATATCTTTCTGTTGAATATCTCCCAAACATCTACACTTTGTTTACCTCGATGTTCATCCATGGGGGATTTCTTCATATCGCAGGAAACATGTTTGTGTTTTTCTTCATGGGTGTTGCCTTTGAACAACGAATCGGTGCGAAAAATTTCTTGATCATCTATCTCATCGCAGGTATCTGTGGTGCGTTGACCCAGTCGATTATTGATTTGGGTTCTTATACCACACTTATCGGTGCAAGTGGAGCAATATTTGGTATCCTGGGGGCTTTTGCATACTTATATCCTAGAGATGAAGTTGTGATGCCTGTTCCCATCGGGATTATGTTTATCATGCGCATTAAAGTGATTTATGCTGCAATTATTTTCGCTGTGGTTGAAACAATAACCACCTTTGTCACCTTTGGCGTCAAAGATACAACCGCTCATTTCGCGCACCTTGGTGGTATTATTGGTGGTGTCGTTCTCGCTGCGATTCTTGTCGGAAAAAAACGAACTGAGAACCTTGAAACCGGGAAATCAATTTACTATGATTCCTTTGCAGAGAGAAAACCCATTATATGGAATTTCTCGAACCTTCGAAACCTTGCCACAAATAATAATCAAGAGGAGCTTCTCACCCGGGTAGAAAAAGAGACTGTGCCGCAGGTCCGTGACCTCTGGCTTGAACATTTCATAGATAAAACAACATGTCCAAAATGCGGAAAACCGTTGCATCATCTTAATAGAAACATCTGGTGTGAATCCTGCGATTATAAAACCAATTACTAAACATTTTTTTAAAAAGGAAGGGTAAGACCCATTAACGTCCCAAAGAGAAGATAACTAGAGATTACGTATCCTGCGATCGCGCCACCACACAGCAAAGGAAGTCCTGCCTGCGGTTTACCTTTAATGACAAACGTCATCAGGATCGCAAACCCAATAAGTGTCCCTACGAGCACCGACATCGCAATAGGAAAACCATTTGGAATGTTATAATAGACAGCAGCGACTAAAATCCCGGGCATCACTACGTCTCCAAGACCCATGAAAAACGCATCACGTTCCTCCTCATCCTTCAGTTTTTCTTTCAAACCTTTCGTCTCTTTCAAAAGAGAATAATGTCTGATTTTAGGAATCACAAGAAGCACAGGGAGTTTTAAATCCATCACCGTATCTGCAAGATCAATCATATGTTTTGTTTTATACACTGAAATTGCATCGTATATAGCAAGCCCAATAAGTAAGATTAGAACTAAGAAAATCCCAAGTGATATCCCGAAGATAGCGATCGCACCAGCACCAACGATCACACCGCAAAGATCAATGATATACCATTCCGGGTATTTAAAAAGAAGAACCGTAAGTCCTAATGCCAAAACAATGGCAAGTCCTAATGCAAACCAATCAACAAGCGCAAGAGCCAAAAGCGGGTAGAACACAAAAAAAGATGTGTAACCAACCGCTCCTAAAATAATGATTTTAATCAGCTGTTTCTTCCAGAATTTAGCGATAAGAAGAATCACTGCAGTTGTAATAAAAATGATCACAAAAAAAATCACAAGATTCATTGGATCATCAGGGTTTTGAAACGCCTGCATGCCCGCATCGGTAAACGGACCGGTCACAAGTAACGCTATCCCCTGAATAAGAACAAACATACCACCCATCAGGATGATCGGGAAAATGTTTCCTTTTCGTTCTTCTTCCTTAGGTTCCATAACGGTCATGAATCACCTCTTTGTATTTATAAGATTTGATTTTTCCTCAGGAGATATTATCGATAGATCAACATCGTTCTCAATAAAAAAAAAATACGACATATCTGAAATTCAATCAATTATTATTTGGTATTCAGATATTTTTTTACAAGCTCCATGGAACAAAGATTCCCGCACATAGAACAAGCCTCTTCATGTTCTGATGGCAATCGTTTCATCCTAAATTCTTTTGCTTTTTTTGGGTCCACACAAAGATCAAACATTTTCTGCCAATCAAGTGCTTCACGCGCCTTGCTAAACGTAAAATCAACATCGCGGTCAATTCCTCGGGCAAGATCAGCGGCATGCGCAGCAACCCTAGTAACAATAACCCCTTCACGAACATCCTGTACATCAGGCAGACACAGATGCTCCGCAGGAGTAACATAACAAAGAAAATCCACACCATAAAACCCGGCGAGAGCTCCACCAATCCCACCAACAAAATGATCATACCCTGGTGCGATGTCGGTGACAAGCGGACCCAACACAAAATAAGGAGCCTCTTTTGTCACAGTTTTCATGACCTGAATATTAGCTTGTATGTCACAAAGCGGCATATGCCCTGGACCTTCAACCATGGTCTGCACACCAAAC
>JAPKYE010000084.1 GCA_026394495.1 Methanobacteriota archaeon | reverse complement strand
GGAGAAAACCTCCTGAAAAAAGAAAACTGATCACCTTCGTTTCCGATAAATTCGCAGGGTATAAAATCGGTTTTACCTTTTGTTTTTATCGATGGGCAACCTTGACTCATGGCGTCCCCGTCTCTTGTAAGAAATACGGGTTGGAGCATAACAATAACGCGATCGAACGTCATAATGAGGACTTCAAACAACGGTACAAAATAACAAGAGGGTTCAAAAACCCGGAAAGCGGAGAAGCATTCAGTGAGCTCCGACGGATCATCTATGATTTTGTCAGAATACATCAAGGCCTTGGGAAAAACACCAGCTGAAGAAGCTGACATCATTCTTCCACTAGGGAGAAACCGACTGCTGACACTCATAAAATTTTTTTTATCGGTCTTTTTCTCTTCTTTTTTGCCAAAAACAGCATTAACGACAGTCAACTGCTATATGTGCAAGGCAGAAATTCGATATTGATACGTGGGAAAATCAGGAGGTGTTACACATTCTGAGGAATATCGACCAATAGTAACTTATATATAAAACAGATAGGTTTTAGGTTATGTTCTAGGGTGCCGGGATGATTGGAAAAAAGAACAAAATGTCAGTAAAAAAGGAGAATAGATTAAGTGAACGGCAAATCCGACTTATTGGGAAGAAAAATGCTATAGATATGGAAAAACAGATGCTTATTGATAAAAAATTAGCGGAAATGGAAAAAGAAATAACCGATAGAGAAAATAAAGAAGAGTTACAAAAAAAAGGAAAAATAATTAAAAAAATCAGTAGCGATGAAGATTTAACAACTCGTTATTTTAAACGTGTGAAACAAGTAGATGAGCTGATAAAAAGAATGGATAAAAAAAATAATGATTTTTCTTTAAGAACCATTTTTAGACGAGATGGAACATTTAGAAAAAGAAATACCTCTGCGGAGTTTCTTTCACCCGCTCCATTTCAGATAGAAAAAAGAGGTAACATACATTTTTCTGAAAATTTTAGTCCAATACAAAATGTTAACTCAAGAATTCTTGAAAATAGCGATGTTTCAGATACAGAGATCGTGGAAAATGATGGTATCGTTACAGATATGCCGGATGACTTCTTTTCTGAGAAAGAACCAACTGAAAAAAATGATAATACAGTGATGAATGAAATAGAAATTACAGATCATTTAAAGAAACCTACAGTAGAAAAAGAAAGAAAATGGATGTTCACCGGTATTCCAGGTTTTGATAAGTTATTAGAAAAAGGTATACCTGCAGGGTCTAACATCATTGTTGCAGGTGGTCCTGGTTGCGGAAAAACTATTTTTTGTTCACAGGTCATATACAATAAAGCAGTAGAAGGAAAAGACTGTGTTTTTCTATCTATGGAGGAGAGACCCGATAGATTAAGAGACCACATGAAGGAATTTGGTTTTAAAATCACTGAAATAGAAAGCAGTGAAGAACAAATTATACTAAGGGCAGATGGTAAAGGAAGAATTGCTCTGAAAAGATTACAACCAATTAGATTGGCTCGATCAATTGAGGCTCTATTAGAAAAAGCGAGTGGTACACTTCCGGTGGATATCGATCTTGTGTTGGATTTCATCCCTAAAGGTTTTGATGCTTGTTTGCTTGCATTAGATTCAATTTCTGCTATTGAAACCGCTTTTTCAGGGACAAAAAGGCAATATAGGATTTATATTGAACAACTGTTTAGATATTTTGAAGAGATGAATATTACTACTTTTATGATCACCGAATCATCTGATGCACCACATAGGTTTTCAAATACCGGTGTAGAAGAATTTCTTGCAGATGGCATCTTTGTATTTTATAATTTTCAAGGCGTGAAAAAAAGAACAAGGGGCCTTGAGATATATAAGCTACGTGGAGCTGCTCATTCTCAGAAAATTGTTCCAATACATATCACAGGTACTGGGATTGAAATTGACCCAGATCAAACGTGTACAGAGCAATCAAGAGGCTAACTTTTCAATCGCTCGTTCAATTCTTATTATTACATCATCTATCTCAAAAGGTTTTTCAATAAAATCATCACCAAGAAAACGACCTTGTTCCATAATGAACTGATCATTGCGAGCAGTTATAAATAGTATTGGAATCTTAGAAAATTTATCATTTTTCCGAATACACTCTGATGTTTCCAAACCGTCAATGCCAGGTAGCATAATATCTAATAGTATTGCATCGGGGAGAATATCTTTATTCAAAAGTTCTAAACATTCCTCACCGCTCTCAGCAATAACAACTTTGAAATCTTCACGCTCTCCTTCCAACAGACCTTTTATTGTTAGTGTAATATCCGGGTTATCATCAACTAATAAAATTGTTTTTTTCATGCTATTTTTCATCCTCCATACATTTCGTAGATATGTGTTTTCTCAAATTTACTTTTTTCCCTCATTTTCAGTAATCCTAAATGTAAAATAAAACGTACTTCCTTTTCCAAGACCAGCGCTTTCTGCCCAGATATGACCATCATGCTTTTCAACTATTTTTTTACAAATAGAAAGACCCAGTCCGCTGCTATTAACATCATGCCGGCTTTTATCTGCTTTATAAAATTCATCAAAGATTTTTTCAGATTCTTCTTTAGAGATTCCACACCCGTTATCTGCTATTGAAAATTTTATGATATTATGTTCTGTTTCACTTTTTATTTCGATCTTTCCTTCATCATATGAAAATTTTACAGCATTGTTAATCATATTATCTATAAGTTCTTCAAATCTAAGTTTATCAACTTTTATGAAGGTATCTTTTTTGACTAAGTTTTTTATTTCAATATTTTTTCCGTCCAGCATACTGCTCATGTTTCCAATTACGTTTTCTATAATCTGCCAACAATTTATTACCTCTAGGTCTAGTTTAAAAGAAGTTGAGTTTAATGAAGCAAGTTTCAAAGTTTTTTGGACAAGGTTTTTCATGTATTCAACATTTTTGATAGCCAAATCAAGATATTTTTTTGATTCTTCATTTTGTTCTTTTTTTCGTACAACAGGAAGAAGAGAGTTCAAAGGAGTGAGCGGGGTTTTCAAATCATGACCAAGTTGATAAATAAATTCATCTTTTTGTTTTAAGAGGTTTTCTATTTCTTTGGTCCTCTCTTTAACTTTTTCTTCAAGTGCCTTATTAACCATAATTAAAATTTGTTGCGCCTCTTTCAGTTTTTCATCTTTTATTTTATTTTCAGTTATATCGCTAATGACTCCGATAGATCCTATGACTTTACCCTCATGATTTTTTAGTACACTTAAGGAGATGTCGACATCGATGAGTTTATCGTTTTTCTTGATTATTTTTGTTTCAAGGTGATGTTGCATACCTTTCTGCCGGATGTCCTGTGCACGAATTTTCTCCCATTCTGTAGGAGGATACAACGTATGTACTGGTTTCATGAATAAATCTTCTCTATTTAGCCCTAATAGTTTTTCTGTGTAGCTGTTCCATGAGAGAATATTTTCATGTTCATCCGTCGTCATGATTGCTATTGCACTGTTTTCAAAAATTGTCCTGTATTTTTCTTCACTTTCATGTAATGCTATTTCGTATTTTTTTTGATTGGTAACATCTCTTGAAATACCAATAATACCAACAACATTTCCTTGATTATCATGTCGAGGGGTTTTTACAACAGAAACCCAAGCGATTTCACCATTTGGTCGTGTTATCTTTTCCTCCTTTTGGATTACTTCGCCTCGTTCCATCACATATTTTTCATCAATACACATTTTCTCTGCTTCTTTTTGCGAGTAAAAATCAAAATCCGTCTTACCCAGTATAGATTCTCTATCGGTATTCAAATGTTGAATTTTTGCGTCACTAACTTCTATAAATCGCCCATCTTTATCTTTGAAATAGATTGAATCTGGGATATTTTTCAACAAAGAACTCAGTAACTCACTTCTTAGAATTACGTTCTTGTTAATGCCTCTTTGTAACACTGTGTTTGATGTTTCAATTTGATGACAAAGCCCCCCACTTCCACCATTAAGTAAACCTTGCCGTTCTTCTGCTCTTAACTCATTGATAATATCGGGGACATCAGACATCTGAGAAAACCTCTAAGCTTTTTTTGTTTTTTTTCGCAATCGAATTGTTCGCACTTTTTTATTTGTTGGACCATCTTTTTTAATTACCGCCAAACGTTGCGAATTTTCTTTTTGAAATATATCATACGTCTGTCTGGTAATTGTGCCTTTTTTATAATAATTGACAGCCGCCTCATTTTGAAGAAGTTGCAACTCCTCAATTTCATTTTCAATATCTTTTACTCTGAGTAAAGAAAGACGTTTCTTAGCAAAATAAATAATAATTACAACGATTATTGTTACGGCCAAAAAACCTAGTATTTGGTAGAGCGGAAACTCAGATTTTTCGTTATCAACAAGGTATATAATGTGGGTGACAAATAAGTTATTTCCAGATGAATCAGAAGCCGAAAATTCGATGATCTGACTTCCCACGGTAGTCATAACGGTCGTACAGTTAATAGAATATATTCCATCCCCTTGACTAAGTAAAGTATAATTTTCGCCAGCAATTTTTGCCGCCACTATAGCACCTTCAACATCATGACCATCAGGATAACGTACATGAACCATAAGTTCAATGGCTTCTCCCAATACGTACTCATCGGAAGGAGGTCCAAGGATGTCAAAGGTAAGTGAAGTAGGCTTAATTTCAATTAAAATGTTACTCCCTCCAGCTACTAAAGAAGAACCATTTCCCGTAGTACTTTCAACTGATAACGACCATAATCCAATCGCAGCATCCCATGGAACAAAATAAGACCCACTATAATATCCCTGTTTTATCTCAGATAATTCTATACTCTCCATCGAAGGTAAAAAACAGATCGTTGAAGCATTTGTCACACCAACATCATCTTCTGTAATAAATACTGAAATATCAAACGTGCTTCCTCTATAATAGATTGCTTCATCTGAAGGAGAAAACCATACAGTCTTATAACGTACTGTATCAGATGGAAGAGAAACATTTACATTTTTACAACTGATGTTGTTTACGGGTTCTCCATCGATTTCCACAGTAATATTCCATATCCCTTCAGGATCTCCAAATGAGATATTATAAAAGTATTCATATGAATTATTTTGTAGGGCGGTTATAATATATCTCATCCAGTCTTCATGTTGAAGAGTAATTACTATATTATCAGGAATATCCATCTCATCTGAAATGTTGGTGATATTCCCAGATATTTTGATATGCTCTCCTTTTTCATAACTATTATACTCTGTCTGTAAACCTAATTCAAGACCAGAGGAAACATCCAACTGACTGTTGCTACTACTTTTTAGGGGCGTTGTTTGCAATAGACATATTGTTATTAGTAGTAATCCAAAGAGTATTGCTTTTCCTCTAAGACTTCGTTTCAACTTCATTTTTTTCCCCATTTTTTCCCCTCTTTTTCTTTTCAAACTTTCTTCCCAGTATCCTTTGTTTTTTAAAAAGATGCGCGATTTTACTTTCATATTCCTGGAAAAGCTGATCGTAGGTTTCTCGAGTAATTGAATAATCTGAATAATAATAGATAGCGTTTTTCTCTTTTAATTTTTGGAATTCATTGATCTCA
>JAPKYE010000117.1 GCA_026394495.1 Methanobacteriota archaeon | reverse complement strand
GTTGCAATTTCTTGGAGTTTTGATTTTGCAGCGAAGAATGGTACTGGGTATTATCGGTTCTTTACTATCGGTGTTGATAATGCAACTAATGTGGAGTCAGCGCCTGGTAGTGGTTATGATGTTAATTGTAGTTATGAGTTTTTAGCCCCGACTTCTATTGTCGATACAATTACAACCTATTGGAAAACTTCTTCGCCATTGGCCATAACTGGGACAGCTGCGCCTCATAATATGAGTGGTTTGAAAAATGTCACTTTGTACTATCGGTATGCTAGTAGTAATAATTCGTATGGTGGGTGGGTGAATCATAGTGTTGATGTTGATCCCTGGACCGCGATTTCTTGGAGTTTTGGCTTTTCTAATGGTACTGGGTGGTATGAGTTTTATAGTATTGCGAATGATAATGCGAGTAATGCTGAGTCTGCGCCGGAAAACAATGATACAATTTGCGGATACGATATTCCAATTGTAACCATTACTGTTCCTGCGAATAACAGTTTTTACAATGTACTCACTACTATCAGTGGTACAACAAGTATGGTAAGTGATTTATCCTTCGGTGGTATCAACCGTACGAACCTGACAATCTATAATTCTACAGGAGCTGGGACATATTGGAATGGAACAGCTTGGGCATCTGGAGTAACTTGGCTGAATGCTACAGGGTACACATCATGGACATATAATTCAACGAACGTCACATGGGTCAACAATACATATTATTATGTAAATGCAACTGCAGTTGATAATGACAGTAATGATGGCGTTACCGTCACTAGTAATTTCACGTTTGATACATATGCGCCTGAAATCACCGCTGTTAACGCAGGAAGTATTACGACAAGTTCAGCGACTATTACATGGACGACCGAGCAGGCTGCAAACAGCACGGTAGAATATGGACTGACAAACTCATACGGTACAAGTACTGCGGATGCAACGTTTTCAACATCGCATTCTGTTGCTCTTCCCTCCAATCTTTCTTCAGGAACCCGGTATCATTATCGTACGGTATCATATGACCAAGCGGGAAACAGGGCTAATTCCTCAGATCAAACATTCACGACCTCTAGCGGAGAGAGTACTCCTTCATCTAACACAGCACCAACCGCTGAGGCAGGTGGTCCTTACTCAGGATTTGTAAATCAGACAATCACGTTTAATGGATCAAGGAGTACAGATGATGTTGGGGTTACAAGGTATCGTTGGGACTGGACAAATGACGGCACGTACGACACCGACTGGATTGCCAGCGCGACCATAACCCACATGTACACAGCAGTAGGAAACTACACAGTAAAACTCCAAGTGAGGGATATCGCTAATTTAACAGGGACTGATACCGCTACTGTGGCTGTTACTGCACCAACTGTCCAACATCAAGCACCAGTCGCAGACATGAATGGACCATATAATGCGCTGACTTACCAGGCCATTCAATTCGATGGTTCAAACAGCCATGGTACTGATGGTATTATTGTCAACTACACATGGAACTTCGGCGATGGAATTTACGGATATGACTTATCACCTCTGCATTCCTATGATTCGGCAGGAACTTTCAGCGTGACACTGACGGTAAAAGATATCAACGATCTTCAAGATATTGCAACCTCCACAGCCACCATTCTTTTAGACGCGAACAGGAATAATATCTCCGACATCATGGAACAAACCATCGGAGTAAACATCACAACATCGGACATACAACCTATTGAAATCAGCAACGCCATGTTTGATCTTGTTGATACGAACGGAGACGGTATCTTAGACACATTCTACAATCCTACGACAAACACAAAATCCACCCTGGGGCAACAAGACGGTAAGCAATTAATCGATGTCAACGATGACGGGATATGGGATTACGTCTATGATCCTGCAGCAGGGACAACAACACCCTATGTGGTAGTAACAACCCCTCCGGTTGACAATAATTGGATGCCTATAATAGGAATAGTTGTTGCAATCATCATAATCATCGTACTTATCGTCGTAGTGTTAATCAAGAAAGGGCGCTTGTACGTCGAAAAAAAACCAAAAGACGAAGGTGAACCAAAGAAACCTGATGAAAGCAAGAAAGGGAAATGAAAACGGAAAAATCATTTCTTCTGATTTTCCTTTTAATACTGAAAGTCCCCATTCAATCGCATGAGACTAAGATATAAACTGTTTTTTACGTGGAATTTGAAGTAACCGAAATCTTTTTATGTCTTTAAATAGTTTCACCGAACGGTGAAACAAGTGTGCTAAACGAAATTGAGATACAACAAAGATTGCAAAAGAAATTGAAATTATTGCTCGAACCACTCGAAATTGTAAAGATAACGCAAGAACAAGAGATACAAAAAAAATTTAGACCAGACCTCATAGTGAAAACCAAATATAAAAACAAAGAAAAAAATCTCATTATAGAAATTAAATCAATAGGGGAACCAAGACACATTGAGCAAGCGATAACTCAATTAAAACTCTATGCAAACAACATCGATAACAGCTATCCGATCGTTGCATCATCCTTTCTTAGTGAAAAATCACGAGAAATTTGTAAACAATTAAACGTTGGATACATCGATCTTTTAGGAAATATATACTTAGATCTACCGCATCTCCATATTGATAAAGAAAGCAAAGAAACAAAACCAACTGAAAAGAAAAAACAAAAACAACTTTTTTCACCTGTTGCAACACGAATTATCAGAACCCTTCTTATAGAACCAAATAATGAATGGACAATACAATCACTCTCTGAAAAAACACAAGTTAGTTTAGGATATACCCATAGAATTATCGAAAAACTCACCAATGGGCTTTTCATTGATAGAAACAAGAATTACAAATTAATATTAAAAGATAAATCAAGACTATTGGATACATGGCGAGAATCTTACTCCTTTGAGAATAATTCTATTAAATCTTTCTATACCTTTGAAAAAGATAAGGATGTTCTTTTTAAGAAAATTGAAGAAACATCAAATTCAATCGAAACACATTATGCTTTAACACTTCATTCAGGGGCATCGTTTGTTGCGCCGTTTGTGCGTTATACCGATATCCATATGTATGTTGAGTCTCAAATGGACCAATGGGTAAAAAAATTGGATCTCAGACCAGTTGAATCAGGAGCAAATATCTATCTTGTATCGCCGTTTGATGAAGGTGTATTTCAAGGACTACAGACAATAGATAAAAAGAACGTTGTTTCTAATATTCAACTCTATTTGGATCTCTATAATTATCCAAAAAGGGGGAGGGAACAAGCTGATTTCCTGAGAGAACGAAAAATAAAATTCTGAAAAAAATAAAGAGGATATGAAAAGATGTCAAGGACTGCTGCTGATTATCCCGGAGAAATCGTTGAGATATCAAAATCTGCTATGTTGGAACTCTGGAGAGGTTTACATCGATATAACAATGCTATGATCTTAATAGGGGGTTGGGCCCCATATTTCATTTTGGAAGGATCTGGTGGAGAATCATATGAACATGATCATATTGGATCTATTGATATCGACATTGCATTAAACTCACAGATAGTTTCTGAAGAAGAGTACGCAAATATCGAACAGTTGGTCGAAAGACTTGGTTATACCCATAAAAAAGATCCAAGTCATAATCCTGTCCCATTCGTGTTTATAAAAAATTTCACACAACAGAATATCGAGATTCCTATCGAGGTGGACTTTGTTGGCTCATATTACGGTGATCGAGGACATCGCCATCAAAGAATTAGTGGATTACTTGCAAGAAAATGCCATGGTGTAGATATCGTATTTCAAAACTTTTTTGAAGAACAAATTCGAGGGATATTTCCAGATGGGGGAAGCACACAAGAAACAATAAGAATTGCTAATTTAGCAGCATCTTTGACCATGAAAGGAATCGTATTGGGTGAAAGATATAAAGAGAAAGACGCCTACGACATCTATTATTTAGTGACGTATTATAAAAATGGTCCTGTTGATGTTGCTGAGGAACTACGTAATCATCTTTCCAATAGCTTGGTTGTTGAAGCACTTACTACAATTAGGGATAATTTTCGGGGTAGAGAATCTTCTGGGCCAACATGGGTTGCAAATTTTCTAAATGAGATGGACGGAGATGCAAGAGAAAGAAGACTTACGGATGTTTTCATGAATCTCAATGAATTTTTGGATAATACTAGAGACTCAGATCGTTAATTATGAATGCATAAAAAAGGTTCAGACCATGTCCTTTCGCATAATAATTTAGGTAGTGTATGTAGATCGTGGATTTGATCAAAGAAACCTGATTATTTCTCCTTGGGCATCAAGCGTTTTTCCTGCTTTTCGATGCTTCACAGACACGACCAGAAAATGGCATTCATCTCATGAAGTATCGTTGTGGTGTTGTTCAAAACCGGGCATCTGTATGTTGAAGAGGCATCAAAAGAAGGAGAAAAACCAAAGAAACCTGAAGACAAGAAAGGGAAATAAAAAACGGTTTTTCTTAGCCGTTTTTCATCCTTTTTTTTATTTCTCTCTTTTTAGAAAGAAAAACAAGATGGCCATGCGTATTGGAAACAATGTTTTTATAGCGAAATGTTTATTAGAGAAATAACCGCTTACATTCTTTGCACAAGTGAATGAGTTTGGGATGCTACGATAGTATGTTATTGTAGAGCATCTTCTAAATAAAGTTGAGGAGAACGTGACAAAGATGCTGAAAAAAATGCACAAAACAAGGGATGAATCTGAAAAGGATGCACAGGGAACAGAAATATTTTTTTCAGGAGGACTTATGAATAAACCAGTACCAATTCCTCCGCATTTTAAAAAGAAAAAACCATTTTTTCAGGAAAAAACCCAGTCCATTGATTTTCATGTAGATCTAATAAAAAAAGTCGATGAAATTCTAACAGAACACAAAAAAGATCACGCAGCACATGAAGAGTTCTTTGAGTCAATAGTCACACAACAATCAAGGACCATTCCATATATCCCTAGCTATATCGAACCAAGAATGCCGCTCACAAAAAAAGTAAGTATTTCAACGTTTACACCGACAAGACCCCCAAATATGTTGTTTCGTAGTGAGGTCCAGCCGGAATTCCATGTTGATCTGTCAACGGGGGAACAATCTGATTTTCGGTTTGTACATTCGTTAGAACCATCTACTTCTTTTTCGAATTATCGTTCTGTTGCGATTCTCCCTGAATCAAATAAGATCGTGCTTGATCGTGTATT
>JAPKYE010000110.1 GCA_026394495.1 Methanobacteriota archaeon | reverse complement strand
CCTGTCCGATCAGGGAGAGAATACAGAATATACTGCATATATCCCAGGTGTTATTATCCCGACGCAATATGGGAATCAAATCAAAAATCTCATCAATCAATATGGGGATGTATTGGCAAATAATCTCTTCGATGAGCAACATCTGACAGTCGCATATCATTTTAATGAAACATTTAACGAAGTATACGGGGGCGGAAAAGATGGTCGCAGTGATTATACATACCTGATACTTGAGCGAATCCCAACTCCCGAGGAACTTCGAACGGAGTTTAGATGGAGGTTTTTCCAATCAACAAATATTGTTAATTGGTGGTATACTTATCTTCGACTGAAAACTGCAGTATGGTGGTTGTTGTGGGGTCCAAATAATGGATGCCGAGGCGGCATTATTTATGATTATAACGATGACACGTATATGATGTATAAGCCTATGGTTTATTGGAATGCAAAAAATCCTTCGACCCTTGAATGGACTCGGTTTCCTGCGGTTCCATTATTTTCCGTGAACGGTGCGGTTGGTGCACGGTTGCAGGAAGATGCAAACCGGAGATTGGCGGATAAGCAACTTCGGATTGATTACTACATGAATCAAGTATATTTGGAAGACATTACAAGTGATAATGTTGTAGGAAATATCAACGGGAAAGATAATGGAAAAATAGCGATCATTGGCGCGCATTATGACTCCTGGTGGGGGCAATGCAGCGGAGATAACGCAGCAAATGTCGGAATATTTCTAGGACTTGCAAAATACATTAAAGATAACAATCTTACGCCAAAATATAATCTTCGTTTTATCGGATTTACCGGTGAAGAATATGGGCTCAGCGGATCGAATTTCCACAACTTAGTTCATCCTAATGACAATATAAAATACATGTTGAATTTAGAACCGCCGACTTATCAACAATTGAATCCACCAGATGAATTAGAAATAAGTACTATCCATCAAAATGAATTCAACATCGTAAATCAAATTATGACGGAATCAACGTATACCGAAAAAACAGGTTATAATGTTAAGTGGTTAAATGAATCTTCTTCACCGAGTGATGATTATTCATTTAATGGCAGAAGTGGCATTACCACCATTGGTCTTCAAAAAGAACGCTACAACTGGACTGGATACCACCGAACCGGTGATAACTACCAAGAAGGAGACGCATTCAAATACATCAACCAAACATACCTGGCCATCACCGCAGACGTCGCCTGGAACATCAGCAAATACTTTTTCTTCGACCCGGACTGCAGATTCAATACCAGCGCCTACCAGCCGGTCGATTCACTCAACGACCCAGACCTCTTCAACGACACCATACGCGCCACACTTACCATCAACACGATCATGCCAGATGACCTCATCCGACTCAAAGCAGCCCTTCACAAATACCCATCAGGAACAATTGTAAACAGCTGCACACAAGACTACCAAATCTCCAAACCAACCTCACAAAACATCTATCTCACTGTTTCCGTCCCACCCACTCAACCAGAAGGCGACTACTACCTCACCGTAGACGTCTACAACTCCACTGGACGCATCAATACCATCCTCGCACTCCCCGGAGCAACCAGTAACGATACTTCAACCTCCCCAGTCTTTCACCTTCATCCTGGACCAGAAAACCCTGGACCATTCAACAGCCCACCCAACATACCAATCAACCGCTATCCACAAGACCACGAAACCAATACCTCAATAAACACCTATCTTGGTTGGATTGGTGGCGACCCTGATCCAGACGATACCGTCACCTATGATGTGTACTTTGAAGCAAACGACGACACACCAGATGTTCTCGTCTCCCATAATCAAATCAATACATACTATGATCCCGGATTGCTCAACTACACCATGTGCTATTATTGGCAGATCATCGCACGAGACAGCCATAATATCACCACACCATCCCCAATATGGAGTTTTTCCACCTGCGACAAACGATACATCGCAACGGACCTTGGCGTCCTCGGCGTTGCAAGCAATGTAAGCTACGCATACGATATCAATAACCAAGGAAAAATCGTCGGCAGCTCAGGAGAAGAATACGGACTGCAAAAAGCATTCCTCTGGAACCAAAGCATAATGACCGATCTTGGAACACATGGTGGACTGTGGAGCGAAGCACAAGCAATTAACGACACCAATGCAATCGCTGGCACATGGAACGTACGAGCAGGCCTCTGGAAAAACGGTGTGCTTACCGATCTTGGCGCCCTCGGCGGACCCAACTGCGTCAGCTACGCATACGACATCAACAACCACGGTCAAATCGTCGGAACATCCTATCTTGAAGAACACCAATGGCAACCACCGCATGCATTTCTCTGGAACGGATCAACAATGATCGACCTCTATACATTACCCGACGATACGTGTAGTGTTGCTCAGGCGATTAACGATCTTGGACAAGTCGTCGGCACCTCATCACATATGGTTGGCGACTACACGTATTCCCATGCCTTTGTCTGGAACTCATGCGGAGGAATGAGCAGTCTTCCTCCGCTTATTGGTGATGCAAATGATGAGGCATACGGAATCAATAATCATGGTCAAATAATTGGCTGTTCAATTGGAAATAATGGTATCACCCATGCAGTACTTTGGGACAGCGGCAGCCCCATCAATCTTGGTTCCCTTGGCGGATCAAAAAATTTCGCTCGGTCAATCAACGACAACAGACAAATCATAGGTTCTTCCTGTATCGCAGGGAATACCGCAATCCATGCGTTCCTTTGGGAAAACGGAACCATGAAGGATATCAATACTCTTCTTCTTTCATCCTCCGGCTGGATTCTTCAAGATGCTTATTCAATCAATAATAATGGGCAAATCGTCGGCTCAGGCACCCACAACGGATCTACACGCGCATTTCTGCTCAGCCCAGACGTCACCCCGCCGACAGCACCCATGATCTCATCAAGCACCCATCAAAATGAAAACCAATGGTACAACAACAACGACCCCATATTCACTTGGACACCATCATCAGACATCTCAGGAATCAACGGATACAGCTACACGATTGACCATTCTCCAAATAGTATACCTGAGACGTTGATTCTTACAACCGGCACCACAAAAACATACACGGATTTAACCGATGGCATCTGGTATTTCCATGTCAGAGCACAGGACAATGCCGGGAACTGGGGACCAGCGGATCACTATCAAATAAAAATTGATACTACAGCGCCTTCTGCACCAGTTATTTCCTCATCAAATCCTGAGGGACAATGGTACAACAACAATGACCCTTCGTTCTCATGGACAACACCTTCCGATACATCAGGGATCGCAGGATACAGCTACATCCTGGACCAATCACCAAGCACAACACCAGATACAACCCCAGAGCCAGCTGGAACCACTAAATCATATACCGATAAACCAGATGGCATCTGGTACTTCCACTGCCGAGCAGAAGACAACGCAGGAAACTGGGGATCAGCGGATCACTATCAAATCAACATCGACACCACAGCACCACCAGCACCAACCATCTCCTCACCAACACATCCCATTCAAGGACAATGGTACAATAATAACGATCCACAATTCATATGGACCGTACCATCAGATCTTTCAGGGATTGCAGGATACAGCTACATCCTCGATCAATCAGCTTCAACCACACCGGACACCAACCCTGAACCCGCAGGAACCACAACAACATATGCCGATGTCCCTGATGGAACCTGGTACTTCCATATCAGAGCAAAAGACAACGCAGGAAACTGGGGGACCACCAGTCACTATAGCGTACAAATCTTTACACCGCTGTGGATTTCACCAACATGGTATGAAGATCCAAGCAACGCATGGGAAAACTAACCGTACGCCTTCGATAATAATGTTGAGACCAATGCGACGTGTACGATCACTCAAATTGGATGGCAATGGACTCCATGGATCAATCTTACGTTATCGTCACCGATCACCTGCAACAACATCCAGTTTTATGCATGGTACGATCCTGATCATTGCAGAACAATCGATGTCGACGTCTACTCCGCTGGTACATGGCAACATGTATACCAGGGGAGTTTTGCTGACCGCGAATGGGTTGTGGAACCCGTCAATAGAGACGATGTGACCAAGGCACGAATATCCTTTGAAGTCTATCGATACGGATTCCCATATTACTACGTAGTCGCTAACCTTCATGAGTTCCAATTTGATGCCACAGGTCCGACTGCACCGGTGATATCCTCATCAACCCATCCCAATCAGAATCAATGGTACACCAATAACGCCCCGAGTTTCACCTGGACTGTTCCACCGGATCCCACAGGAATCGCAGGATACAGCTGGGCATGGGATCATTCCCCTTCAACGACACCGCCTCAAACAGTAACTATCGTTGGCACCTCAAAATCATTCTCTGCGCAAGCCGATGGAGTGTGGTATTTCCATGTCAGAGCAAAAGACAACGCAGGATACTGGGGGCCAGCTGGTCATTATCGCGTACAAATCGATGCCACAGCCCCGCCTGCTCCATGGATTTCATCATCAACGCATCCTGACCCGAATCAATGGTACGGGAAAAACAATCCCTCGTTTTCATGGTCGCCTCCGACCGATACCTCAGGTATTTATGGGTATAGCTATGCTTTTGACCATTCTGCGACAACAACACCACCTGCAAGCGTGAATCTCTACGATACGTCGATTACGTTAGGCGCACAGGCCGATGGAGTATGGTATTTCCATGTGCGCGCAAAAGATAACGCGGGAAACTGGGGCCCAGCAGGCCATTATCGCGTACAAATCATCGCCTCGGTACTCGTTTCACCCACAGGCTATAATGATCCAAGCCAGGGTTGGAGGGATTATCAATATGCATACGATGGTGACACCCTTACAAAAGCTCGCACATATGATATAAGCACATATAGTTCCTGGGTTTGGACATCGTATCTTGAACTCACGTTGCCGTCGCCAATCTTTTGCAGCAACGTACGGTTCTGGGCATGGTACGATTCAAGCCATGCAGACACCATTGATGTCGACGTGTTCTATAATAATGATTGGCACGATGTCTATCAGGGAAGTTACGATGCGTATACGTGGGTGAATCATCAAGTAGATCACGATGGTGTGACGAAGGCTCGTGTAGCCTTCCGTGTCAACAGCATCGGTTGGGGCACTGTTGTCGCTGATCTCCATGAATTCCAGTTTATCAGCGGTCCTGCAGCACCAACAATATCTTCCTCTTCACATCCGGATCAAAACCACTGGTATACAGACCCTAACCCCATATTTAGTTGGACGATTCCTTCAGATGTCTCAGGCATCGCAGGATATAGCTATGCCATCGATCATAGCTCTGATACCATTCCACCGCAAGCAGTTGCGACGACAAGCACCTCAACATCCTATAGCGGGCTTGCAGGAGGCATCTGGTACTTCCACGTCAGAGCAAAGGATAATGCAGGAGGATGGGGAAATGCTGATCATTACCGGGTGCAGATCTTTGCGCCCGGTTGGATTTCACCAACAGGATATTCGGATCCAAATAACGGATGGACCAACTGGCAGAATGCCTACGATGGAGTTATGTCAACGAAAGCCTCCAGCATTCATATTGTTACTTCAGGTTCATGGGTATGGACAGAATATCTCTACCTTTCACTACCAACGCCGACTCCTTGTAATCAAATACGTTTTGGTGCATGGTACGACTCATCACATTGCCGGTCAATTGATGTCGAAGTATATGGTGACAGCGGCGGCTGGCAGCAAGTTTATTATGGAAGTTATACCACTCAACCTACATGGAATTATGGATCATTCAGTCAACGGAGTGTTACCTGGGCGGCTATTCGTTTCGAAGTGAAAAGCGGCGGTGTAGGCTGGCCGTATGTCGCAGCTGATCTCCATGAGTTTCAGTTCTACCAGTCTGGTTCTCTTCTTTTCATGGGTGATGATGGTGGATCAAATTCATCATTTCAACCACCAAAAATATCAGGTAATGCTACAAGATTATTACCCGGCCTAAGTGATGAAAATACTTCTATAGTCGTCAACGAAAACAGTACAATTACTGTAGTTCTACCTTCGAATTCAAGCCAAATCAATAATACACAATCCTCAGAACAAATTGTTAACATCCCTGATAAAGATAATTCACTCAGAGATATCAATCCATTACCAGATGCACTGGTTATATCATCGTTGTCGCATCCCGATCAAGATCAATGGTACAGCAATTGTATGGTTATTTTAAATTGGACTATGCCTATTAGTGATTCGGGAATCGCTGGATACAGTTATGTTTTTGATCAATCGCCTACGACAACACCCGATATAATTATCGATACCAATCTAACCACTCTGTCGTCCGATTGTCTTCCAGATGGAATATGGTGGTTCCACATTCGAGCAGTGAATATCGATAAAAACTGGGGACCAACAAGTCAGTATCAAATGAAAATT
Source organism: Methanobacteriota archaeon (assembly GCA_026394495.1). GTDB lineage: Archaea > Thermoplasmatota > E2 > DHVEG-1 > DHVEG-1 > CAIYYQ01. Next base: position 30,561 of record JAPKYE010000110.1, on the reverse strand, counting down.
AATACGACACCACCATCTGCCTCAGAGACATCGTATCAAAAAAATACATCTTACTGTCAATCCTCGCCTAATTCTTCAGAGATCAAGGGTAATAATTACACTTTAGATATCTCTAATAATACTAAGAAAATACCTGGTACAGAATAAGGAGAAAGCCCTCAATTTTAAAAGAAAGCCAATATATTTATAGGTCTTTTATTTATAATTATATATTAAAAGGCAAAGAAATGATTAAAATTACAAAAAATCAAATGATACTCAGTGCAATAATCCTACTTTTAGGATCTTTACTCATATCATCAATTAGCAGTGGCACTGTGAAAGTAAAAGAGACGCATTACAATAATTATCCGGATTATTTAGTGGATGTAGAACAAGAACTTGATTTACTTCAGGGGGAAATATTATTTCAACTTCATGCATATTACAATACAACAATTCCATTTAACGTATCACATGCCATTCCTATGATTTACGGTGATCAAGCACCGGTTTTAATTCATATCATGGATGACACCACCGCAAATATCCTGAATTACCAGATTATTAACGATACGAACTATCCAAATAAAAAAATTAATTTTACGATAGCACCAATGCAGAAAGATCAAAACGTTACCGTTCATTTTGAGTTCTGGGTTTTAGTTAAAAATAATGACTATCATGATTTGCCTAACTATATGAAAATCCCTGAATACAACGAATTACCTGAAAATACAACAACATGGCTAAAATCCACAAGTGCTGTACAATCTGATAATATGTTGATTCAAAACAAAGCTCATGAATTAAAACGATTCACAGCTAATAATTTAATAAAGTTAGCCGATAAAATCGCGTTCTTTTCATCAAAACACCGATCATTGGTCGAACCTATATTCTATAACCTTGCAATGTGGGCATGGAAGTATGAGAACAAAATTCCCCAAAAAATCTTCAATTTGATGCCGAAAAATTATCAAGATGCTTTAAGCACATATTTATTTGGAGGGGTATGTACTGGTCGGGCAAATCTTGGAACTGCATTATTTAGAGCAAATGGAATCCCTGCAAAAGATCTCGCAGTTATGCCAACATGGTTAGATTTTAAATACGATATGCACTTTATTTCTCAGTATTATTGTCCAGGATATGGATGGGTTTTTGTAGAAACATCATATGGCATTCAAAAGACACCTTGCGAACCAAAATATAATATTGTGATGAGAGTCAATTATCCTGATGACGAGAATAAAGCTGGAAATTATTCAACTGGAATTTCTGGAAATGGAGGAGTTGAACAATTTCGTTGGATAGACAAAACATTTGTATATTTTTCTCATCTTAGTTCTGTAAATAGTGCACAGATAGAAAAAGAACTTACAACATCTCAGAATTTGGCTGATACAGCGTTTCAATTAACTCAAAATGTTTATGAAATGTATACAAAATATTTTGGCGTGAATTTAATAGGAGAAAACCAACAACATGTTGTTAATGCTACTTTAGCACAAAAAAATGCTATAACGTGCTTTAATCAATCTGATATTCAAGGATATATTGACGATATGACTATCGCATATATTGAATATATGGAGATAGCATGAAGAAAATCCTCGCTGTTTTTTTAATTAATGTTTTTTTATTATCGACAGTATGTGGTGTTGTTACTGCAAAATCTGTATTTGGTACTATAAGCGAATATCATGATGGTTTCAAAGAACTAAATATTTCCCCACAGCTTTCAGTAGAAGTAACTGGTGCACTACAATGGCTAATGCACCAGTCCATCCAAACAGACACAGGGTATAAATGGCCTATCGAAGAAACCGAGGCTTCGTATTATACAGATCTCTATGAAGGTGCACCTGGGATTTGTTTGCTATTTTCTGAAGCATTTCAAATTACTGAAAATGAAACATACTATCATTATGCCATTGGAGGAATCAATTGGCTGATCTCCAACGCAGTCGAAGATAACGGATATAAATGGCCAGCCACAGAAAATTCTAGCTATTATCCCACTGGATTTTACACCGGTTCTGCAGGCATCGGATCATCATTTATTGACTTTTACAATATCTTTGAAAACGACTCATACTTACACTATGCCGAAGGTACCGCCCGATGGTTAATACATATTGGAATACTCGGCAATGATACTCATACCGGTACAACCTGTAAATGGCCATCGTATGAAGGATCGAATGAATATGATATCGATCTCTATAATGGAGCAACAGGTATCGGATTCTTTTTCTTGAAACTTTATAATGTTTCTCATAACCAGACATATCTTACGTATGCGAAATACGCTGGGAATTGGCTCATGACACAAGCAATTTCCCTCAGGGGTAATTGTTACACTTGGCCAGCCAGTCCGATAGAACTATCGCCATTAAAATTCTATTTTTCCCCGGGTTTTGCTCATGGAACCGCAAGTGTAGGAGACTTCTTTGCTGAACTGTACAATATGTCGAAAGATACGCGATATCTTCACTATGCAGAAGGTGCAGGTCGATGGTTGATTCGATCTTCCGTGTATGATGTAAGTAGCGGTGGGGTGAAATGGCGCGATAGCTTCGGTAATCTTCAGCCAAGTCAACTTTTAGGAGTTTTTACATTTTCTACAGGATGGTGCCACGGTCCTTCAGGAATATGTAAGTTCTTCATTGATTTGTATCAGACAACTAGTAATCCATTGTATTTACGATATGCTGAGCTTGGAGCGAAATGGTTAATGAGCGTAGCACATGTAGAAAATGGGAATTATTCATGGCCGAATATTCTCGGGAGAACAGATATAATTGTTCTTGAAAATTCAAATCCCACGCTCTGTCATGGTGTTACAGGTATTGGCGAATTCTTCCTGGAACTCTATAGAATCACGAATAAACAAATATATTGGGATTATGCCAATGGAGCTGCAAATTGGTTGAAGTCAATCGGAGTAAAGAATGGCAATGGATGCGTAAAATGGGGAGTGAACGGACAATACAATACCGGTGAATATTTAGGAGTTGCAGGGATAGCTCTTTTTTTAATGGAGATGGAGAACCTCTAAAAGAGAAGATTTTGATACCATTTTGAAATATCAAAATTTCTATATGGAGTGCACCCCCAAAGTATTTGTTGCTTGATTTATTGTCTACTTTCAGAAGTGCAATCCATAATATTAATTTAACTGCTGTGCTGCTTTAGTTACATCCCAGTAGATTATAACATCGTACATTTCTTTTAAATCAGTTGGATGATAATAGAAAAAACGGGGGTAAATAAAATCATAAAAGACTGAGCCTATGTCAAGAAAAAGTTGTGGTTCTGATATCCATTTATCAAAATCAGAATCTGTTTGAATATCTGATTCTCTTAAAATAAAATTATCATATCGAGCACGATGAAAAACATAATTTATAGATCCTAGTTTTGGTTTTATATTGTGAATAGTAAGGAAATTGAATCTATTCATTGCTGTAAAACGACCTAAAGAACATGCAAAACCTATGATTTGATATTTTTCTTTTAATTCTTCTTTTAAATAAAAACCTATAGAGCCACCTATTGAGCCGTTTGATTCATAATATGCAATATGGTCATTATGTGCCCATAAAGCGACTTTTGTATCTTCTCCAAATAAAGCACTAGTCCATAATGAGTTGTTTGCCATATACATATCTCTGTAATTTTTTAGTATATCGTGAGCATATCCGTATCTAACATCATTTACTTGTTTAATGTTTAAAACAATTTGTTTAATGAATTGATATTTAAACTCTGATGAAACTGAAAGTAATTCATTTTTTAAATCTTGAAATTTTGATAGTAAAATATCAACATTTTGATCAATTTCTTCTTTTTTATCCAAGGTCATATTTGAATAATAGCTCTGTAAATAATAACTATAATTTGAGCCCATTTGTTTAATTTCATTTAAAAACTGTATGCAGTCTTCAGGTAATGAGATATTAGCTTTGTCAAAATAGTTTTTTATAATATCTGATTGGTACGTCATATCTTGACAATCCACACCAATGAAATATATTTTATCCCCATCAGATTTATGTTCATTATATTCTCTCATCCAAAGTAACAAATTTTTTACTTCTTCAGTCCTCCACGTCCAGAAAGACATTATATTCTTCATTATGTTATCGAGATTTCCTACGCCTTCAGTAACAAATTTATTAACATAATAAGATTCGCCCATATCACATTCAAACGCAAATATTTTGAAACCATAATTTTCAACTAAATATCTAAAAATTCTATGCTTAAGCTGAAAGAACTCTTTTGTCCCATGAGTTGCCTCGCCTAAACCCACAATTTTACAATCACCCATATAAGCTAAAACATCCAAGTCCGCATCATTTAACTCCAGAGGAGAACTCTTTAATGGATGAATTATGGAATTCAACGATTTAACAATAGATAAATATGAACTATCCATCCAGTTTGGTTTAGTCAATGGAAATTCTCCAGCTCCATCTGTATAAAACTTATATGTCCATGGTTTGTTTTCTAAGATTATATGATTGTTTTTTTCGTTTTCATTATTGTTTTTCAATCCTGCAACGTTAAAAATAGTAAGTAAAAAAATCAGAATGACAACATATGATACGATCTTCGTTTTTAGCATGAACTGTCACCTGTAAACATTATATATTACATAGTTTATATATAAACATATCCCTGGATATACTAACTTCATAAAAAGAGGAAAACAACATGAAAATAAAAATTCTATCTGAAGTAATCATTACAACGTTTCTGATTTTGATTGTACCATCTATTTCTGCGGTACAATTAAATACAAACGGAAAAAACATAGCTTCAAATATGTCTAATAAAATTCACACGACAGACATACCTATCAATAGGATAATACAAAAGATAAAAGATAGCAATCCAAGCGATGGACTTATTCAGGTTTTCTTGAAAGAACTTCTTTATTTCATACTCACTATATTTGGCATGATCTTTTATTTGATATAGGTAAGTTTTTTGGATGCAAAAGTTATACATTAGGAAATATTTGATTGATCTCAAAATATATTGATATATTACTGGAAAATTGATATTAAATCTCTATTCCAACTTGATATTCATCAATACTTTTATTTGCATGAAGCAGATTACGATACGATATAGTAGAATTTTAGCCTATTTTTCTCCTGGGGGCATATCACTCTGGCTCAGTAGGCCCTCCTGCGGCATTTTTTACTGTTTTTTTTGTTGAACCCGGCCTTAAAAATGTAGTCTCGAGTGAGAATCTATGCGTATGAATTAAAAGCCCCGCCCCAGCGCACTCCATTTCGGCAATAATATAAATATTAACCTAAAAATCGAAATAAATGAAGTTTATAAAGGAGTACGCTATATGCGAAGTATATTCAAAAGAGAATATGAATCTGTAAGGTGATATAATGGTAACTAAATTAGATAGGTTAGAAAAAAAACACAAAAAAAACAAAGCACAACGGAAAAAAGCAAGATGTCATTACTCTGGTCAGTGAACGTTTAAGAAAAGATAAAGAATTTTGACAAAATATGCATTCTATATGGATAGAGTGAAAAACAGTTTGATGAATTATTTAACGTTGCTAGAGGATGCTTCGTAAACCGAAAAATCAATCGAAAAATATAGGTAAAGATGATTATTTGAAAGAAAAAAATGAACGGGTAGCGTAGTATATTCCAAAAAAAAATTCTCACTTTTGCCTGTTACAATTCATCATTTTTAAGTTTTTTGTCTTGTGAACATGCAAATACATATGCAACTACATACCTGCCGGGACAACTCCTTTATTAAACACCACAGACATCATATTTAAAAGGGTGTGGATGGGATGCAGGAACGAAGTAACGTAGAAACGGTTCTCACGGCCAAACGACCGTTGATCATGAGAGCATTACGCAGGAGTAAAATCCGTAAAAAAATAGCGGATTATCTTTTTGAGATCAGCCCCAGTGGGAGTTATACATCGGAGATTGCATATCATACAAAAACAACCCCGACAAACGTCCTTGGTGCATTACGAGGGATGGGTACTCGTTATAAAAAAGAAGAATCTCTGTTAACGTTAAACATCATCGAACTAGTCAAAGAAGAAAATGATGGGATAAAACTGTATCGGATAACGGATTTTGGTAGAGAAGTCTTAGAATCAATACAGGAACGATGAACCAGATATATTATAAAAAAACAATAGTGCAGAACCATACGAATAGTTTGCAGTCTATAGGGTATTTGTCTGTTTTGGTCAATAAAATCTCCAAAATTTTATATACTGTTATTTGATTCAGAAATCGGGATGCGTATGGGATAATAGACGAATGATGGGTAGACAAAATTATCCTCACTAAAAAAAGATAGGAAGGAATGGATGTGTATCTTAAAGAAGTTCAGATGGAGAATTTTAAATCATTTGGGAAGAAACTAACCGTACCATTATTCCAAGGGTTTACTGCAGTAACCGGCCCGAATGGTTCAGGAAAAAGTAATATTGTCGATGCGATTCTTTTTGTCCTTGGTCCGAAGAGTTCTAAAGTGATGCGTGCAGGGCGACTTACGGATCTTATTTTCAACGGTGGCAAAAAACACAAAGACCCTGCAAAATACTGTAAAGTATCACTTGTGTTTGACAATAGTTTACGGAAAATGCCGGTGGATACCGACGAGGTTGTATTAACCAGGATGATTAAACGTGCGCCAACGCAGAACGACCCAAATAATTATTATAGTTATTTTTATATCAATGATCATGCTGCATCGCTATCGGATTTTACGAATCTGCTGAATCATGCACGCATCTCAGGTACAGGATACAACATTGTTAAACAAGGAGATGTCACATCACTTGTTGAGATGGGATCTATAGATCGAAGACGTATCATAGACGGCATTGCTGGGATCAGTACGTTTGATGATGAAATCAAAAAAGCTGAGAAAGAAAAAATAGATGCTGAAGGAAACCTGGAACGCATCTCAATTATTTTAAATGAAATCTCAAATCAGATTAGACAACTGAAAAAAGAACGAGATCAAGCGTATCAATACAAAGAAATGAAAGATAAACTCTATGAAACAAAAGCAAAAATTGCTTATAAGAAAAAACAAGAAATTGAATCGCAGATCGCAGAGATTAGCAATCAGATCGAATCCTATGAAACAGAACGAACAAAGCTTGAGGACCAGCGAACTAAACTAAAAGAAAAATATTCAGAATCACAGAAGAAACTAGAGGAAATTGAGAAAAAAATTGGTGCAGCTGGCGGCACAGAAGCACAACAGATCGGTGAAAAAATCACGAGTCTACGCACCGAGACAATAAAAATCGAGGAGAAAATCAACTATACAAATGACGAGATACTCACATTGAAAAATGATGAAAAAGAAGTCACAGAGACGCTTGGCGTAACTGAAAAAGAGCTTGAGGGTTTCAGGACTCAATCCAAGGATTTTGAGAAAAAAATAGATGAACAACAAACGGTTATTTCAGAAAAAGATGCTGCACTCACTAAAGTAAAAGACGAAATCGCTCAGTCTGATGATACATCGATGGAACTCACCTATGAACTGGTGAAGATGAGAGAAGAATATAACGAGAAACAGACATATCATCATGATCTACAATTAAAAATGGATCGCTTGAACGAAAAACTTGAGGCAATTGAGTTGCAGATTGCAGAGATGCAGGAGACAAAATCCACATATGAATTCGAGCTAAAAGACATTGACTGGCAATCAGGGGAATCAACTAAAGGCAGACAAGAACGACAAAAGACAGAAAAAGAACTAGAAAAACAAGTTTTTTCGAAGAAGAAAAAAGAAACAGATCTTACAGAACAGCTAGCGGATCTTGAAAATGCGATCAGGCGGTTACAGCGTGAACAAGCAAAGATTCAGGCGGAAACCGAGGCATTGAAATCTGCGAACAGTAAGTTTAATCCAGCGGTAAACGCGATTCTTTCAGCACGAAATGCTGGAGAGTTAAAAGGGATCCGTGGGACTATTGCTGAGCTTGCTGAGGTTGATAAGAAATATGAGGCAGCTATGGAGATTGCTGCAGGGAACCGTTTACAGTCTATTGTTGTTGACAACGATGAGACCGCTGCTTCTGCGATTGAATATCTACGCAAAAAAAACCTTGGCAGGGCAACGTTTCTTCCGTTAAACAAAATGAGTGCAGGAAAACCCAGGGGAAATGCGCTCATGGTTGTCCGCGATCCAACATCTCATGGGTTCGCAGTTGATCTGGTAAAGTTTAAACCTGAATATCGTGGTGCTTTTTGGTACGTGCTAGGAGATACGATTATCGTTGAGACGCTCAGTGACGCACGCCGTCTGATGGGCGGTGTTCGTCTCGTTGACATGAAAGGAGATCTCATCGAGGCAAGTGGCGCGATGGTCGGCGGAAGCAGACCATCTGTTTCACCGTCGTTTGGTGCATCTGACCAAGGAAAACTTGAGGATATCACAACCGAGCTTCAATCAGCAATCACCCATCAAGATGAACTATCCAATGAACTTGTCTCGTTGAAAAAAGAGCTTGTTCAGATGGAAAATGAACTACGTTCGATTAAAGGAGAAGGAATACAGGACGCCCAGGCGCAGAACCTAGAAGTCCGAAGAAAAGAGTTCAAAGGAAAACTCGACCTGCTCATAAAAGATCTTGATATGAAAACTAAAGAAAAAGATCAGGCCGACATCGAGAAAAACGATCTAGCAAAAACAATAAGTGAATGTGATACACGAATCCAGGAGCTCAACACCCAAAAAGAGGAGAAAGGCCAGCATCTACTCAAAGGAACAAAAAAAGAGCTTGCAGTAGAAACACGCACACTTGAAAAAGAATATGATGAACTATCACAGGCGCTACTGACCAAGCGGTCGGATCTGGAGACGTTGAAAAAGAAGATGGAGCTTGTAGAACAACGGAAAACAGAACTTACGACTCGTATCAATTCTATCCATGAAAGTATCGAACAACATAAGGCAACCACAAAAGAACTCAAAGAATCCAAGGCTAAACAATCAGATGAACTAAAAACACTCATGAACGTTGAACAGCAGATGACGGGGAAAACCAAAGAGTTTGCCAGTAAACGCGATACGATCTACAAAGAGACCATAACAATAGAAAACGATCTAGATAAAATGAATACCCGCATGGAATCATACCAGGATTTGATATCCCGTGCAAAATACCGGATGCCGACACTTGAAGACACCATAAAAGAACTAAACCAAGAGATCGCATTGTACAACATATCGGTTTCAGATAAAGATTTACCAAATGTAGAAGCATTAAAAGAAATCGTGCTTGAAACCGAACATACCATGCAGGAACTCGAACCAGTGAACATGCGCGCACTTGAAGAATACGAACATCAGATGGAACGGAAGAAAAAATTCGATGAAGACGTGAAACATCTTAACGACCAGAAGAAGAACCTCACAAGACTCGTAGAAGAAATAATAACAAAGAAAAAAGAACGATTCTTCGAAGTATACGACGATATAAACAAGAATTTCAAAACGATTTACGGGCAGCTTTCCGAAGGCGGAGAAGCAGAACTGGAACTAGAAGACCCAGAGCATTTGTTTGAAAATGGTTTAACGATAAAAGCCCGTCCCCGCGGAAAAAAGATCCTAAGACTCGATGCGTTATCAGGCGGAGAAAAGAGCATTGCATCACTTGGTTTTGTGTTTGCGATCCAGCAGTATGACCCAAGCCCGTTCTATGTACTTGATGAGGTCGACATGTTTCTTGATGGTGTGAACGCTGAAACAGTTTCAAAAATGATAAAACTGAAAGCAGAACATTCCCAATTCATAACGGTATCATTGCGAAAAGTCGTGCTCAAAGAAGCGGATCATATCTACGGGGTGACAATGCAAGAGACCGGGGTATCACAGATGATTGCAGACATTGACCCGGAATCAGTCGGCCCGAAAGGAGAAATCCATACAGCAGAGGTGATAACAACACATGTATCAATGTAAAATCGACAGCGACGTCGTAAGTCATTTGTTATTTCATAAAGCACTCATTGATGAACAGCAAGACGCCTCAAGAATCAATCAATATATTACTCTAGCACAGCAGGCGCAGATCGGGGAGCATTTCTCCATCGAAGACCCGTTTGACCGATCCATTGCTCTTGCGTTTGATCTGGTGATTAATAATCAATTGAACCCATGGGATATCGATCTGATTGGTTTTTCTACGATGTATCTGAAGAAGGCAAAAGACGAAAAAATCAATTTGATGACTGCAGGCAGGATTATTTATATGGCATGGAAGGTGCTGCGTCTACAAAGCGATGATCTTGTTGGCCATATGGAGAATTCGCAGCAGGAACTGATACAACCTGAAGGGTTTGACTGGGCTGATCTACCAACAGGCACCTGGGTTGAGACTGAAGATGGATATTCATATACGAATCTACTCATGAAGATGCCGGAGCCGCCGCTTGCTGAACCACTGAGACGAACTGCAGAACGAAAAGTGACACTGATAGAACTTTTACATGCGTTTGATCAAGTACGGAAAGAATCCGAAGAATATCAACTCCTAGAAAAGATGCGCCAAGAAGAACGCGACCGCCTTAACGATCTAGCTATAAAACATATGAAAGGCACAACCCATGAAGATCATCTGGAAGAAGATGTCATGAACCTCTGGAACCGCATCCAGCAGATCCCACAGGAGACACTTACGTTCTCTGATCTGTGCACCACTGAGGATAAAGAAGAACGGATCAAGATGTTTATTTCTATATTGTTTCTAGCATATGAGAATAAAATAGAGGTCACACAGAAACAGTTCCCATATGGAAAGATATATATCAAAAACCTTGCATATACATAAACAGGAAGTCATGGTATGGGTATAAAAGAAGATCGCCTCGTCGAATCAATAATATTTTCAGCGAGTAAACCAGTGAGTGTCGAAGAGATCAAAGAAGCAACAGATCTTACAGAAAAACAGATCAATTCTACGAACATGTCGATGAACTGTCGTCGCGGCATCTGATTTCCACAAAAAAACAGGGTTCAACCGAGCTTTTGACGACTACAAAAATGTTTCCAGAGTATTTTGGTATTAATTCGACAAAACCTGAGGAGATCAGGGAGTTTTTAGCGAAAAAAGTGCTTGATTCTGTGGATACTGCCGAGAAAAAAGAGTGATGATTTATCTTCCTTTTTCCCTAGATTCTTTTTTGACATTGTAATTTGCCATGTATTCGTCAAAACAATCCATTTGTTATAGGATGATAACAGAGGAAAACAGATACTTTTATATCAATCATAATATTTATATATGACTAATATATATTATATTCTTAACGCAAGAAGAAAGAAGATGATAATATGAAACAAAAAACAGAGCAAGTATTTACCCAAAAAGACGAACAGATCATTGATTTATTTGCCGATCTGGGTATGCCAAAAAATCTTGCAAAAACCCTGATGTATATCTCACACGTTGAAGATTGTCGTTCCACTGATATCGAAACTGGTGCTGAGTTGTTACAACCTCAGGTGAGTGTTGCGGTCCAGGAATTGCGCAGACGCGGATGGATCACAAAGCATGATATCAAAAAGAAGGGGAAAGGCAGACCCGTTCATCATTATAAATTAACTGCATCGTTACCCAGTTTGTTAAAAAGTTTTGAATCTGAGAAAATCCAAGAAGTCGAAGCAGTGAAAAAGAATCTGTCTGCACTTGAGCGAGTACTTCTCTCATAAAACATATGGTCCTTCGTAGATTCCTTTTTTCATCGTTTTTATGTATTATTTCATTTTGACGTTTTTACAACATACTTTTATATATGATAAATGTCAGTAAGTATCATGTTAATATAACACACAAGAGCGGTGATGAGAGATGAAAACACAAAAAAACCAAAAAAAGAAAAACAACCAACAAAAAACAAAAAACACAGAACAAGCAATGGATGAACTCTTTGAAACCTGCATCAAAAAAGGACTCATCGAAAAAACAGGATATGGATACTACTTCAAACCAGAGTTTTTTGAAACACTTGACATCTACGATGATGAATAAAACATTTTTTTATCCATCGAACATCCTCTTTTTATACATGAACAACGTATTTCATACAAATGAACACCCTAGAAATACGATTGGTCACCAACACAAAAGAACTCGATCAAATATACCAAATACGAACAGAAGTATTTGTCCAAGAACAACAAGTCCCCAAAGACCTAGAATTCGACGACCTTGACAACGATTCAAACCATCTTATCGCCAAACTCAATCAACAACCCATCGGTTGTGCACGCATCAGACAAATCGGAAAAAACAAGGCAAAACTAGAACGCATCGCAATCCTTAAACCCTACAGAAACAAAGGATATGGCACAGATATAACCAATTACTGTATCAATTTCTGCAAAACAAAACACAATACAACACTTTTTCTGCATGCACAAACACATGTCCAAAAATTCTATGAACGATTCGGATTCATCGAAGAAGGAACAATTTTTCAAGAAGCAGGAATCCCCCATATAAAAATGATAAAAAACCTCTAAAAAAAAATAGAGATGACTTACTTTTGATGTTTCTGTTTGAGTTTTTCCCGAATGTATGGTAAAAGTCCACCGGCATCACGAATCGCAAGAATCTCCTTTGGCAACCGAGGAAACACATACGATGTACCTGCAACAAGGACTACCCCGTTTTTTACATCAATACTCACCGAATCACCCTTTCGATACGCACGGACTGCATCTGGACATTCAATGAGTAATAATCCTTGGTTGATTGCGGACCTAAAAAAAATCCGAGCAAAACTCTCAGCAACAACAGCAGATATACCTACCCCTGTCAACCCAACCACAGGCTGCTCCCTACTGCTGCCACATCCAAAGTTTTTCCCAGCAAAAATAACATCATCTTTACTTACTTGTTTTGCAAACAAAGGATCCAGATCCTCCAACAGATGAGGTTTGATTTCCTCAGCAGTGCTACAAGTATATGTATATTTTCCCGGAAACAACATATCTGTGTTGATGTTATCACCATATTTCCATATCCGCATCAGAACACACCTCCTTTCCGAGGATCAGAAATCACGCCAGCCAACGCTGAAACAGCAACTGTTGCCGGGCTAGCAAGATAGATTTCAGCATCTTTACAACCCATCCTCCCTTTGAAATTCCTATTAGAAGTACTGATACATCGTTCCCCAGGAGCAAGAACACCCTGATGCGCCCCAAGACAAGGACCACAACCAGGCGGCAGCACAACGCCGCCTGCTCGAATAAAAATCTCCATGTAACCTTTATGGATCGCATCAAGAAATATCTGCTGAGAAGAAGGAACGATCAGTAAACGAACCCTCGGATGAACCTTTTTTCCATTTAGTATTTCAGCAGCAATCTTAAAATCAGAAAGACGCCCATTCGTACAGGTGCCGATAAGACACTGTTGAATCTCAAGACCTATAACTTCATTTATTGGCTTCACCTGATCGACACCATGCGGCACTGCAACCACAGGTAGGATTTCCGACAGATTATAGTTGAGTTCTTTTTGGTAGGATGCATCCATATCAGCAGAAACAGGTGTATACTGTGTTTTTTTGACGCCAATAAAAGAAAGATATTTCATGGTTACCTCATCAACAGGGAACACTGCGTTTTTCGCACCCATCTCTATACCCATGTTTGCCATCGTGAACCGCTCATCCACAGAGAACTGACCGATATCACCATGGAACTCAACAGAACAATAATCAGCGCCAGATGCAGAAATGTCGCCAATAATATGCAAAATAACATCCTTTGCATAGACACCACTACTCATTTTCCCATTTAACGTAATCTTAATGCTTTGCGGCACCTTAAGCCATGTTTCACCGATAAGAAGAAGCGCTGCTGCCTCCGTCCTATCAATACCTGAAGAAAACGCACCAACAGCCCCATACGAACACGTATGAGAATCACTCCCAAGGATCAATTGTCCAGGAAGGGCAAGACCTTTTTCGATCATGATCTGATGACAAACACCATTACCGATATCAAAGAAATTAGGGATTTTGTATTTTGCTACAAACTCGCGGATGATTTTATGATTCATCGCGGTTTTCTCATCCGATGCTGGGATCACATGATCAAGGATTATCACCGGAAGATTCACATCATTCACACCATATTGCAAAAGCTCAGGCAGAACTTTTTTTATGATCGCAGCAGCATTATCATGCATCAGTAAATGATCAGGTCTGACCGTAACTATCTGCCCGGAAACCACATTTTTTTCATGAGCGTATTTCGCTAATATTTTTTCTGCAAACGTCATCTGACCCATACACATTCACCCTTCCAAAAGTCCCCCGCGAAGGAAAATGGTTTTCTGCACCATTGAAAACGGTCTTGCTTCATAAACCTTGTTTTTCGTACGATCCACTATTGTTCCTGTAGCAAAATCAACCTCAAGATCATCCTTATCGGAAATAAGACTGGTTATATCTGGGGATACAAGAATGGGCATCGCACTATTTATCGCATTGCGTTCGTAGATTGCGCCAAAGGATTCAGCGATGATTACGCTTACTCCAAGTGCTTTAAAACAGTCCACAGCCTGTTGTCTGCTACTGCCACATCCAAAGTTCTTTCCAACAATCACAACATCCCCTTTTTTTGCTTGTTTAGAAAACTGCTCGTATCCCATCAAATTATCAAACGTATACGGCCCCATCTCCTCGATATTTGTGATAGTTAGATACCGATTATGAAAAATCATATCCGTATCAATATTGTCTTTATTAATGACCCATGCACATCCTTTGACCTGCAAAGAAACCTCTTTTTTTGGTTTCTGAGGAGCTTCTGTTTTTGTTTTCTTCTGACTATTTTTCACAGATACAGGTTTATCAGGGATTTCATCAGGAGATACGATATACCCTGCGATAAGCGACGCAGCAACAATAGCTGGTGAAGCAAGAAAGATATCGCCTTTGCCTTGTTTACCTGTAAAGTTTCTGTTACCGGTGGATATCGTAACCTCTCCGTCCCCTGTCTGACCAATCTGCCCAGCTGCACATCCAGCGCATCCTGCAGAACCAATCAAAGCGCCTGCGTCCTTAAAGATTTGAATTAGACCTTCTTTCAAACACATCTTCCAAATAGTGTCCGTTGCTGGAACAATCTTTAAGATTCTTCCTTGCGCTATTTTTTTTCCTTTGAGGATTCTTGCGGCAATACGCATATCATCCATTCGTCCGTTGGTACATGACCCGATGAACCCTGAGTCAAGAACCGTTCCCTGTACTTCTTTTAAAGATACAACATCCTCCGGGTGTCCAGGCTTTGAAACATGCAATGAAAGATCATCAATGTCGATCTCTATCGTTTTTTCGTACACTGCATCAGAGTCTGCAAGAATCGGGTTTATTGTTCTCCCACATGTTTTCTTATAAAACGAAATGATTTCTTTGTTTGGAACAAACAAAATAATGATCCCACCCATCTCTGTTGCCATAGATGCAATCGTCAGACGTCCATCAAGCGAAAGAGCATCAATATAATCCCCGTAGATTTCAGCTGCGTACCCAAGCAGTCCATTTGCACCAAGTTCTTTAATCATTTTTAATACGACGTCTTTAGCTGATGCATGTTTCGATGGTTTTCCGTTAAGGATGATTTTTATTGTCGGGGGAACCTTGAACCAGATTTTCCCATAGGCAAACGCATGTGCTATATCATTATCACCCATCCCTTGACCAAATGCTCCTAATGCCCCAAGGATGTTTGCATGTGAATCAGTTGATACAAACGTATCACCTGGTGCTATTAGCCCTTCTTCAAACGCAAGATGGGTCCCTATGCCTTTATCCATGTCATAGACAGTAATATCATGTTGCCGTGCAAAAAGCCTGCAGAGATGCTGATTTGCCGCATATTTCTGATCACAGCCGCCTGGGTTGCAGTCAAACGTAAAAAAGGTTTTTTTAGAATCATCAATAGGAAGATTGTGTTTTTCTAGGTTTTTGATTACGTTTGCCCCGCCGAAATCCCGTGCTGCCCGCACATCGATTGAAACGTCGATGATATCGTCAACGTTTGCTTTGTTTTTTGAATGGTGTTCAAAGATTTTTTGAATGATGGTTTTACCCATATGGATTTCATCTCCCCCGATGATATGTGTTCTCGCTGTTTGATTTTAAATGTTTATAATGTTTATACGCAATTCTTTTCCCATATGAATACATTGTGGTTCATGACATTGTCAAAAGACGTTGTTTTAGATGACCGAGAAACAGGATATACAGATTGAGGGTACGTTGGTGTCTATTAATCGGTTGAAAACAATACAAAGATTTTTGCATCGTTTTTTGTAAAAAAAAATTGTTTTTTTCAGCATTCTTAATCAGCTGTTTTAGTGATTTTCACAACCGTAAACTCATACACAAGGCTTTGGCCGATGAATTCAATTGATGGCGCTTTTGCATTAAATGCAAATGTTGCTTCGGTTTCATTCACGCTGACAACCTCCCCATATACTGTTTCATTACTGTCAGGATCCTGAAATGAAAATGTGTGGTTGACTGAGATGTCGGAGTGAATCGTGAATGCGGTGTTGTTTGTGACCAGGATTGTGTCTGTCCAGTTAAATATAGGAGCTGTAAAAGTAGTCCCGTTTATCGGAAGCATTTTGAAGGTGACGTTATCATTGGCGATTTTGGTTATTTTTGCGTTGAGTATTCCCTCTAGTTCCAACGCTATTGCCGCCCAGTAATCAAAGATTGTTCCTGCTAGCAATTCGACGCCAGGGAAGTAGTACGAAAATTCTGATGTTGGAAAGTTTTCGACGGTTGTGTCCCAGATTTCATTCACTGGATATGCTCCAAATTCATATTGAGCGGCAAGGCTGATATTCCAGTCACCATATGCCTCTTCAGGCGATAACGTGATGTTTTTTGTTTCTCCTTCTTTCATGCCGACGAGCGCGCGGATAACCTCTGGAGGCACATATGCTGGTCTATATGTTGCTCCGCATCCGCTTGGTATTGCAAGGTTCTTATTTGGGTTTACGAAGAGGTTGTGTGGTATTCCACCGGTTTTATTTATCGCATCGTCGTAGGTGGTCGTAAAGACTGTTCCGTTTACAGCGAATTTCCCGATGTATTGGACTTCAGTGCAATCACCGATCTCAATGGTTTTTGGTTGGAACAATGGAGGAACTGTTACTGCAAGAACAAGTGCTATGACAATGATGATAGCAAGCATAAGGATTTTTCTGCCGGTTTTCTTTCTACGCTTTGGTTCTAACTGTTTTTTTGATATCATAAGAAGCATTAAATGTGATTATTCTTTATTAAGGTACGTATCTTTGATTTGAAGATGTATTGGATGATGATCCGCCGTGAGAACCCATCCTTGTGTTGATTAGAAAAAAAATGTTACGGGGTGTCTGTCACTATCATTTCCTTTACGAGAGTGTCGTCGCTCCACAACCCCATGAATCGTTGTTCAGAGGTGTTACCAAGACAGTACTCTTCGTTCGTGCCGAAGAAAGCATAGTCGGTTAAGGCATCGAAGAGTTTCCAGGTGCTATAGTAATCCATCGCATTGACCGTACCACCTATATTGTTTCGAAATGCAAGTGGTGCGAGATGATCAGCGATAAGAGTTGGAGAACCATATGCGTCAGTGACTTGTATCACAAAATCTTTCTGAGTAAGCGGAATATTGTTCGCACCATAAAAGATGGTTTTACCGGATTCGTTACCTACAACGGTGTCGTTTTCTCCGACAATGACAAGCATGAGTGTGTGGTTTGAAATGGTGCTGAAATTCACTTTTTCAGGAGTGTAGGCTATTGCTGGTTGTACCGGCATGATTGCTTTTGGTATGGGAAGTCCTTCTTGTTCTGCGAGTGCCGCCATGTTTGCGGTGATCCCTCCACCAAGTGAATGACCAACGATTGCAAATTTGGTTAAATCTGGTTTAACATGGTTTCCGTTTTGTAGTTCAGTGATTGCCTTTTTTACCGCTGTAATCGCATTTGAGTTGAATGCTCTGAAATCGATGGTGAGTGTGAGTTGATAGCGGGGGTAGACAACGATGTTTCCTCGTTTGACAAGATGATTGATCCATTCTTGGTAGAAAAACGGGTACATAGCACTCCAGCCATGGTTAAAGACGATGAGCGGAGCTGTCTGGGGTGTCGGGTTTTCTGGTTCAAAAATCCAGTATTCCTGGCCACCCAGACCGTATCTACTTCTTTTGATGACGGTATGCGAATAATTTGAGCTGCCAGGACCTATTTTGGGTTGTCCCGGAGGTGTTGCATTATCAGCTGATAGTATCTGCACGCTTTGTGTTTTATCGGCTTGTACTGGCAGCAAACATATGCAGAGGTTACTGATGATAAGAATAGTAAAAATACTCTTGTTTAGGTTTTTCATACCTTTACTCCTTATTTCTATAGTTCACGTTAAAATATAAAGATATCTCTTAGGGGTTTAGATAAGGTGTTAACAAGAGGTTTTTATCAATGATCTTGGATTAATTAGTAGAAAAATCATTTTTTCAAGTGTATCGTGGCTATTAGTTTTAAAATGGGTTATGGTATTCATGTGTGTATGACAGTATATTCTCATTCGCGGTTGAGTTGCTTTGAGCAGTGTTCTCAGAAATATAAGCTTCAGTATGTTGATAAGGTTGAAACAGAGGTTGAAGGCAGCGTTGAAGCGTTTCTTGGCACACAGGCACATGAGACACTTGAGAAACTGTATAAGGATTTAATGCATCAGAAGACAAATACACTTCCTGATTTGCTTGATTTTTTACGAGCACAATGGGCGAAGAACTGGTCTGATTCGATCGTGATTGTAAATAAGGAGTATAATTCCGAGAATTATCAAAAAATGGCTGAAAAATACATCAGTGATTATTATTATCGGTACAAACCATTTGATCAAGGTCGGACGATAGCACTAGAACAGCGTATTTTGATTAATCTTGATGAGTCTGGTGAGTTCAAACTGCAAGGTTTTATCGATCGATTGACTGAAAAAAAAGATGGTTTTTATGAGATTCATGATTATAAGACGAATTCCCGGTTGCCACTACCTGAATATATTAAAACAGATAGACAGCTTGCCCTGTATTCAATTGGTGTGAAAAACCAGTACCCTGATGTTGCACATGTTCGGCTGATCTGGCATTTTTTGAAGTTTGACAAAGAAATCGATTCCACACGCACAGATTCCGAGCTTGCTCTGTTGAAAAAAGATACTATTGCACTTATTGAAAAAATAGAACGCGAGGAGACGTTTGCTGCGAGTCCATCGTTTCTCTGTGAATGGTGCGAGTTCAAACCCCTTTGTCGGCAGTGGTCACATCACTATAAGATAAAAGAAAAACCTGCTAATGAATATCTTGCGGATACTGGTCTAAATCTTGTGAACCGGTATGCAGAAATTAAAAACAAACAAAAACTGGTGAACATGGAGCTTGATGCGGAGATCACTAAACTAGAGGAGGCGCTTGTTTTGTTTTCTTCTAAAGAACACATTGATTGTGTGTTTGGTACACAAAACAAGGTGCGGATCACGGATAGCATTCGGTACGTGTGCCCCCCGAAAAACAGCAAAGAACGCCAGCGTCTTGAACAAACACTCAGAGAATATGGGAAATATGATTTGGTGACTGCGCTTGATACCGCTGCGTTGAACAGTATTCTTCTTGAAAGAGAATGGGAAACTGATGTTGTTACTGCTTTGGAAAAACTAGTACAATTAGAAAAAAAGAAACGGCTGTACGTGAGTAAACTTAAGGAGAAATAACTTTTTT
Source organism: Methanobacteriota archaeon (assembly GCA_026394495.1). GTDB lineage: Archaea > Thermoplasmatota > E2 > DHVEG-1 > DHVEG-1 > CAIYYQ01. Next base: position 10,742 of record JAPKYE010000110.1, on the reverse strand, counting down.
AATGAAAAAAGGATGATGAATGCTGGATCCCAGGATAAAGAACAATGATCAGTAAAATTTGCTCTGTTAATGAAGTCCACGGTAGCTTCATCCGTTATCTTAGATTTTATAAAGGAATACTTGTTATGAAATTGTGGGTTGCGTGAGAAAAGATGGATACAACAGAGATATATTCATCCGGTATTTTAACGAAAAATGAAGAATTACTGGATGCTAAATCGGGTTCTATGTGGTCAAAAGGAATCGGAGTGTTAGTAATCACTAACAAACGAATACTTTTTTTAAAAAAACCAGGAATGTTTTCAAAAGGCTTTCATCTCTTATTCGAAGGATCACTTGGCTCCATCGTTAGCGTCACGACAACCGGATTGATCTCAAAAATGTTAAATGTTCAAATGCGAACAGTGCAACCAGAATTTGAAATATTACAATTTAATGTTGGATCTAAAGAAGAAACTGAGATTACACGGCAGAAATTAATCGGAGCGAAAGACGAGTACAAAGAAAAGGAGACGATATCCGCTAAGACCGTCATCATTGAACAAGTAGAAACCAAGGAGAAAGCAGACGAGATCCTGAAGAAAAGGTTGGCGCGTGGCGAGATAACCAAAGAAGAGTTCCATGATAAAATCCAACGAACATAAATGTGTTTATGGATTGTATGTGTGGTTAGAAAGAGGAGAACAATGACTCAACATTGTACTGGCTGCGGCAAAGAACTACTAGATGATTCTCAGTTTTGTTCTCAATGCGGGAAACAAACTGAGATGATAAAAAAGGACAATGCTGATGCAGTTGTCAAGAAACGATCGACAAAAACAGGGAAGAAGAATCCTGTCATGATAATCATATTGATTTTTGCTGTACTTGGAGTTATCTATGTATTTTATACCTATGCGGATATTAACGGGTTTATTTCTCCGATGGGTGGTTTGTCAGGTACCTGGGAGGGCTCAGGTACGTTTACCAACAACTGCCAGAACCCTGCTTGCAGATATGTTGGTACGATGAATCCTCCTTCAGTGTTTCTTCAGCTTCAGCAAAACGGAAATTCTGTGTATGGTACTGTTACTATTAATATTCCTCAATCTCAGGTTCAAACCCTTATCTCTGGACAGGGATGTTCCGGTTTTGATCATTCACAAAGCCAGATTTATAATGGGGTGATAAGCGGCAGTCGTCTTACCTTTGCAGATCTTGGAGGAAACATATGGTCTTTGAATATTTTAAGTGATAATCTTCAAGGTGTTGTAGGAAATAGTATGTCGGGTTGTCTTGGTTTGCAAGGCGATGTTTCGTTGAGTCGGAAGTAAGCGTGTTCAAAACATATTTTTTTAAAGAAGATGAAGGCGAAACAACTTTTTTCAAGAAAGATAAAATGAATTAAACGATAAAATTGGATATGATAAGCGATGAAGTTGGGAAACCAAAAGTGACAAAGATGGGAAACCAAAAGTGACACAAACGGGAAATGCTAGACGACACAGATGGGAAATTTCCAGGTGACACGGATGGGAAATTCTTCTTGGAGGACACAGATTCAACGAGAGCACTTTCAGGTGACAGACTTGGGAAATGTAAAAGTGATACAGATGGCAACTGTTTTTCTCCTGGAAAACAAGAATTAAGAAAGTGTCTGTTTTTTTGGTCAACGAAGGGTGTTACAGGTGACACAGTTGGGAAACCCCGGAACATATCGATGGGTAATCCGGTATCCATTAGGAAATACCTGTTTTGTACTTGGGATTTTTGCGGGTAACTCTTAATATGCACCCAGTGCTATCCAATAGTATCCTGGTTGCGGGGAGCAAACATATGCAATATTATTGCAACGAATGCAAAAAAACAATCTCACTGCAAGAGTTCTCATATTCAATGAACAAACACAAAAGACCCCTGTGCACCGATCATCAACGCACCAACAACATATGTAAGACCACAAAAGACCTACAAGACCTAGTAAAAAACAGACATAAAGATGATGTAACAAATGAAGCAACAACACAGCCATCGCCTCAGCTGAAAACCATCAAGGACTGGATAGCCGCAGACATGGAAACCTGGGATAAAACCCTAAACAAAAAGACTGATGAAAGCTTCATCATCAAAGTCTCAGATGAACAAACAAAAAACAGCCCAAAACACACCAAGAAATAAGGATCCATCGTAGAATCAAAAGAGAAAATATAAGATCGGTAGCAAAAGATAATGTACGTAAATGGTAAAATCTGAAATGAAAAAGGTGCAGAATGGTAGAAACAAGACATTGTAAGATATGCGGATCAGAACTACAGAATGACGAACCAGACATCTGCCTTAACTGTCAATCAGCTATGATCAGTTCAGGAATGGCATAGATCATGTATTCAATAAAATCTATGGAACTGAAGAAACAGATAACCCTGATGGAATCTGTGATTATCGTTCCATATAATTCATAGTTAGATTTTAAAAACACAATATTTATATATTTAATGTACCATCATAATAAATGTAATGATCATATAGGTGACATTTCATGGAGGAAAAAACAATGAAACACAAAATAGTGCCAATAGTCATATGTCTTCTGATCTTCGGGTCAATATACATACCGGCAGGATACGCAAAAAATACGTATACCACTGAAGAGAATCATACGTCTCTGATCGTTGGTGAAGCAAAAAATCATACCGTTTGGATTGTTGTTGACAATGAGGGTAACACATCAGTAAATTACAACCTTACAATATACTATCTCTCCAAGATGTATTCAAAACATCCAAAGGAACAATTTATCATACAAAACGGCACTGTTACCCCACAAGATACTTTCGAAAAATATTATCCGATCCAGATACGATTTGGAGCAGTTGCAATAATACTAGAAACTGATGATAACATCCTCATCTGCGCAGGATACGTCCTTTTTAGATATATTATTTTCTTTAGTAGTGCATCTGGATAAAAAAAATCAAAAACGATATCCTGATGGGATCTGCGATGATTGCAAGTTCTATATTATTTCCGATAAAGATCTCCAACTTAAAAATAGTAAAAATCGTATTCTCATCTTTTTTTTATTGAAGCAACTCACAAGAAACCAGAGATGTGTTCATTCATAAATTATTTACAAAATTTTTTTATTCATAGAATAAAACATCGTTTTAATTATTGTCACGTCAATGAATAATATATTGTCGTATTGGTACTTTTTCCTGTTATATAATCAGTTATTGTAACAACCGCTTTTTGATCCCCGGTAGGATAATATTGAGAGATATAACAAGGGACACTTGTGTAGCATTTTCCGTTCATACAAGAGGAGTTTCCTCTCGTGATGTCGATTTCATTTTGGTATAACTGTCCGCATGTCTGTAGTGGAAAGCGGAACGGGAAATTCGCATAACAGACTCCTGAGTTCAGATCAAAAAAAGCGACAGACTGATACATCTCTATTTGATTGTTGTGACAAATGTTTTCGTATTCATAGTAAATGTAACCTTGGCTTCCTGAGGCAAGGGTGGTTGTAAGAACATAACCTGGGTCTAATACGGCAATGTATGTTATTTCTGGTGAAGGTTCTTGTTGACTTGGTGAAGTGATCGTTATTTCCACATGAACTATACCAGATCCACCATTTGACAAAATCTGAACATCGCCAGAGTAGTATCCAGACATATACTCGGTATTTGCAACACTGAGCGTAATAACATCAGATTCGCCATTAGAACTGCCACTTGTTATATATACTGAAATCCAAGATGCATCCGAATTTATTGTGTAGGTAAGCGTCCCCGTGCCAGTATTCCATATATATAATGATTTTGTCCCTGTCCACCCCTGTTCATGTGTACCAAAATGTATAGATATAGGGGAATAGGATAGTTGTTCATTCGTTTGATATATCGAGGGTTGGTATGGAGGTGGTGTAATGTTAACGTTGATGTTTATGTATCCCTCGTTTTGAAGAACGTACACTGTTACGATAAGTAACAACCCAAAACAGAGAAGAGAGAATATGGTTCGTTTCCTTCTTCCGTCATCGTTCATGGTTTCTGCTCCGGGGGTCTGATAATTCTTTTTTCTGTAAAAACATATCCTTGAAAGCATCATAAGTATATTGGTATGAAGTCAGGCGACTAAAACGGGATTTTTTTTGTTCAGGATGGGGATGGGGTAATAGAGAACGAGAGCGTAAAGATTGGACGTAACAACAATTTAAAGCTGATTTTAATCCCGAAATAGTGGGTGACTTTTTGGAGGAAAATACCCATACCTTTTGGCGGTAAAATCAATTCGATATTTGAAGAGATATGTTTAATGAATCGGGGGATGTACCGTAGTGGTGTATTGGTTCCTTTTCCCGTGAGAGGTATCAGTGTGTCATTGTCTTTAAAATATCCGTGTGCCTCTCCCGCCACAAGAAAATTCCCGAATTCAAAAAACCCTTTTTTAAAGTACATGGTAGTGACATTTGTCGTGCTGTTAAATACGACATGGAATTCTTTTGCGTCTTTTCTTGCGATGATTTCAAAATCCATGGGAAGATACATATCTCGTTCTTTGAGATAGGCTTCTCTGAGCACTTTGATATAGAGATCCCCGAATTCCCATGAGGAGTTCCCATCAGATATCACGATTACTCCCAGTGATTGTCCGTCATTGACCGTGAATGCAGAGAGGCGGTAGAGGATCATACTCCATCCATTGTCAAACCCTGTCCAAATCCAATCGTAACCAACGAAGTTATCCGTGCTGGTATCCAGTGAGTTCAATGAGATTAATCCGTTTTTTAGGTTTTCTTTCAGGATCCATTTTTCAAATGAGGAATACAGGCTGTAGAGTTGGAGAAGATCACGAAGTGATTTCGTTCGCAGAAACGTATCAAATAAATGTGCGTCACCAAAGAAATGTTCCATGTACCCTATCCCAGTGACTGATGAGGAAACATTCTTTTTTGTGAGTGTCCCATAGAGCGTTACCAATGGGAGTGTCCAGTATTGAAACGAGCCGGTTCCCCAGGGAATAACCCCTCCAACTGATTCAGTCCCTGCTAAGTATGGAGCAGCGGTTGCAGTGATTTCCACCGTCATCGATATATTGTTGGTATCGTCATGGATAAAGGCAGTATAGTTTGGGTATACCCCGGTCATGGTGGAGTCGTAGTAGGTGAGATTCACCTTCTCTTTTTCATGATGAAATGATCTAGGGTGGGTGTTGATATGCATGGAGGTAAACAGATCCCCGGTGTGTCGATCCCAGCTTTGAATCCTCAGATAGGAGACGCCGTCGGTACTCGACCATTGTGTTTTTGTCCAATTCATCTGGTATAAGAATTGAATGCAGATATCCCATTCGCTTCCATCTTCGAGTGTGCACATGGTGTAGAGCCACCACCATTCACATCCGCAAGGAAAATGATCCCCTTCGTCTTCAGGGGTCATTGTCGGAGTATCTTCTGTTGTCTTTGATGAAGGTGTGATATTTTCCTTTTGTATCATCGTGTTTTTGTTCAACTGAGAGCCGGTACTGATCGGTGAGAGTGCTACTCCAAGGAACAAGAACAGTATTGCTGTGGTTCCGATTCGGTTCATTTTGATTTCCACTTTTCAGGTATTGATATGGAGGTAGCAGTATTTTATTTTAACGTAGTAGATATCGACTATTGACGAATTTCTTGACAATAAACTTGTACAGGTGATCCTAAAATTTGATTTTGAACTCGCTAAAAAAATCGCTGATTCCGAAACCCCTTCAAAACTAAAGAAACAAACGAAAATAACACTGAAATCTCCTCAGAAAAACTCAAGACTTAAAACAATTATCCCATCCTGATCATTTTTGTACTTTATTTTTTATAATGCTTAAAGGTAATGAAAATGAGAAATGCTAGGTCACAAACTTGGGAAAAGAAAAGCGATAAAAACGGGGATGACAATTTAACTTTCGTCATAACAATCTATAAATAGAGGAGAAGAATAAATAATACTTGAGTAGGAAGTCGTATGGCAGAATCTCAAAAAAAACATAAAATGACTCGTGGATCTGTTGATCTTTCAAAGGAATTCAATCAATTTATAAAAAAAAATAAGAAACTATTGAAAAAACTCGCTGACTAAAATTTTTTATTTTTTCATATCGTTTATCCAGATAACGTTTTGTTTTATCCAATGTACAATTTCAGTAATATTATCTGAATCTGTTTCCATCGCCCATTTGTTAATTTGTTTCAGATGTTTTTTATATGCCCATGATGAGACTTTTAATCTGAAACCATTGAGTGTAAGAAATAACCACAATGTGATAAATCCTGTTCGTTTGTTACCGTCGACAAAGGGATGACCTGCTTGAAGAAATTGATTAAAAATCAATGCCCCTTTCAAAATGATGTCTTCTTTTTTGTTTTCTTTTTCATCCTGGTATGCTTGGATGCCATGAAAAGAAAGTGCAGCATCAGACATAATTCCCCTATGCGCGGATTCTCCTTCTACAATAAATGTTTCAATCAGGTAATCATGAATCATGATGATTGTTTCTTTCGTTGGGTATTTAATTTCGTTTATTTCTTCGTAGACGAATTGTTCTGTTTCCAGCCATTTATTTGTTTTGGCAAACATAAAGTCAAATCTAAGAAAGGATATCATGATAAAAAAGATTGTTACTCCTGCTCGATATAAGTATAACCATTGTTGTTGCACTGATCGTATGAGCAACAACAATGAAAGACTTAAGGCGACATAGTTGGGAAATAAAAAGTCTCAAAGATGAGAAGTGTTTTTCCCCCTATTTTTACTAGTCAATGAGGCTGTCTGAAAAACTGGTCAACGACAGGGTTGCATGTCACAAGGATGGGAATTACCGGGTTCAGTGATAGGAAATACCGATTACACTGATGATAAATACCAGATTCACCTATGGAAAATGCAGGGTTCTTTTTCAAAAAGCCGATCAAGGACGATACCAGATAGCCGCAGACATACCGATATGCCTCAGAAAGCCGAGTGGCCGCAGTCATGGAGACAGGGTAACGCCCCACCACACCAAAAAAAAGACATAGAGGGGTTTTTAAAGCAAGGAAATTAAATCTTTTGTACGGAATATCATGAATTTTTGATGCGTATGAAAATGCGTATCATCGCTCCATATTCCATCAGTTTTTACTGCAAGACATAGTGCGATAAAAGGGACATCGTCAACATCCTCAATCAGTGTTTGAGCCATAGGAAGAAATTTGGTATATTCTTCCTTTGGAATGATCGTAATATATCCAAAAAGAAGGGCGAACAAAAGGTCAAATTCTTTCTTTGAAAGTTTTCCTTTCTTTCGAATGACTGTTTCATAACTCGATATCTCATCAAGGGTATGGTCGGGTGTGATGAATGAAAAGATCGGATTCGTGATAATCTGTCGTGAGAGACCATTTTTGATGAGTGCTGCAATGATTTTGTTGGTGTCGATGACGAGTTTCATTACACCAGTCCATGTTTTTTTGCGATATCGTGCTTAATTTTTCTTCCTATGGACTCCGCATCTTTCTCAGTAAGTTCACTTTTTGATATGATTTTATCCATGAGCTCGATTTTTCGTGCCTGCGTCCACATCGCTTGCCTTGCGACTTCGCTCCACTTGATCTCTGAGTGTTTTTTCATTATTTTATGGAGTTCTTCCGGGACTGATAACGTCATATTCGTCATAATCTTCCCTATAAGTATAATATGTGTGTTTACTTATTTAAAGATTTTGCTCAAAGGATATCGGTGTACGTATTCAGAAAAAAATCTATACAATGAAAATAAGAAATGATACGTCACACAGATGGGAAACGTTACGTCACACTGTTGGGAAATCAAAAGTGACACAGATGGGAATTTCCCAGGTGACACCGTTGGGAATTTTGTCTCGGAGGACACAGATTCAACAAGGGCACTTTCAGGTGACAAACTTGGGAAATGGAAAAGTGACATAGTTGAGAAATGAGTTACTCCTGGAAAATGGCTGTCAATGAACCCATCCTGGAACTGGTCATTGAAGGGTGTTTCAGGTGACAGACTTGGGAATTGGCGGGTTTTCGAGTGAAATACCAGGCACCGATAGGAAATGCCGGGACAGAGATGAAAAAATAAATAATGACAAAGGATAAAGAATATTGTCTGGAATGATCAAAACAATGGCAGAACTGAGATATTGTACGATATACGGATCAGAACTCAGGGACGATGAAGAAACACCGATCTGCCGTAATTGCCAATCAGCAATGCTCAGCTCAGGAATGGTATAGATCTATAGGAAATTAATACATATTCAATAAAATCTGTGGAACGGAAGAGACGGGTAACCCTGATGGGATTTGTGATGATTGTAAGTTTTGTATTTTAGATGATAAGGATATTACGCCGAATCTTTAAGATATGTTGAAATGTAGATGGGCCCGGCAGAGTGCGACGAGTCCAACAGGAAGGAATTTCTCAGATTGATCACCAATTTTGGCATAATCTAAATTTTCGTATCGGTTCTTCTCCATCTAAAACTTTCTTTTGTTTTTTTCTTTTTATTTCTACAGATTAGCATCCGTTATCTGAGGGTTTATAAAGGATTAGTTGATTTTAGGATTGAGGAGAATGGAATGAAAAAAGAATTATTGTTATTTGGAATTGTTTTTTTGCTTGTTTGTGTTGGATTAAGCGGATGTAATAGCCCTACAAATGATAAAGAAAAATTTCTTGATTATTGGCAGGGAAGTTTCCTTGATCCCATATGGATTTTCTATGACGATGGACGCTTTCTTTCTGTTTATGGATCAAGTCCAGAAAAGATAGTTTTTGATGGTTCTAAAACAAAAACCCATGGAACTTGGGATATAAAAGATGGGAAATTAAGTATTAATTATGAAGATAAAGCTATAGCATTTATTTACGATTATTCATTTTCTAATAATGATAATACTGTTAATCTTGTATGTTTATCTATTATTGAAAAACCGACATCAGTTATGACTAAATTGAGATCATTTGATGAAGAAATCCCTTCAATTTCGTTTGAAAAAACTGATAATAAATTAACAGTTATCTCGGTTAATAAAGTGTTTGATTGGAACGAAATTGAATATCAATATAATGATGATATAATGGCTCATTGGAAAACAGGAATAATTAAAGTAGGTGATACTCTAACAATCAGCGAAACTTACCCTTATGGGAATGAAGTCCATATAATACTTCGATATGCGGTGTCAAGTGATTTAATTGGTAGCTGGTCATTTTTCACAATTCAGGATCGAGATACTGATAGTGATGGTTATAATGATGGTGTTGATGTTTTTCCTAAAGACCCAACTGAATGGAATGATTCGGATAACGATGGGGTAGGTGATAATAGTGATGAATATCCATATGACGAAACCAAAATGTGTAATCTTGAAATCACGGATTTTCCAATTAACCGAATGATCTACACCTATGGATCTGGCATCGAAAATGAACTTTATGACTTTTCGTTAAAAGTAATAAATAATGGAATGAAAACGGTTACTTGTGGTGGTGGGTTATTGGATGAAGATCAATATATTCAATTTAGTTGCGATGTAACCTTTAGAGATAGCAACTACCATTGTTCGAATTATCCTGAGGGTGATATTGTCCATAGGAATTGTCCTGATGATAATATTTTCCGTAGTCATCAGAAACAAACTTCGATAAAACCAACAATCATTCTGCCAGGACAAGAGGCGCAATTGAATTTTACATTCGAAAGCGATGAACTTGGACCAAATGATAATATCCCTCATATTCAGGAGGGAGATATGATCACAGTTACTCTTAGGAATCCGCAAAGTTATGCCGAGGCAACTTATAACGCACAACCTTTGCCTCATTTACCAGGGACATTCTAAATTGTTTAGAAGAGGTAACAAATGTTCTGTAAACTCTGTGGCACAAAAGAAACAGATAACCCTAAAGGGATCTGTGATGATTGTAAGTTTTGTATTATTGACAACAAAAATATTCCACCGAATTTTTAATTTCTAAGAAAATGTTTCTTCAAATGTTACGATAATTGGAACATGGTCACTACTTTTTATCCAATCGGAAAAAATTCCCACTTCTACATTGTTTATTTTAAAATTTCTTGAAGCAAAACAATAGTCGATATGATACGATTTTTCTTTTTTATGATACATAAATAATGTTGGTTTGGTTTCCATCCCAAATTCTTCTTTGTAATATGTGTGATATGTACTTACAATATTTTTATTTTTTAGAATGTTGATTATATCTGTTAGAGTGCCATTTAAAGGATAATCTAATTTTGTATCCCAAATCACGTTCCAGTTGAAATCTCCAATAATAATTATGGGTTCATCAAGTAGTTCTTTGTAATGATCAATTGCAGAATATATTTGTCCAATATATCTTTGTTTTACATTATTTGGCTCATTCATTGCCCAAATAGCTAAAAGATTAAAACTAACATCACCAGTTACTTTGATTGGGATTATATATCTAAAGGATGGATTATAGTTTTTATTAAGCTCAAGATCAAAATTAGAATATGAAAAAATACCTAACCCTTTTTTCTTTTTTTCTCCAAACCAAAGACTCTTGGTTGTTTGTTCACCAATTTTTTCACATTCGGGAACTATTACGATATCTGGTTTAAATTTCAAACCTGAATTCCGCAGGTGATCGTTCTTTTCTTGATTAGAACACATTTCGCACTTCACATTTTTTTTGGTTTTCAGCCAGTAAAAAAGGCTGAAAAAC
>JAPKYE010000015.1 GCA_026394495.1 Methanobacteriota archaeon | reverse complement strand
AACCTAGTAAATTACTACATTTTATTGTAAAAAAAATAAAAATACTGTGGGTTAACCAATGGTTGAAATAAAAAAATTGTTGATCGATGATTCCTATTCAGAGACATTGACGTACACGTCTCAATGTATGAAATGCAAACATCTTATCACAGAAGGACGTTGCACGGCCTTCCCGGATGGGATACCCATGACTGTCTGGACAGCAAAAGAAAACCATACCAGGCCACGCCAGGGCGATCACGGGATATTGTTTGAGTCGTTATAAGACGGTATTAGAAGGTTGTTTGGAAAAAACGTTTTTTTTCTTAATCTGTATTTTCGTAATTACGTTAAAAACAAATTCTGCAAATTGCGAAATTACACAATTTGTGAATTACGTTTTATGTGTAAAGCATAATCTATAAAACATAATGCGTAAAACGTATTACAGAAACACATGTGTAATACAGAAAAAATAGAATGACACCCACACGAATAATTTCCGCATGGATGTCATCGTTTTTAATGAGAAAAGAACAAATACCCATTGTTTTTTTTGGAGACTACCCCTAAAATCGTGCAAGTGTCTCAAAATCCTCTCGGAGAAAACTGCTTTAGATTCGGACAGACCCACTATTAAAAGATATTAGATCCAATAGTACGTCTTTTAAAAAAGGATGTTTGTTAAAAAACTGTTACTTAAAGAAGATATGGGACTTCAAAATCACTTAGATTTACCGCATAAGATTCCACAATTCATCACCAACGTAATGAATGTTTTTCACTGCCTTCCCCGTTTTCTTTGATCTCATCGCCTCTCCAGAAACCAATGCAACCCCTACCGCGAGCGGCTTTCGATACTTCTCATCACAAACCCAGACCAGATCATCTTCCTTAATATTTGGATCTGCATCAACAATCCCCGGGCCCATGATATCAGCACCGTTAGTTACGAATTTTATTGCACCCATATCTACAACCACATATTGCTCTTTAAGTGCATATTTATTCACACCCGCGAGTGTAAAAAACGCCCGCCCCTCTTTCATAAAAAAATCAATATTACCATTCACAAGAATCATTGAAAAATGCTCAATCAACCCTGTTTCTACCAATGCATTCGTATCAAACAACTGACCATGAAACGTTTTACTCAACTCATAAATCAGGTTTTTGATTTCCTTCTCCTTTAACAGATGCCTATTTTTAATCTTCGCAGACATACACATACGAATGATTCAAAAGGGTTTTAACCTTTCCCACCACCCAGATACACCAGCCCAAATACTTATAAATAACATGTTTATATCCACTACCTCTAAAAGGAGAAATACCCATGGATAAACCACTGAAGATCCTTCATGAGAGTCTCAACAACCGTGTCATCGTTGGACTTCGCAGCGGGTTAGAATACCATGGCATCCTCGATGGATACGATGTCCCTCACCTTAACCTTGTGCTGAAAAAAGCTGAGGAAACACTCAACAAAGAACCAAGACGCAAACTCGAAACCGTAATCCTACGCGGAGACAACATCATTTACATTTCTCCCTAAAAACCTAGGTTGTGAACCATGACGAAAGGAACACCATCAAAAATGGGGGGCAAACGAGCCCACACGATCTGCAGACGATGCGGAAAACACGCATTTCACATCCAGAAACGACGATGTGCCTCCTGCGGATTCGGAGAATCAGCAAAATTACGACATTACGTCTGGGCGAAACAACATTAAACCAAATTATTTAGTGTTATCTATGTCTTTTCAACGTTGTGCTTTTTTTAAAAAAAAACGATTATTCTCCATATATATTAGATCTTTATCCCCAAAAAAAAACATAAAATATCGTTTAGTTTTCCAAGAAATAAACCAATACGACTACGAAAGAACAAAAACATTCGCAGAGTATTTAGGCAAAGAAAACAATACCCTTGAGGCGCAGAGGAGAGAACTCTGAAGAAGGTGAAAAACATGTCTCGTTTCCTGAAACGATTAGAAAAAAACATAGAGAAATTAGAGAAAAACATAACAAAAGAACAACAAAGAATTAGCCATCTTGAGATGAAATGTGAAAGTAACAAGATCACAAAAGCTGAATTCAACATCAAAAAGAAACAGGTGGAAGAACACATTCGTGCGATGCGATCCCGGATCCAAACATTAAAAGGCGGAATGGCAAAAGAAAAACGACACGAGGGCGAAAAAGCAGAGGAAAAACAAAAGAAACAAGACGAAAAAGAAAAAAAGAAACAATCAAAAGAATCTGAAGAATAACACGAAATCTACGATTCAATTGTGAAAGTTTCAAATGCTTTTGTCGCAAGTATTATTCTGATATCAACTTTCTCAACCAATGCATGAGATGGACCATGACGACACCAGTTGAGCATCTCCTGAATACAAGGTTCCTCCCCTTCGAATACTGCTTCCACTTTGCCGTCTGATGTGTTTTTCACCCAGCCGGTAATTCCAATTTGTTCTGCTTTTTGTTTTGTATGGGCACGAAAAAAGACACCTTGAACTTTACCCGATATTCTCACATGCACTCGTGATTTCATCCGTTTACTCCTCCATTTATGGTCTGAACCGAAGAATGGTCCGTGGGAAAGGAATCGCATCTTTAATGTTGTCAATACCGCATATCCAGGCAACCACCCGCTCAACCCCCACACCATACCCTGAATGAGGAACAGAACCATATCTACGCAGATCAAAATACCATTCGTAATTCTCCACTTTTTCACCCATCGCCAAAAGACGCTGTTTCATATCCTCAATATCCAGGCTTCGTTGTGATCCTCCGATAATCTCCCCATAACCCTCTGGTGCAAGCATATCAAAACACAATGCGGTCTTTGGATCCTTTGGGTCTTTTGGTTTGTAAAACGCCATGATCTCCAAGGGATAATTAGTTACAACCACAGGAATCGTGAAATGTTTCATGAGGTTATCCTCTTCAACAGTTCGAAGATCTTTTCCCCATTCAACATCCATATGCTCTTTTTCTTTTAATATCTCCAAAGCTTTTGTATACGTGATAGTTGGAAACTCAGATTCTGCGATCGTGCGAAGTTTATCTTTATCACAGTTCAATACTACCAGATCACGAACATTATGTTCTAACACCTCTTTTAAGATGAATCTAATTTCATCTTTTGCGATTTTAACGATATCTGGTAATTCCATCCAAGCAGCCTCCATTTCCGCCATCCAGAACTCAGAGAGATGCCGGGATGTTTTTGACCGCTCCGCACGAAATGTTGGCCCCATATTGTAGATTTTCTCAAGACCAAACACCGCTGCTTCTGCATAAAGCTGCCAGGATTGCGACAGAAATGTTTTGTTTTCATAATATTTCACTTCAAAAAGAGTTGAGCCGCCTTCACATTGATTTGGCTGCAACACCGGTGCATCAAACTCCAAAAAACCTTGAGAGCGGAAAAACTGATGAATCGCACCAACTACAGTAGAGCGTATCTTCAAAATTGATGAAAGTCTCTGTGATCGAATCCACAGATGCCGCAAATCCATTAATAATTCAGGGCTTTGATCCTTAGTGATTGGAAACGGCTCCGCAAAATGCACAACATGAAACCCAGTCACCTGCATTTCATAGCCGCCAGGAGCTCGTTTATCCTCTTTAACAGTTCCTTTGACTTCAACTGAGGACTCAAGCAATGCTTTCTCAGCATCTTTAAACTCCGGGTCTGGCAGATTTCCTTTTTTTACCGTTGCCTGTACCGTACCCGTTGCATCCCGCAAAACCGTAAACACGATATTTCCACTGCTGCGAGTGCGATAAATCCATCCCCGCACCTGTATACTTTCACCGTTTTTCCTCCCGTTGAGGATATCTTCTATTTTTATCAATGTTTTTTCCGTCATATAGTCAACTCAATCACACTCTTACGTAGGAGCATACCGAAAAAGAGTTTAAATGTTATTCTTTTTCCCAGAAAGCAACCTAAACGATTCCTTAATAATGCTTAAATATAGCCTCTTTTATTATTGGGACTTACTTTCTGAAGTACTAATAGAGAGAAATCGAGGCGTTTACGTGGACGATGAAAAGAAAACACCAGAAGAAATAAAAGGAAAATCCACCAAAGAAACTGCATCTACTGCACAGAAAACATCTGACGCAACGAAGTCAGAACATAAAAAAGAAGATCAAAAAGGTGGAGAACATCCAAAAAAAGAAGGAAAACCTGGAAAAGACAAACAGCCAAAAAAAGAAGGAAAAGAAACACAGAAGAAAACTGAGGATTTTGGCCCTGATTTCCAATATATTGTTCGTATTGCGAATACTGATCTGGATGGTAAACGTAAGACTATCCATGCTCTCACCCAAATCAAAGGAATCGGCTGGCATCTAGCGTATCAGATTGCTGAGACCTCTGGTGTGAACAAAGATGAAAAAATCGGGAATTTAAAAGAACCAGACATCCTAAAACTCAAAGAAACCCTTGGAAAACTTGATGCCATCGTCCCCGTATGGATGTTGAATCACCGATTGGATTACGACACTGGGATAAACATGCATTTGATTAGCACTGAAGTTAACATAAAATTACGTGATGATATTAACCTGATGAAGATGATTCGCTGTTACCGCGGTGTACGGCATGAGTTTGGATTACCGGTTCGTGGACAACGAACGAAAGCAAACGGACGTGTTGGGCTTGCAATGGGTGTCCAAAAGAGAACTGTAGCTCAGCAAGCAGCATCATCGCAAGCATCAAAATCAAAAGAGTGATATGAATGGGAAGACCAAAGTTTCAGAGAAAAAAATATGATAGCCCGCTTCATCCGTGGAAATCAGAACGGATTAAAACCGAACGGGATCTCATGAAGAAATACGGATTAAAAAATCATCGAGAGGTATGGAAAGCAAAAACATTCCTTCGGAAATACCGACGACAGGCAAGAGATCTTCTTGCGACGATTGGCGGAGCAAATCCTCAGATGAAAAAAGAAAGCGAACAGCTTCTTGTGTATCTCACAAAAATGAGTATTCTTCCCATGGGTTCCTCTCTTGATGACGTGCTTTCACTTGATACGGAAAATATTTTATCGAGACGGTTGCAAACCTTGGTGTATCACCGTGGATTTGCGATGACTGCAGGTCAGGCACGAGAATTGGTTTCTCATGGACATGTCGCGATTGGAGAACGGAAAGTAACAATCCCGGGCTACTTGGTTACGAAAGATGAAGAAGGAAAGATAGGATACGTGCGGACGTCACCGCTTGTTTCACCATCGCATCCTGCTAGACCAAAAGTCGATGTTATGAAAGTAGTTGTTCCTGTTTCGCAAGTAAAAGAACCACAGGCGATTACACCGGTTCAGCCTGCTGAGATTCAACCCGTTGCACAGAAAAAAGAAGAACACATTGAACCAGTAAAACCACAAGAGCTTTCCACACCTAAAGAAGAACCAAAAAAAGAGAAACAACACGAACCGAAACAACCGGAAGAACAACCAAAACAACCATCTCACGACAAACCAAAAAAAACTGAACATCCGGTTAATGCGGAAAAACATCCAAAAGAAACAAAAGAGAAAAAACCTGAAGAACATAAAAAAGAACCAAAAAAAGAAAAAGGAAATGAGTAACTATGGCTAGAAAAGGTATTGCACACATTTTTTCATCGTTTAACAACATCGTTATCTCCATCACAGATCTAACCGGTGCAGAGACAATCGCTCGATGCTCTGGCGGAATGGTCACCAAATCTGCAAAAGATGAGGGTTCACCGTATGTTGCGATGAAGGTCGCGCAGGTCGCAGCTGAGGCTGCAATGGAAAAAGGAATTGATAGTTTGAACGTCCGCGTTCGTGGAAAAGGCGGCAGAAAAGGTGGTTCACCAGGTCGTGGTGCACAAACTGCGATACGAGCTCTTGTTCGCGCAGGGATGAAAATTGGTACAATTGAAGATGTCACACCCCATCCGCATGATGGAACAAAACCTAAAGGTGGGAAACGAGGCAGACGAGTCTAAGGTGACATGATGAAAATAGAAACAAAAGAATTAAAAGACAATAAAGCTGTGCTGCGAATCCAGGGAACAGAAGCCTATTTTGTGAATTCGTTACGACGAGTGATGCTTTCTGATCTGCCGAAATTAGCAATTGATAACGTGATTATTTACGATAACACAAGCCCGCTGTTTGATGAAATTATCGCTCATCGGCTCGCTCTCGTTCCAGTACCAACTGATTTAAAGCTTCTTTCTTTTAAATCTGAGTGTGCCTGTAAAGGAGCAGGATGTCCGAGTTGTACGATTCGTTACACCCTAAGTAAAGAAGGCCAAGGAACAGTTCTATCTGGTGATCTTCAACCGGAGGATAAAACCTGGGCAGTAAAAGACGGCGGTATCCCAATTGTCGAACTTTTCAAAGATCAGCGAATTATTCTAGAAGTCGAAGCGATTCTTGGACGCGGCAGGGATCATGCAAAATGGCAGTCGGTGCTCGCACCCGGATATAAATATTATCCGATAGTTGACATCGATCAGAAGAAATGCGACCAATGCCAGAAATGCGTAGAGATATGCCCAAAGGATATTCTAGAGATCAAAAACAACAAATTAATGGTAACTGATATTGAGAAATGCACGACATGTAAATCATGCATGGAAGCATGCGAAAGTAATGCGATAATAGCCCATAATGATGATCACGAGTTTCTCTTCCAATTTGAAACCGATGGATCACTTACTGCAAAAGATGCACTATTAGAAACAATTGCGATTCTTGGGAAAAAATACGAGGAATTTAACAACCTTATCAAGGACATCTAAAACAGGATACTGATACTCTTCTTTTTCCCTAATTGTTTTACCAAAAGTATCATGTACTATTTTGTTTTTAACTAAGAATATACCTTACATTATGATATCAGGGTCCAATATATGCATGATGATAAAAAAAGCGTAAGCAAGTCCTAATATCATTGGTACTAGTATCGGTTCTAACATTTTAAGAAATGGTGGTAAAGTACCCATTCCTGCAGCCACCATATAACCTATCATAAATATAAAAATATACTGTAGAATGTTTAGACCTGTCGATATAATTTTTACCAAGATGTTCAATGCAACATCATTATTCGATGCAATCCCTATGTATAAAAGAATTAAAAATACTATTAGCAATCCTCCAGAAATGGTGATTATTCCTCCAATAATACCACTTGTTTCTAGGTTATTTTTGTTTTTAAGTTTAGTAAGAATTGAATTTATTGTAAAATTTGTTTTTTGAGATTTTATTGTTTGTGCACTTACTATAGAACTAAATGAAACCAAAACAAGAAGAACTGCTGCTCCAATACTTCCGATGAGGATTTTCTTGTTCATACTATCTATCCACAATTGGCCAAATTATATATTTAAAAAGGAACCAGAGTAGACCAAAAATTAATTGACTTATAATAAGAAGTAAATCTCCAATAAAATCTTCTGTACCAAGATTTTTTAACTTTAAGATATTTTTTATATCGTTAACATTACTAATATTTTTTTGATTGGTATTAGTTAAGACATCGGATGAAACAACTTTTGCTTCAACAACAGATGGAAACATTGCAAGAACAAGAATAACAATTGCTACAATACTTCCCCCAACAATCAGACTTCTTTTCATGTCCCTTCTCCATATAATCTATGTTTGTCCGCTTATTTATATTTATTGTCGGTTTTATGATTGTTTTTTATTTGTGAACCATCAGAGTGTGGATTGACGATAACAAATACTAAAAACTACGAGTATATGTCTGGTCTAAGGAGTAAATCATATTCCTTGATAAAAACATTAAATTCATGTACATCATCTTCTATTGAGGTGTGAAACCAGAGGTTGGGCCTGTGGGGTAGCTTGGTATCCTTGTGGCTTCGGGAGCCATAGACTTGCGTTCAAATCGCAACAGGCCCATTACGTTCTCAGAAAAAAATCAGGCAACATCCTTATCTGTGAGAATAGAATCTTTTGAATCTTTAATATGGTTTTCGTGAACAGGTTTCAATTACTGATAACCTCCAAAAATGTTAATACTCGGAAAATAATACGATAATCAGAGGAAAAAGAAATGGTTGAAAAATGTACTACCTGTGGTAATACTGGAAGATTTATCTGTCTAGTGTGTGGTGGTAGTGGAGAAAAAGATTGTATTGAGTGTGATGATTCTGGAAAAATAAATTGTATAGACTGTAATGGTACTGGATTAAAAACGGAAGGAGAAAAATGTACAATGTGCGACGGTACTGGGAAAGAACAATGCTTAGTTTGTTTTGGTACTGGAAAAGTTAAGTGTTTAAAATGTACTGGATCAGGAATAATAAGATGCCTAAATTGTGAATCATAAATACTGTTTAGAAAACATCCAACTCGTTCTAAATAATCACTTGTTTGTTTATTTTCCATTTTCTCGTTTACCTTCTTGTGTTGGAAATTCTGTTTTTATGGTGGATGATTTTTACCCCATCTCAAATAATAACCTGAATTCCTTCAAGGTCTGCTTGGATTGTCTTTCTTGCAACAGGCCCATACCAACCATTTTTTTTCTTTTAAAACATAATCTTTAACTTATAGCGGTGTATGCAGGTGATATGAACCATCTCACTGTTGGCATATTCCATGATGAATCTTTTAGTAAAGAACTTGGTAAAAAAGGCACAGAAAGCGATATCGTGATGTACAATAGAAAAACAGATCAACATATTTTCACGTTCATGCATCCCCTTGGCGACAAGATTACCGCGAAAAGTCAGATTATTTCAAGTATAGATACCGCAATCGTTTTTTGCACTGAACTTACACCTGAAGTTGGAGAAACCATTCTCATGCTTGATGCAGTTGGTATATCTCAAGGAATGATGGTGGTTCCCCCTTATACGGAGATGAATCGTCTTACCGCGATGACAAAAGGAACATCGCTTGGTTCATTTATTATTACAGAAAAAAACCTTCCTAAAATCCTTGAAAACCTCGAGAGTATAACTTCTCAAAGAGATCGTGATTCTTCGCCTGTTGTTGTCGTTGATCATTCCTTTAGTGTCAAAGGTGTAGGTGAGGTTATTCTTGGGTTTGTAAAACAGGGAATCCTTCGGAAACATGATACGTTAACGCTTCTTCCAAGTGGAGAAGAAGTTGTTGTTCGTTCTATTCAGATGCAAGATAGGGATTATGATGAAGCTGAGGCCGGGTCACGTGTTGGACTAGCGATCAAAGGTGCAACGGTAGATATAATGAGACGCGGGTCGTTACTCTGTGCGAAAGGATGCATGAAAACCAGTACTAAACTCATGCTTTCGTTTATCAAGAATCGTTTTTATCCTGAGATCAAGGAAGGGGTGTTTCATGTGACCGTTGGGATGCAGACGCTTCCAATGAAAATTGTTAAAGTAGAAAATGAGTTTCTAACAATTGAACTAGAGAAACCTGTTGCGTATACGAATGCAGATACGTTTCTTCTATTGGATTTAAATGCGAAAAAACTTCATCTGATGGGAAAAGGAAAAGCGGTGGATACGAACCAATAAATTTTTTTTCCACAGATTTTTAATCGCGTTTTATGATGCCGATAATCGCGATGACAAATGCGATGATCTCAATTGCAGAGAGTGGTAAAAGATTTGCAGTAACATCATCGCATGATAATCCTAATCCTCCGAGTGATACTCTGAACATAAAACTTAAAATCAGCATAACACCCCAGATTCCCACACCCAATATGACAAGTGTTTTATTCATCTTTGCATCCTCGTGTTAGAACCTCATATCCATGATTTCTTTATAAATCTATATCCCCGTAAAACCTTGGTTTGTTCTCTTGGGACGCTTTGAAAAAGTCAGAAAGTCTTTAGGGAAGAAAACTGCTTGTTTTGATGATATTTTCTTTGTTTTGGTTGTTAATTCATGCCTCTGATGTTGAGAAGCGGTAGCGATGTGGTGTTGATCTGTGATGGTGCATGATGTTTTGGTGCCTTGATATATTTTTTTACGAGTACGGTATTTGTTGTTTTTCTATCATATGGTAGTTGCTGCATTCTTCGCTCAACGACAAAGACTTTGGCGATGTGTTCCATTTCTGTGATGTCGTCTTCACCGGAGAGCAATCCAACGATTTTTATATCCATCTCTCTTAGCCCCCATTTGATTGATTTTATCAATCATGTATATATGTGTCATTCCTTTGATATAAACCTTTCGAAAAAATTCTAAATAAGAGACGTCCCTTAGAATCAAACAGATGTAATACTCTCCACAATCAGGTTAACAGACGGAGCCGTGCAGCCTGTATATACGAAGAAATCAAACGAACATAGCTTCTAATTTTTTCTTGATGAAGCGTCTTTATTACGTCATGAGACTGCTGATTCTGTATCTCATTATTCGATGAGCCGGCAGCAACGATAACATCTCCGTTCTTGTTGTTTGAAATGGTACAATCTTTTATCGTGTTTGAACACGATTGCGAAAGGTAAATCCCATGGACAGCGTTGTTTTTGATCTCACAGTTTTCTATAGTGTTTTCGTTGTTAGAGAATATCGCATCGATACCACTGTGGGTATTATCAGAAAACTTGCAATTCATGATGATGTTCTCAGATGCATGCTGAAGTTCTATTCCATCACAATTCTGGGTAAATTCACAGTTTGCGATCACATTTTTTGTACATGATGAAACAGAACTACCAAGAAGAGCGATTCCTTCGTCAGTACACCTAGTAAACCGACAATTTTTTATGGTATTTTCAGAGCTCCACACTGCAATTCCAATAGGATTATCTCTGAATTCACAGTTTGTAATCGTTGTCTTGGGAGCATTTAACTTAATTCCTGTCGTGTAAAGACCAGGTCCGGTATTAGTTATACAAAAGCCACTCACTGTTACTCCTTGAGCGCGTATCTCTATAGCATAACCGTTGTATGTTGATTTTGCGCTAATGATCGTTGATGTTTTATCTTCTCCGATTAGTGTAAGTTGTTTGTTTATTTGAATGATTTCGCTATATGTTCCTGCGCGGACAGAAATCGTTGATCCTACAGGAGCAGCATCGATTGCCTCTTGTATCGTCGTATATGGTCCCGCTGTATTTGTGGCGTCAACGATAACTGTAGTAGATGCTTTTTCTGTATTTTGTATGTTTATTGCTTCGCCAGGGATGCTGAACTCTAGGATGAACATTAGGAATAATGGAAGACTGATGATTGTCACATACCTTCGTTTCATTTCATTTCACGCTCCCTTTCCTATGCGTGTTATAAGATTACGTGTTAACCTTTCTCAATAATGGTATATAAAGATATTTTGTTAAAATAACATCCCGACAAAATACCAATCTCTTGAAGAAACGAACGAAAAACAAAGGGAATATATCAAGAGATGATATTAGAGAACATATTTAAGAGAGCTAAGAGAGAGGGGAAGCAATGAGGGGGGTGAGGAGAGATGGAAAAAATATTTGGCTTCCCCAATCTCATAGTAGCTATTCCATATATAGATATATAACTATATAAACTTTATTATATAATTATTACCATGACACGTATTTCTTGAATATCCTTTTTATACCCATTACCATTAAATTCTTTACTATTCAACAGGAGAAAAACATCGATATTATCTCTATAAAATAAAAAAAGAAAGAAAAGAGAAGACTTACTCCTTTTTCGCAGGACTCCACAACGCTTTACCTAACGGCAGAATAACCCTGCCACTGATCGTATTCAGAAGAATTGCTGCCGCGGCATAAAACGAAAACGCCGACGTACACAACAAGAAAAACCCTGCAAACACCGGAGAAAAACCAACCAGATAATGCGGGATCAACGATGCAACCGCAAGATCAACCACGACAAGAATCGCAAAAAACGTTTTGTTCAACATCAATGTAGCAACAGTTGCAATCAGACTGAATACCAATACCCCAATCAAACCATACGCATAATAAGCATCAATTTTTACCCCAGTAAACAAGATTATAAATAACGTTAACGCAATCGAATACATCGTCATCGCATATGTAGTAAATACCGTTGCCCCAAAGATATTATTTCGTTTAAACTCCATACTTCCTGCGATCAACTGTGCAGTAGCACCAAAAAACAATACCCACGGAATCATAATCGATTTTGTGCTCGCTGAAACTAATCCAAGATCAGCAGACGCAAGCACAAGAGCAGCAACCGCAAGTCCAATAAGACCAAGCGGTGCAGGGTCCGCGACAACAACAGATATCGGTGTGATAACAACAGCCTCATCATTCTTTGTTTTCTTTTCAACCATATATTTCATCCTCCTTTCTTCGATCTTCAGTTATTTTCATTTTTCCCAGTACTGTTTCTCAGTACTCGGCGGATTCTCCCCTTTATTATATACACCACCCCAAATATTCACATCATTTTTTTCATCCTGATCAATTTTTTTCTTAAGCATCGCAAGCATTTTTGGATCATCCATACCAAGCTGTATCATCTTCCCAGGTGTCGGGATTCCATTTGGCGTCCACCCTCGACGATAATACACTGCATCAGCAAGTTTCTCGTATTCATTCCGACGATGCTCGTAAATTACTTTTAATTTTTCAGAGATGCTCATCTTCTCAACATTTTCTTTTGACAAACCTAGTTTTTCAATGAGTTGTTTATCATAGCGATCTTTTCGTGACACATACTCCAGTTCAGTCACTGGTCCCATCGCCCGAAACGGTATCCAATCATCTTTACGCTGCCCTCGACCAAGCCACACATTCATGGCACGCTGCCAGTTGTAACAGCGTTCACTCTGCAGAATAATATCCTCTTTTTTGATGTTCCAACCAGTGACCGCATTCTGATATTTCACATAATTATCGACATGCTCAGGAACCTTTGCAGGCTATCATGCTGAGGCCCTTTTAAAGTAAGACCATATCCACCCTGCATCGCAAGAGACTCTTTAGTAACATATTCTGAGAACTCAAGACCTTTGCTCTCGATACCTGCGTCTTCAACAATTTTTTGATCGCCCCAACCGTTTTTATGAATCCAGTCTTTCATTCGTCTGACCCCTTTTGATGCAACGCTAATAAACTCTCCTTTGTCTCCTTTAGCAATCCTATGAAGAAACTCAAGAACCGCATCTGCATTCCCAAAACACAGCTCCAAACCATCACATCGTTCTTTATTCAATATCCCGTACTCATACATCTCCATGTAGTATGCCATTGAGGTCCCTGTCGAAATTGTATCAACCCCATAGGTGTCACAATAGAAATTAAACTCAACAATCCATAACGGATCCCAGAAACTCATATTTGAACATGCTCCGATAGTTTCGTATTCAGGGCCATCCACCGTCACTTTCTCTCCTTTATACGGACCGGTCATGACCGTGTAACCATCCACGGTTTTTGCACAGGCAAGGGTACATCCATGCCAGCAGCCATCCGGGATTATCTTTGTGAACAACTCATAGAATTTTGGTGAATAAATCTTTGATGCTTTGGGAAACGACCCAAACCGATAATTTTCAGTAGGAAGAAGATCATAAGCATCCATGATTTCGACCAGATGCCCGGTTCCAACCGCACGCATGTTACATTGATAGCGATCAAGGTCCCTGATCTCTTTATGCAACGTTGTCCCAACCTCTGCAAGAGCAACAGGATCAGCTGGATGATTGGAGACGCCATCGAATTTCTCTACTTTCACGACAAGCGCATTCATTTTTTTATCCCTAAAAACAGTCCCTAGTCCTCCGCGTCCCGCTTGTTTAATACGAGGCACTTTACGACGGATATCATAAAACGAAAAATTCAGGCATCCCCAGAAACTATTTTCTGCTCCTTTACCAGCAGAAACAACAGATACTTTCTGACGGGCTTTATCAGTTTTTTCAGATGCGTACATCTCAGTGAGTTGCTCTGAGAGAAGATGCGTATTAATCTCTTCATTTGGTGCGGTTTCAATAATTATTTTTCCTTGTTCACCATCGATAACGATGATGACATCTTTTTTTGCTTTACCTTGGATCTCAACTGCATCAAAACCAGCAAACTTAAGATACGGACCAAAGAACCCACCCACGTTACAGTCACAGATGATGTCTGTAGACGGCGAAATGCTAAGACAAAGAGATTTCCCCGATCCTGGGTACTGCGTCGTTCCACAGAGAGGACCGGTGGTGATCAAAAGTTCGTTTTCTTCACTGTTCCACCGTGTCGTTGGTTTAATGGAATCCCACAGAAGTTTTAACCCAAACCCCCGCCCACCGGTAAACCTTTTCTTCATGTCGTCGGTCACAGGTTTTTCTTTTATCGTGTTCGTACTGAGGTTCACATAGAGTGTTCGGTTTGCAAACCCGCGCTCAACACTACCCTTTTTATATGAGTATTCTGCAAGAATTTTATGTGCGGATTTCAACTTGGCAACATCCCAACTGTGTTTTGTGTTGCCTGTTTTATACTCTTCGATAGGAACCTGACCTTCAAATACCATGTTACACACCTTGTTTGTAGTTATGATAGACGACTTCTTTGATCATCTGAATGGGTCGCTCAGTAAGCTCTAAAGCATGCTCAGGACAGGCGCGAACACAAGCACCACATGAAATACATTTGAATGGTTCGATCTGTACATCACTTTTTCTCATTGCGCCAATCGGACAGAACCCGACACATGCTTGACAGCCGATACAGATGTTTTTATCTAGCAACACAACCCCATTTTTCCTTCGGGTGAGTGCACCAACTGGACACATATCCAGGCAAAGGCCGCGTTGATTACAGACATGCATGTGGTATACGATCTTATTTTTAGTAATTCTTATTGCTGATTTTTCTTTTCCGTCGCTTGACTTAAAATGAACCTTTGAACAGGCTTTTTCACACTCAAGGCAGCCTTTGCATTTCTCGCTATGAAACGTAAGAATCTTTACTGTTGTTGGATGATCCATGGGTATTCCTTTTTTATGCCAAGATTAGAAGGGTGTTTGCGATGACCAGACACCAGCAGAGTACTGCGACTCCGATGGTTGCAGGATAGTAATTGCGGTCTTTCAGGGAGAGTTCAAGGGAACTAATGGTTATGACTGCGGGAACAGTTATCCCACCGATTAGTGCTGCTAGAAGCCCACTTGCAAGCATCTGTGGAATGAAGACAACAAGGTTTTCTAAGTAGAACCCTGCAGAGGACACAAACGGGGTGAGAATCTGTGTCACCATATATCCTCCCACATAGACGCTGTAGGAGATGATTATCCCCATGCCGAGTTGAAGGGTTTTAGTATATTTTTCCTGTATTTTTGGAGACAATAGATAAAAGAAGAGTTCAAAGAGTGCGCCTTCTGCCATGATCGCAAAAGCGGAACACAAAAAACATCCGCCAAACGGGTTTGCTAACCGAAGAGCACCAGCGACAAGCCCCATCCCCAGCTGCATCCCTGGCTGATTATAGCGGATACGACTGAAGGTCAACAAACCAATGGCAAATATCGCAGTCATCAAAATTCCCGCAGGAAGTCCAAGATCACGAAGATACGAACCAATGATACATTCAGAGAACCCCCAAAGAGAACCAAACACAAGGATTCCTGCAAAAAGTTTCTTTTTCTCCATCATTTTTTATCTCACCTCAATTGTTATAACATCTTTTATACGAAATGCTTTAGGAAGATCGGAGAAATACACCTGACGATCCTTGGTTAACAACCCATTTTGTATGTTCTCCCATATAACTGTTTTCTGGTACCCATCTGCACCTATGATTGTATATGTTTTTTGATCTGGATTAGTTACCCCTGCTTTCATAAGAAGATCGTCAAGGGCGACACCAGAGATATCAAGTGAGGGAAATGAACGCGTTTGACTAATGAAAAATATCTGGTCTACGGTATAGGTTTTTTCATTTACCGTGATTGATTTTGTATTGTTTTGTGCCGCATGGACGTACAGGGTTGTTCCACTACCAAGAATAAGGATGAGTATAGCTAAAATTGGGATTAGTTTTTCCTTCCCCATAAACATATCTGACGGATAACAACCGATGCTATTTAAAAATTCTGTAGGTACGGACTACTTTATAGAAGCAAAAAAAGTAAATCATGGTGCTTGGAGTGAGAAAAACACTGCTTTTTTGTCTCTTTCAAGCGAAAGAATTATAAATATCCTCGTGTCATATATTTATCTAGCGGGAGGAAGATGAAAGTATCTGTCACCACGGAAAAAAACAGCTCCAATTGTATTTTTTCCACCTCCAATTTTTCTCCCGCTACTTTGTTTTTTTGAAGAAAGAATGAGAAATTTTAATAAGTTTATTCTTAACCTAAAACATATAAAAACTAAAAACTTTGACTCCTTATCTTCCCTTTAATCCATCTGTTCGAATTTTCGTTGCAAACTTTCTAAGGATTTCCTCTTGATCTGGTCTCCATTGAATTTTTTCAAGCAGCGCATACGCAACTTCTTCATTTACCTTCTCAAGCGTCCATTTCACAGATTTACTATACACCGCAATGAAATCTGTGCAAAGCTCAAATTTCTCTTTCGTAAACATCGGATTTATACTCAGAAGAGACGCACAAAACCCTGCGATATCCTCAACTGGTTTTCCTGGTCGAGATTCCTCAAAATCAACACCATATATATGTCGATGGGAAAGAATAAAATTTTTTACAGTTGGATCTCCACGGATTTGAAACCCTGCCGGTGTTTTATAGAACGTATGAAAAAGATTAAACCATCCTGCAGCCAACTCAAGGATCTTCTTTTTTTCTTTTAACGACAACTGTTCGTCAGTGATCACATCGCAAAGATTTCTCCCAGGGATATAATCCATGACAAGAACATGGTTCTCTGTATCTTTTGTATGAACCGCTGGCATATGCACATGAGAAGAACCCTTTTTCAAGATACGATACTCGTTTTCCATGTTTCGTTTAAAACCAGGTACATACCATTTCAATACGCGAGGTTTACCTTCAATGAGAACATAGGCAACCGTGTTTTTTTTACTCTCAAAAACCTTCTGATATAACACCTTTTGATATGTTTCACTGTTTTCAATAAGCTCCTTGATATCTCGCATACCTTCGTAACAATATATGCTGAATGGAAAGAAAAAACCTCCGATGACAAAACAAGAGTGCTCTTCTACTCAGTAAGCACGTCAATGGAAACAACAAATTTCGACCACAGACTCGAGGCCGTGATTGATCCTTCATCATTAAGGAAGGCGATCTTCAGTTTCCCGTCTTTTGTTTCGTTGAGATATTCTCCTTCAAACGTATATGCAAGAACCATGGTGAAATTATCATTTCCAATCGAATCTACATTCAATTCGTTCAAAGAATCATAAATAGCGAGATTTCCAAGTATTGCACTGTGATTATAAACCATATATCTCCCGTCGCTTGACGTGACATTTATACTGTAGTTTTGAGGGAGGTTATCCAACTGGTTAATAAGTGTGGTAATGGCAACACCTGTGTAATTTCCTACTTGTTGTATGCTTCCCGGACCTGCGAAATTCTTGTGGTAACCACCTTTCCCAGTATATACAGTGAACGCTTGGATTTCTGCAAACGTATAATTTTTCTCTTCTGTATTATAGCGAATCGTCATAATCGGCACCCTTGTTTCATTTATTCCTTCACTTGGCGTTGGAGTTGTATCATTTGGTGGAAGGTTCGTATATACAAGTACACCGACTGCGCAGACAATAACCAGTACAAGTGCAACAGTGATAAGCGTATTTGATTTATTTTTTGGTATCTCAGACATAACACCACGGAAACAGACGCTTCTATTAAACATTTTCTAAAACATCTACACTTTGTGTGTTTCTTGCTGTAAGATAAATACCAAAAAGAATGATCCCCCCGCCGATAAATGTGAACTGTGACGGTTGCTGATGAATCCACGGCATCACATATGCAAGCAAAGAGGAACCAATCGGTTCACCAAGCAACGCAACCGATGCAACCGCTGCACGAATATATTTCAACGACCAATTATACAACGTATGTCCAAGGATACCGGATACAAACGCCATCAGTAAAAGGATTTCATAATCCCCGATAGTGAGATTGAGAATCGGCTGTTGAAACACCAAACATAATACAAACAAAGCTAGCGTACCCGTAGCGTACACGACAAAAGCATAGGTGGCAACAGAAACAGTTTTTCTCAGTGTTCTCCCACCAAGAATATAGATTCCTGCTGCAATCCCACCAAGCATCGCAAGAATATTTCCTTCAACAGTATCTAAGGCAAACGAAGAAAAACCATAATTCCCCAAAACAAGAAAGACCACTCCTGCAACAGAGATACTAATACCCAACGCATTTATTTTAGATAGTTTTTCTTTGAGGAAAAAATACGAGACTGGTCCTACGAGGACCGGATGTGCAGTGACCAGAATCACCGAACTTGCAACAGATGTCTTGGTAAGAGACGTAATCCACAACGCAAAATGCGCAGCAAGAATTAATCCAATGAGTATCATGAGTGCAAGGCTTGAACGAGGCAGATGCAAAAGTTCCTGACGCGTTTTTTTATAAACAAGAACAAAGGGAAAAACAAGCAGTGTTGTAAACAAAAGTCTGTACAATGCAATAGTGAGTGGTTCGACCCCGCGCTGATATAACGAAACAATAAATATCGATGCAAACGAAACAGAAATAATAGATACAATGATCGCAACGTATTGTTTTTTCATATTCAGCTTAGGTAATTAAAAATCATGCTATCTGTCTTTCTGTTCTTTTCGTGTAACAAAGAAAATGATTAAGAACACATAGGAAATAAACCCCCTTGTATGAAAACAATGATTTCGGTTTGTGGCAGCGACGGAGACGATACAAGTCTTTCACAACATGCACTTGAGACTGCAGAACAGGTTGGTCAACAGATAGCAAAACATGGTGCAGTTCTCACGTGTGGTGGACGCGGAGGCGTGATGAAAGCAGCATGCAAAGGCGCAAAAGATGCAGGTGGAACAACCGTTGGCATCCTTCCTGATTGCAAAGAAGAAGGAAATGAGTTTGTTGACATCCCTATCACCACATGTCTTGGCAACATAAGAAATTGTCTTGTGGTCAATGCAGCAGACGTAGTGATAGCGATTGGGGGACGATGGGGTACATTAAATGAGATTTCTTTTGCGATGTCGTTAAAAAAACCTTTAGTTCTGGTTGCAGGCACAGGTGGATGTGTCGATGAAATCGTCTCAGGTAAAATCATGCAAAACATAGAATCAACATATGCGGTTGCGCATTCTGCACAAGAAGCGGTAGAGAAAGCGTTTTCATTGATCAAAAAATAAAACTAAAAAATTTTTGTTTTCGTTACGGTGACAAAGAAAGCGTTATTGTTACTATGCTTTCTTCTCCAATTAGTGTTTGCACGTACACTTCCTTCTGATTGTCGTTCTGACGAGAAAGAACAATGTTTCCTGTGTTCACCGTGTAGTTTCCAAGTGGTACACTGAATTTCACAAGAACAGTGAGGTTTATTTCCAAATCATTTTTCACAAGTTTAGTGTACAAATCTTCAGAGGTGATATTCAGATGATATGAAGGAATGGAATATTTTGGTTCCTTGTAGTTGTAAGAAACGATGGCGCCTTCCTGAAGTTTTAGGAGCCGATACCCCCAATATCCCTCTTTTGTATATAATATACTACTTGGCGGTGTCGTCGTAAGATAAATCGTATTGTTTACTTTGGTTACATTATCCCAGTGGACATGTCCTGCAAGAACCATAGACACGTTATAGCGTTGTATCAAATCATTCAGCTCATTTCTATTTTGGTAATGACGTTTGAGGAGCGATTCATGTGTTGTATCCCAGAGAGGATTATGATGGAGAAACATGAATATATCATCTTGAGAGGAAATGTTCAAATCTTGTTCAATCCACTGCAGCTGTTCCTGTTGAATGCTTCCACCCCAGTTTAACGGTGCAACAAGTATGGTTCTTCTACTGTACGGCGGCCAATCGTACGAGTTCACTGAGAGGAAATGATACGATCCATAATTAAACGAATAATACAATGGACCGAAAAATATTTTCCAATATTCAAGGCCATCCTGTCCAGGTTTAAAATATCCATCATGATTCCCGGGACAAAGAAACGTAGGGACATCGAATCGCTGAAGAAGATTATAACACTCACGATACTCCCGTGTATACTCCAGAGGATACAATGCTCCAAAAACAAGGTCTCCAGAGATCATGACGAAATCAGGATGGATAAGGTTTATTTCCTCGATACATTTCTGAAGGGATTCATACCCGATGGTTTGTCTGATGTTTACTATGAGTCCTCTAGGATCCCCGAAATGGAAGTCAGCAAGATGAATAAAGGATATGTTCTCGGAGAACTCGTGGATGATGCTGACTGCTCGAGGTTCGGTATACGATGAAAAGATACCATTGTTTTCGATGATGAGCGTAAGGTTATACAGTTCCTCTGGTGCATCGAACGGAACAAGGACAGTAATCTGATAGTTATTCGAAAAGTGAGCGATGGTTTCTATGAGGAGATTGATTTCATCTACAACCGGTTCATAGGCGGTTGAGATGCTAGCGTAGAGATGTGTGAACTGATCTGTGGTGAACGTAACCGTGAAATTCCCACCGGGTGTTGCAAAAGTTGGAACTGTTGATCGCGGCAGAAGGATCGTCGGTTGAATTAGTGTCGTAGGAGATGGAACCGTATTTCCTATGCTCTTGTGTTCTTGTTTGAATGAAGAAAAAAGAGGATGATGAACTACCGTAGATGCATATGCGGTACTAAACAAAAGAAGACTTAGCAGAATCGAAATCAGATAGAGATATCTGTTTTTTTTCATTTATTGCCTTATGGGAGATAATAACCGTTATCTCTTAATAATTTTTCTTTGGTTTTTCTCCTTATGTTATTTTGTCATTTTGCTATTCTTAAACATAACAATTAAATACTACTTATAGCAAAGTATAACATATAGGGATCTGGTGTTTTTAATAATCCTTTTCCTTCCATCTCAACTAACCGCCAAGCCAGATCCCCCTTCTCTCCTTTTCTCTAATTTCTTCGAGCAGAAGAAGAATGAGATCTAAACGGATGACGATTACGCTGAGGACTCTGCTGACGACCCTGTTCACGTCCTCCTTGCCCCTGTCCACGTCCTTGTCCACGTCCTCCGCTACGGAACGATCGTTCCTCTGGTTCATACGAAGAACGGCGTAAAAATTGAATCCTCTGGAAATCAGGAACCTCTTCTCGCTCAATCAGAAGATCCCTATTACTCTGCACCCGCCTGAAATTCTCATGATCACGTTTCGTAAGAAGCGTAATCGCAGAACCCTTCGCACCCGCACGAGCAGTACGTCCAATCCGATGAACATACTCTATCGAGGTTTTCGGCACATCATAATTAAAGATATGAGTAACGTTCTTAATATCAAGACCACGGGCTGCGACATCGGTTGCTACCAGCACTTTTGTTTCATTGTTTTTCAATTCATCAAGAGAATTTGACCGTTTCTGCTGCCTCATCCCCCCATGAATCGCGGAAACACGAAGACCTTGATTCTTCAGATTCCTTGCAACCGCATCAGATTCATGACGTGTCCCACAGAACACAATAGACAAACCTTCCGTATTGGTTTTCAATAAATGCACAAGAATAGAAAACTTGTTGTTCTGCTCATAAATATCATAATAGACTTGTTTCAACTTCGAGTGATCTACATACGACTGCGTTTTTATAATGAGAGGATTGTTCAAATGTCTTTTCATTATTCGATAATCATCTGAGATTGTTGCGCTGAACATAAGCGTCTGTCGGTTCCTGGGAACTTGACGGATGATTTCTTCGATATCATCGATAAAACCCATCTCAAACATTTTATCTGTTTCATCAAGGACAAGAAAACGAACATCACGAAAATCAATTGTTCTCCTGCGCATATGATCAAGAATTCTGCCAGGAGTTCCTACAACGATATCTGATGTGCGAATATGATGAATCTGCGGTTCAATACCGACCCCACCATACACACTAGTAGCCTTTGCTCCTAGTTTTTTTCCGAAATCCACGAACACGTCAGTGACCTGCACGCAGAGTTCCCTTGTTGGCGTAATCACTAACACCTGAAGCCCCTTTCCAGGAGCAATTGCGTTTAGTATCGGCAGACAAAAACCCAGGGTTTTACCTGAGCCGGTCTCCGCCTGACCAACAATATCTTTTCCTTGAATGATCTCCGGTATACATTTCTCTTGGATAAGTGTAAGATCGGTAAATCCTTCATTCAACAATTTATCTTTGAGTTCTCTTTTTATATT
The DNA here is from genome assembly GCA_026394495.1 of Methanobacteriota archaeon. Lineage (GTDB taxonomy): Archaea > Thermoplasmatota > E2 > DHVEG-1 > DHVEG-1 > CAIYYQ01. The sequence continues at coordinate 2,571 of JAPKYE010000015.1, read as the reverse complement.
GAGTTCTTCGCATTTCATGATTTTTTCACCTGTAACAAACATTTTTTATCGATTTTTTCATAAAAATATATTCTAATATTGCATATGTTTTATGTGTTTTTGTTAAAAGAAATAGTAACAAATGAGGTAATTCCTGAAAAATATTACTACGCCTTCTTAACACTCTTTGCTTGCGGACCACGATCTGAAGTTTCTACTTCAAATTGAACCGAATCCCCATCATTAAGGGAGAGCTCACTCGGGATTGCTGTCCGGTGTACGAAAACTTCTTTTCCGTCTTCACCAGTGATGAATCCGTATCCTTTTCTTGCATTGTACCATTTTACTGTTCCTTTCATATATTTCACGTTTTCCTTAGACATTCATTATCGAAGTCTATTTACAAAAGGACAAAAATAAAAAAAATTCAAAAAATTCGGTTAGTCGAAAGTTATGAAACTCTTATTTTTTTCCTTTTTTCGAGGTCGATATATATAATCTTCTCCTTTATATAGTTTTTTAGTGCGTATTGGGTATACCGTGCTACTCTTTGCTCTTCCTGTAAAACGAAAAATTGTGAATATTTTGAAGACGTAATTATTAGGAGAAAAATTCATTAGTTTTAGGTAGATTTAATATAGAACTTTGTATTTGTCGATGCGTGGTGATTCAAATAAATGATTTGAAAAAATTTCAAATTTGTATCCTTGGCGGTGGCAACATCGGTCAGGCCATAGCTAAAGGATTTGTTGCTTCCGGACAAATTTCAGCTGATCAAATAATATTAACCAGAAGAAAATTACATCTGCTTGAACCTTTAACCAAACAAGGATTTATTATTCAGGTCGATAACTGCAGTGCAATTAGAAAAGCCGAAATAATAATTCTTGCAGTACAACCACAACAACTAAAAAATTTATTACTAGAGATCAGTTGTGAAATTGATACTAATAAACATATTATCATATCGGTTGTATCAGGAGTAAGTTGCAGTGAAATAATCAAATTTATTGGAAAGAAGGTATCTGTTGTACGGGCAATGCCTACAATGGCAATAACAGTACGAGAATCAATGACATGTATTGCATCTAACAATGCAACAAAAGAAGCTCTTGAACTGACAACATCACTTTTTGATGCCGTAGGAAAAACAATGATAATTGATGAAGAGCAAATGATCCCAGCAACAGCATTATGTGCTTGTGGGGTCGCTTTTTTCCTTCGTGCCATACGAGCTGCTTCGCAAGGCGGTATTGAAATTGGATTTCATTCACATGAAGCGTTACCAATGGCAGCACAAACAGCTAGAGGCGCAGCAACACTATTGCTAGATTTAAAGAATCATCCTGAAATGGAGATCGATAAAGTAACAACCCCTGAAGGATGCACCATTTCTGGATTAAATGAAATGGAACATCAAGGCTTTAGTTCTGCAATGATAAAAGGAATAATTACTTCTTCCGAAAAAGCTGCCAAACTATATCAAAAAAATGATGAAGAAAAATAAATAAGGTGCTGGGCGTAGGACGTTAACCTCTTTGATATTATACGAAAATTAACAAAAGTACTATATCACAATAGACGACGACATCAGATTTTTAAAATGCTTTATTTTCGTCGTTTCCAAATGAGTAATAATACGCTTGCAAATAGTATAAATAATACTTCAAATCCTGGCGTTTTTTCTACATGATCTGAGGTTCCTGGGACAATAGATGTAATATCGAACTGGAACAAACCATTGAAGTGCCACCCTGCCAATCCTCGGATACGGACAAACGTTTCATTATTCAGTATATACGTTGGGTGGTTCTCTGCGATATACACATCAGCTATTGGGTAAAACGTTTGTTTGCTTGTATCTGTTGCAAATTCTATTTCTAGAGCGGGGAGATTATTTCCATATTCGTTGGAGTAGAAATATGTTTGAGAGTTATCAGAACTTGCAGGATCAATTATTTCCCATCCATAGTTAGTGGTCTGTCCATTGATAAAAGATTGTACATCGTTTGTGACATCCCATTCAATCCATGTTCCTACGGTACTTGGTACGACAGCAGAAGCGATGATTGTCCCGTTATAATTCGGTCGTGTGTTCCATGTTACATTCTCTTTGTTCCAGTCGCTGGTGATTCGATAGAGGTTTAATGTATGACCCGCGGTATCACCATCTTCATTTTGGTAGTAGTAGAGTTTTAATTTCGCGGAACTAATCTCGATAGAGTATGTATCCTGGATGATGATGGTTGTTATTTCTGAATTTTTCGCGTTTGTATCATCGGTCACCATAAGAGTAATCGTATATGTTCCCTTATTAGTATAGGTATGTGTTACGATTTTTCCATAACTATAATTTCCTTCACCAAAATCCCAGGTATAATTTGTTATATAACCGTTAAGGTCATAGCTTGCTGAGCCATTTAAGATTACCTCGGTGCCAGCGGATCCTGTATAAGGTCCACCTGGGTTTGCGGTTGGATAATTATCTGTATCTGTTGCAAATTCGATTTCTAGAGCGGGGAGATTATTTCCATATTCGTTGGAGTAGAAATATGTTTGTGAGTTGTCGGAACTTGCAGGGTCAATTATTTC
>JAPKYE010000083.1 GCA_026394495.1 Methanobacteriota archaeon | reverse complement strand
TCAGCGCTTCAATTTGGTTACGCATTAATACAGTCACACGAGCAAGTCTCATTATAACTAATGACATTAGAGCGAATATCTAATAAAAACAGGTTTTATTGTTGTTTCTCTAACCACCGGTCAGAGATCGGTGGAATTCTTGCTTTAAAATCATATCCTCAGAAAACCAATTCTTTACTGACACCCTCCAGTTTTAACAAGATATTTAAACAAAAATCCCCTATCATTTAATCGTAATACTATGGAAGAAAATAATAAAATAAATTTTTGTTAGTCACATAAAAATAAATTGGAATTAAGAATGAAGAAAGTATTTATTACTGCAGGAATTGTTTGTGATAAAAGAAAATTAGATATACTTCGAATTTCAAAATATTTAATGAGAAATGATTATGAGATTGTAGATAGTCCTAAAAAAGCAGATGTTATTTTAATTAGTACTTGTGGTGTTTCGAATTCTCTTGCAGATAAAACCTTTAACAAGATAAAGGAATTACATAAATATGATGGGGAGGTTATAGTAACTGGTTGTCTACCAGACACGGATAAAAAAAGATTTGACCATTTTTTCAATGGCCGGTCTTTTAGTACAAAACATATTGATGAAATTGAAACTTTTTTCCCTGGAAATAAAGTCAGTTTTTCTGAAATTGAAGATTGTAATTCTCTTTGGATTAATGTAAACAGAGATAAAATCAGTGATATTTTTAAACTATTGTTTTTAAAATTTAATTTGACAAAAAGAGTTTATGTAGGTTTTTTCGATCATATATTAATAAATCAAATTGGAGAAGATCATTTGATTTTACATGCTTTTTATGCATTGAATCTCCCTATTGATGATCTTTACATTATTAGAATTGCATCTGGTTGCTGGGGGAATTGTTCGTATTGTGCAGCTAAAAAGGCTGTGGGCGGTTTTAAAAGCAAACCATTAAATATTTGTTTAAATGAGTTTAAAAATGGTTTAGAAAAAGGGTATTCAAATTTTTTTCTTACCGCTGAAGATACGGGAGGTTACGGGTTAGATATCAATAGCAATTTCCTTGATTTGCTTGATAAGATTACAAATTTTGATGGAGGGTATAGGATTAATATTTATGCGTTAAATCCTAGGTGGGTAGTACAATACATTGATGAACTTGAAGAGATCGTAAAAAAAGGAAAAATTAAGGCAGTATGTATTCCTATTCAATCAGGGGATAATAGAATCCTTGAGCTTATGAATCGGTATTCAGATGTTGAAGAAATAAAATCTGCTTTTATTAGATTAAAAAAAGCAAATTCAGATCTTTCTCTTGCTACACATTGTATTGTAGGTTTTCCTTCTGAAACCGATCAGGAATTCAAAGAAACTTTGGATTTTATCAAAGCAACAGATCTTGATTTAGGGTTAATTATATCAATGTCTATTAGAGCAGATACTGAAGCGGAAAATATTGAACCAAAAGTATCAAAAAAAGAATTATCTAAAAGATTGAGTTCTGCTCAGAAATATCTAAGAAACTCAGGATATAAAACTATCAAAGCAAATGACACTCTTATTTTTAGTAAAAAACGATGAGATCAAATGTTAATTAACACTATAACCGATATTTTTATATAGTTATATCGATATTATAATATTTGCTAATAAATGTCATGATGACTATGACAGATACGTGTCTTGACGTTGGCAATCGGAGGAAAAAAATGAAAGTAGTATTATTTTTAGGAAGTATTGGAACAAGTGTATTACTCATTTTGTCGATGTTAACAACAGTCGTCAGTGCACAAACAATGAATGTAAACGAAAGACAAACAAATATATTTCAACAAATTAAAGAAAAGATCAAAAATACTGATTGGAAACCGGGCGATATTCTAAATATTCAACATCTAAAAGATGTTATGAAGGATGGCGGGTGGTTCCCTGGTTATTTTATCTTAACTACGATATTTGGTATAATCGCATTAATTATTTTATTAATAACTGCTGGGCACCCCAGTTAGAAATTGATTTGGGGAAATAAAGTAAAAGAAGAATTTTTAATGGGGGGAAGGAAAAAATGAAAAAAGAAAGGAACGAATTGAAGATAGTTTATTGTATTGCTACAGTATTTTTATTGATAGCAATAACATTTGTACCTCTTAGCCAAAGTGATTTTATCGTCCCACCTGGTGGAATGGTTCACCACGACCTTCAGATGGTAAAAATATAAATAAATAAACAACTATGAATAATATGGAGAAGAAGAAAGACATGAATGGAAAATTGATGTTAGTAGGAAGTGTGGGGGCAGGTATTCTTTTAGTGCTAGCGATGTTTTCAACAGTTGTTAGTGCACAAACAATGAATGTTAACGAAAGACAGACTAATCTTTTTCAATATTTGAAAGAAAAGATAGAAAAGGATAAATGGTTTCCTGGATTTTTAATTTATTTATATTTTCAGTTCATGTTGAAGCTTGATATAGTTAAGGCTATCAAATGGTTCCCTGGTTTTTACTTTATCGGTGGTACCTTTGGTTTGATCTTATTGATTTTAATGTTAATTACTGTTGGGAAACCCGGTTAGATGTTGATTTGAGGGAATAAAGAAT
>JAPKYE010000138.1 GCA_026394495.1 Methanobacteriota archaeon | reverse complement strand
TCTACATCAACCAACAGTACAACGAATCCGTTGAAAGCTACAACGTCATCGGCACCATCCCTGGAGAAGATACCAGCAAAACCTTCATCATCTCATCACTTTATGATAGTTGGTGGGACCAAGGAACCGCAGATTCTGCTATCGGCATGGGTATGCTACTTGCGATTGCGAAATACTTCAAAGACAACGACATCACACCAAAATACAATCTAAAATTCATCGCATTCGGTGGTGAAGAATATGGATATCTTGGTGCGTATTCATACCAATCCAGACATTCTTCTGAGACCATTGCTGGTGTTGTTGATCTGAACCAGATTGGTTTCACACAGAACGATCCTCCGTTAAAAATGAATCTCTGTTCAAATAAGTTTCTTCTCAAATATATGCTGAATACGATCGCAGAAAAATCAGATTATGTTGAAGCCAGTAACATAGATCTAAATACCTGGTTCATGCCTCTGGGATCTCCAAGCAACGATAAACCCTTTGCTATTGACAGGATGTTTCTTCCTCGATGTAGAACCGTTGGTTTCATCAAAGACACAGGATGGCACACCGAAGGCGACGTCATGAAATACTTCGACTGGACGGACGTGAACGCCACAACTGACCTCGTCTATAACACCACGAAATATCTTGCAGTCGACCCCGAATGCGGGTTCTCCCATATCGATCACGAAGTATTCGACTCACCAGACTACATCGACTATAACACCGATCCTGACGCAGTCAACATCACCTACACCCTGCACACCAATTTGCCGCAGGACCAAGTCACGGTAAAAGCAATTACCGGTTCCGCAATGAACAAACCTACACGATCACCGCCGGGGAAGGCATCACCGACAGCCTCATCATACGCATCCCGGCATACGCTCCCGCAGGCGATTATTACCTTCGTGTATATATCCTCGATTCCTCAGGTGAAGTCATTCTTGATACCCTGGATGGTATTGGACTAGACATCCTTGAAGATCTTAATGAAGTACTTGATTACGAGATTATCGACCTGCTCTACGATCTTCTCCAAACACTCTTTAATGAAAACAACATAAACATAGGTGACACGCTCCATCAACGCGACATCTTCCACAACCTCATCCTTGACATCATAGGACTCTGGATCCTTGCAGACGACAGATACCTCCCAGACCCCTTCTACCTGACCCCGGGAAACGACCCACCAGCAACACCAAGCAGACCCACAGGACCAGACACCCTGAAACGCTTCATATATGGTAATTTCACAACCAGCACCTACGACCAAAACGAAGACCCAATCTACTACCAATGGGACTTCCGCGCCAACAGCACTATTCACTATCTAACCCCCTGGATCCTTGGAGGACCATACGACTCCTACGAACCCTGCTCAAAAAAACACGCATGGATTTTCCCCGGCAACTACCAAGTACGAGTCCGCGCACGCGACTACTGCGGAAGCCCAAACCACTTCAGCAACTGGTCCGAACCACTCAACGTCACCGTAGAACGATGGCTCAACTGCCCATGCATCCAATACACCAATCCAGAAGAGTGCGTAGCAGCGGGATGCTACTGGCACCCCTTCTTCAATAAATGTTTGTTCTGGCCGCCCCTAAGCGCCATGAACTTCAGCGACACCATCCTGTGCACCGCACCAGAAACAATCTTAGTTAACCAGGAAACGCAAATGCTTGGATACGAAACCGCAGAAATGATCAAAGAACAACAAATAGAGCTATCCGAACAATCACGCGGTGAACAATCAGGCAGCGGAGAATTCATCTGGTACTGGGACTTCGGCGACGGCTACACCAGCTCAGACAAAAGCCCTACGCACACCTACGAAACACCAGGAAACTACCAGATCAACCTCACCGTCTGGGATGATGACAACATCCCCTGCAACTTCACCCAACACGTCCAAGTCCTCAATCTCATCGCAGACTACACCACAGATAAAAACGGAGGACACATCAACGAAACCATCACCTTCACAGACACCTCAGAACACAAATACACAATCACAAACTGGACATGGGATTTCGGAGACGGAAACTACTCATACACCCAGAACACCGAACACAGTTACGCAGAAAACAACAACTACAACGTCACCCTCACCGTAAAAGATACACAGGACAACACACACCAATGTAGTCAACGCATCAGCATAGAACAAAACCTGTTAATATATAATAATTATATAATAAAATAATGAATAAATGTTAAATACCAGATAAAACATATATAAAATGAGGGAACGAAAAATGAAAAAGATAATTATGGTGGGTAGTGTGGGGGCAGGAGTTATACTAGTTTTAGCAATGTTAACAACAGTTGTTAATGCGCAGACTGAGAAATCAGATGGAACACAAACAAATATTTTTCAATATATTCAACAATTAAAAAATAAAATAGAAAATAAATTGATACAACCCGGAGGAATAATATTTGAATTGTTCATTATTGTAATGGCAATATTATATATTATCATTAGTGGACCTGCACCGTTTTAATTTTTACAAAATAATAGATGATGATTGGAGGAAACAAGTAATAATCATAAAATAATTTGTGGGGGAGAAAATGAGGAGAAAGATAATTTCAATACTGTTAGTAGCAGCTATGTGCATGACATCGATTGTCATTGTACCAAAAAATATCGAAGTTAAAGCCGATCCTGGTGGAGAAGGTTACAATGATATTGACACCTCATTGGTTTATTCTGTCTGTCAGAATTTAAGCAATGTGATATTTGATGCATATGATGATGAATTACGTAAGGGTCGGGAGTTCGGATCAAAAGGAGAACTATATGCTTCAGATTTCATATATGATTTTTTTTATGACCTAGGTCTTAATCCTGTAAAAGAAGGGATACAATCTTATCCTAATAATGAAATAGATGATAAGCTTGATGTGTTAGCAAGAGGACTAAAAGTTGATGGAAATCCTGTTGAATGCTACATTAGTCCGAGATGGAATCTCTCTTATCTAAATCCTTTTTATAATAAATATTTACTTACAAATAATTTTTCATATTCGGATTTAAAGATTCTCAGACGTCCCTCAATTTATACTACAATTAATCAATTTATTCAAGATATAATTGAGGAACTATTTTATAAAACAGAGGAAGAGTTTACATTAACAGATTATGATTCTGTCCTTAGTTTTATCACTACAAAATTTGAAGATGCTTATGATATTAATTTTAATGAATTAACTCAACAAGAAGCTGAATCAAAATTTGCTTGGTTTGATGAATTGATGGATGAAGTTTCTGGGGAGGATTTTGTATTAATTGATGAAGATCCTTTTAATAATCCAAATCCAACTCAAGATTTTATTACTCCAGATTGGTTTAAAAATGTTTTTCCAAATCCTTTATCTGTTTTAAGGATAATTCGTACTAAACTCGTTCTCTTTATCCAGATGCTTATATTAAGTACTTGTCCTTCATTTAAAGGTCTTATTCTTTATGATTTTAATGATGATGTCCATGATATGGTATTTTTAGAAAATTTTCCTTTACCAATCATATTTATGAACGGAACCGAAGGCCAACCACTCTACAACAACCCAGACGATTACACCATTGACTTCTAC
>JAPKYE010000102.1 GCA_026394495.1 Methanobacteriota archaeon | reverse complement strand
TGCAAATTTTTTTATGAAACGTTGAATAAGTCCAGTATTTATTCTTTCATCAAAAATAATTTTATCTATTGAGAAAGTCACTTCAGAACGCTTGTATAACTTATTATGAATGTGATTTGGATCGAAAAAACTAAAAGACTCTACGGCAAAAAAATGTTTGTGTGTAGAATCAGTAAACGCCCATTTACTTCTAAAATAAGGACCATAAATCGTTATCATAGTTCCATTCTTTGAAATTCTCCAAAGCTCTTCCAAAACACGAGTAATGTTTTCTAAATGTTCGATTACATTATCACAAAGAATATCATCAAATTCATTATCTTTAAATGGATAGGGAAATATGTTAAGATCATGTATGATATCCGCATCGCAATTTTTATTGATATCAACACCAATAGCCTTTTTTCTTTTTCTTACACCACAACCTAAATCAAGAAGTTTCATTTCTTTTCCTCCTAAAAAATTCACCGTGCTTCAAACAATAATTCCCTATTTTCATGGCCCCCTTTTTGTGAGAATGGCAAAACAGCCGTACCGAGTATTCGGTACCAAGCATTCATAAATCATTGCATTCGAATTCTTCTCTTCGAGGGATTCATCAACTGCGGTCTTTACACCTGTTGAGAAAAAGGCATAATCATCCGCAATGATTATTGCGCCGGTTGAAGTTGTTTGGTGAAGAAAATCAAGAGTGAGCTTTATTGGCTCATACAAATCGAAATCCACGTAAGCGAAACTTACTTCTTTGGGTAGGCTTGAATCAGCCCTAAACACTTTGTCAATGAATCCCTTGTGGATAACAAATCTTTGCGGTGGAAATGATATTGCTCTAAGGCGAGTGCGAACCAATTCTTCTGGGCACGACATTGTCCCAGTATAGGCTTCCATACTGCCCAACGAAAACATATCGTCCTTCAATTGATCTTTTTCTATAGGCTTGGGGAGCCCTTCAAAAGAGTCGAACAAGTGAAGGGCGTTATTGCTGGATTGTATTTCGTTGGATATTAAAGCTGATGTCTCACCTTGAGCTACACCGAATTCACAAACGTCACCTCTAGCATCTTTGCACTTAGCCAGTGCATCCACAATGAAATATGCTTCGGATGGTGGTGTGCCTTGCAACCGGGGAAGTAGTTTTAAACGATTTTCGTTTGCCACTATAAGATTGCCTGATTCATTGAGGCGCTGTTCATAAGCTTGCGCAAGATTAACAAAGTTGCTGAACGTTAGTCGTTGCCCTGACGACTGGTGTAGTTCATATCCCAAAACTGCGAGGGCCTTCATGAGTACCTCTTTCAGAATCCCATATGATCTCCTTGTCCGAACTGCTTTAGGATTTATCATATTATTACCTTCATTCTCTTTTTTGTCGCATGCGGCAGACCATTGGTCTGCCCTATGAAGGTGCGACAGGAAAATTCAACAATATGGAAATTGTAAGTAGTGGTAACTCTAAAAAGATTTCGGATGAAACCCGAAATAACTGGGTGACCATGATGTTTGTCACCCATAACAGGTATCGATGTTTCAAGAAAAAAGTCTATATCGACACATGTATCCAAGTGTTTCATGACTTGGAACGTTTCGGGTTCGAGTTTGGTGATTTCGGGTTTGCCTTAAATCATGTTCACTTCTTGGTGAATATCCCAAAAAGATACTCAATTCAAACCGCTGAGATTATGTTGACGTCTTATAGTGCGAAAAAGATGTTCGAAACTTTTCTTAGGTTTCGAAAACGATACTCACGTGGCGGATTCTGGAATGAATATGATTACTATGAATCAATAGGATGTAAAAACCTTGAAGAGTCACGCGCGTACATCCGAGATCAACCACAGCATCACAATATTCCGGTCATTGATGATCGACAGCAATGTCTACCAAACTTGGCCCGCCGAGTGAGATACGGCAAGACCGATTGCCCGAAGGGCGGAGAGTTTGCCGAGGAACGAATGCGAAACGGGATTATAAGGGCGGAGCCCTTATTTCATATTGGTTCACCTTCTTTCTTTTTACAATCACTCAGTAACATAACAGTTTCTTTTGAATTAAGTATATAGTTTAGCGTATTGTTTTTATTTCTTCTGGCAAAAAAATATAGTTCAAATAATATCGGGAAAAGGCATTGTTCCACAATAAAATTCTTAAATGCTATTTTACATGCCCTGCCATTATTTTTTCTATTTTTGTACATTGCATTTTTTATTTTTATGTACATCATTGAAACAACTATATCTGGGAAGGGGGTGAACTTAAACTGCAACGTAGATGCATCATGGTTGGATATTTTTTCTAAATATTCATCTACATCTATGATGTATTTATTTTCAACACACCATCTAAACAAACGTGAACCTGGATATGGAGTAGTAAAAAAAATCCCCCCCTCTAATATATTCGCCTCTTTTATGGCATATATTGTTTCATCTATGGTCTGTTTTGTTTCCCCAGGGGTACCAACCATAAATGTAACTGCCGGCATTATGCTTGTTTTGCTGATGAGTTTATATGCATTGACATTTATCTCTTTAGTTGTACGTTTATTGAGCATTTTTAATATCGTATCACTGCCAGATTCAAAACCAAAGCCAAGTAAATAACAGTTTGAATTGGATAGAACTTTCATAAGATTATCGGAGATGAAATCAGCACGGGTTGCAGCCTCAAAATATGCATCGGGAAAATTTTTATTCATAGCATCGACAAACTTGGATGTTTGATGCACAGAGTATATGAATAATTCCTCGCCTATGGTGAAAATACGCACACCATATCTGTCGTATAAAAGACGGATATTGTCCATTATATAATCTAGCGAATGCACACGAAATCCTTTATACCCCCCAAATTCATGTATGCAAAAAGAACATTCATCTGTGCATCCTCTTGCGCCTATAACCAAAAAGCTGTACATCTTTGGTGGTGCTTGTTTGCCTGTCTTCTCCAGATATTTTCCCAAATGTTCTTTTGTATCATATGATTTTATATAATAATTCATGTCAATTAGATCGTATGCCGGTAAGGGGCATTCATCAATATGCTTAAAAAACAAATCACCAGGATTTATAACAATGGCATCTTTTTTTAGATATGAAATGCCTGGAATGCTTTTGATGCCCCGTTTCCCTTCAAGATACTCAATCAGGTAAGCTAATTTTATCTCACCGTAACCATGCACAACATAATCGAAACCCATTTTTTTAATGAGAATTTCGTCAGTGTCAAGAGTTACATGCCCACCGATAACCAATGGCACCTTAAAAGAGCGCTTTATATCTGGCACTAATTTTTTAATAAATCGATATGCTGTGATAATACCGCTTATTCCAATCAGGTCTGGATTGAAATCCTTTAATTGTTTTATTGTTTCTCCATTGTCTTGCCTTGTTCTTGCAATATCAATGATTGTTACTATATGACCTTTCGTTCTGACATATGATACCAAGTACAATAATCCGAATGGCGGCACTGAGTTAATTGAATTTGTGCGAGTGGGCGTACTTAGTAATGCAACTCTCATATACTACTCCATATTATTTCGCCATATTTACTTTTTTCCGTTCCATTTTTTTTAAGAAGTTAATCTCGTCTAATATCTCAACAATATTTTTATCTTTTGTTTCAATATCAGATATATACAATTCGGGATTACTATTCAGAAAATTTCCAATTTTTTCAATGGCCTCTTGTACGTTAGAATAAGGTTTTAAAATATCTCCAAAGTAATCAAGAGCAGTTTTTCGCAGTTCAAAAGATCTATGGTATAATGACATTGTTGGTACACCGGCCACAATCGACTCATAAAATCCCGTACTAGGATAATCGCAGATAACTCTGTCCGCATTTAGTAAATGTTCGGTAAACGGATTTGTAGCAATCTCGATATTGTCAAAATGGTTATCTTTAATAAAATCTGGAATTGGATTATACTTAGCATCAGATATAGGCAAACCTTTCCAAACAAACGTATATTTCTTTTGTGTAGAAAAATATTCTATTAATGTTTTTGTAAATTTATAATACCACGTGTCTGGGTAAAAGTTTCTTTCCAACATGCGAGTATCACCTGCAAACATAGTTGGTAAATAAATAATCCGCTGTTTTTCTTTTGAAGCAGTTTTTTGTAAATTTCTTATGCATCTAATTTTTTTTACATTTTGCAATCTATGAGAACTACAACATATATCTGTTGGATAGTTATTCTGTTTACATATTCCATGAAAATGCTCTTTAATCTCAGCATCAGTACATATAAAAATATTGTAATCCTTCATTTCATGATTATACCAAGATTTATTCACAAAAGCTTCATTTCCGTGTTGAATGCATACACTTTTTGTACCCTCCACAGAATTTGCTGCAGCAATAGCTGCAAATTCACAAGGGGAACATTTATGTGGTGTAATTACAAAATCAATTTTTTCTTTTTGATAAAAGTTAATAAAAAATTTAAAAGATTTCAGTATGTCTGGGCAAACATTCTGGACGAAATATTTAAGTTTCGGTAAAATTATTTCCGAAACCTTAAAACCATATTCACTATTAATCCAAGTAACTATATTATTATCATCTAGTTTATTTGCTGTTTTTTTCCATCGCTCATCAGAATTTTCTTTTGAAATATCTAAATTAAGATATTTTCTTTCACAGAAAAAGGAATATTTAATGATGGAGTTACCAGATAATTGATATATCTCATGACCACTACTTAAAGCCTCAAATATAAAATGATACCCAATATGTGCTATTTTGAGCAATAAAATGTGTGATTTCTCATCATTTTTTTGTTTTTGTAAAAAAGAATTTAAGCCATAT
>JAPKYE010000061.1 GCA_026394495.1 Methanobacteriota archaeon | reverse complement strand
ACATTTTTGGTCATTCTGTATCTCTTTCTGGTGACACCGCCCTCATCGGAGCACGATTTGATGAAACATATTCTGGCTCCGCATATGTGTTCACCGCCTCTGGCACCACCTGGACACAACAACAAAAACTCACTGCCTCAGACCCTGGAGTAGATGATTCTTTTGGCATTTCTGTTTCTCTTAAAGGGGACACCGCCCTCATCGGAGCAATGGATGAAATCTCCGGAGACAATTCTGGAGCTGCATACGTGTTCACCCGCACCGGCACCACATGGACCCAACAGGCAAAGCTTCTCCCCTCAGACGGCGCACCAGGGGACTGGTTTGGCGGACGTGTTTCTCTATTCGATGACACCGCACTCATCGGAGCAGCCTGGGATGATGACAACGGATACAATTCTGGGTCAGCGTACATATTCACAAAAGAAGGTGTAAATCAACCACCAATTGCTAACTTCACGTACACGCCAGAAAATCCAACAACCACCGATATCATTCAATTCACTGATACATCTACTGATAATGATGGCACTATTGCCTCTTGGCATTGGGATTTCAGCGATGGAAACATCTCCACAGTTCAGAATCCAACTTATAGCTATACAACCGCTGGCACATATCCAATTACTTTATTTGTTACCGATGACGATGGCGCTACTGATTCTATCGAAAAAACTATTATAGTGATTGAAACTGGTCCCAGTGTAAATTGGACTGAAATACAAAAACTACTTCCCTCAGACATTACAGAAAATGACGAATTTGGTCGATCTCCCTCCATTGATGGCAACACCGCCTTTATCGGGGCACCCGGTTTCACTGATGGTACGAAGAAAGGATCAGTGTATGTGTTCACCCGCACGGACAATACCTGGACACAACAACAAAAAATCCTCGCATCAGACGGAGCAAGCGGTGACCACTTCGGTTTTTCAATATCTCTTAAAGGTAACACCGCACTCATCGGAGCAATAAATGGTCAAGGCGTCGCGGTGAATTCCGGTTCTACGTATGTGTTCACGTGCTCAGGTGGTACGTGGACGCAACAAGCAAAACTGATCGCGCCTGATGGCGGAACCGGGGATATGTTCGGGATGTGGGTTTCTCTTGATGAGGACACCGCCCTCATCGGAGCACCTCATAATGGTGGTGGTATCGGGGCGGCGTACGTGCTCACCCGCACAGGCACCACCTGGACCCAACAACAAAAACTCACTGCCTCAGACGGCTCACCCGGGGACGTTTTTGGTGCGAGTGCTTCTCTTGATGGCGACACTGCCGCTCTCGGAGCATATTATGCTGACGGCATCGTTAGCACTACTGGATGTATGTACATCTTCGTCCGCACGGGAACCACCTGGACACAGCAGCAAAAACTCTTTGCCTCAGACGGCTCATCCGGTGACGTTTTTGGTCATAGTGTCTGTGTTGATGGAAACACCGCAATAGCTGGGGCACGGTTTGACGAAAACTATTACGGCTCCGAGTACGTATTCATCAGAATTGGCACCACCTGGACACAACAACAAAAGCTCACTGCCCAAGACGGTGGCGCACATGATAGTTTTGGTGAATTTGCTGCTCTTGATGGAGACACCGCGCTCATCGGAGCATCAGATGAAATCTATGGCGGTTCTGGAGCTGCATACGTGTTCACCCGCTCTGGTACCACCTGGACACCGCAGGCAAGGCTTCTGCCTTCAGACGGTGTAGATGGGGATTTTTTTAGCCTCGGAGTCGCTCTTAATGGAGATACTATATTCATCGGGGCTCCTTATAAGAATGACCTTTCTGGGTCAGCGTACATATTCACAAAAGAAGGTGTAAATCAACAACCGGCTTCTAACTTCACGTACACACCTGAAAATCCAACAATATCCGATACAATCATCTTCACAGACACCTCATATGATCCTGATGGGACTATAACAAGTTGGCTCTGGGATTTCGGCGATGGAAACAATTCTGTGATTCAAAATCCAACATACCAATATACAACTATAGGAGAATTTTCAATAGTTCTTACTATTACAGATAATGACGGTGCCACAGCAAATATAACGAGATTACTTACGGTGACAATTGCAGGTGATCTCGATCACGATGATGATGTTGACGAGGATGATTTCTGGGTATTTGTAGCAGCATTTGGTCGTAGTATCGGTGATCCGTTGTATAACCCGGAGGCAGACTACAACCACAATGGCGTCATCGACCTTGTCGATTATCAAATATGGCTGCAGTATTACCGTGCTTTCAACAATATCAGCACTGATGGTCCTGATTTTGAGGAAGAACCTCTTGACGAGTTCTATCAAGATCAAATTTCAATAGACCAACAACAGAGTCTAGACATGAATACAAGCACTCAAAACATGTCTTCCCCTAATAAAATCTCAAAATTACATGATTTACAAAATATTTCGAATATAGAAATAGAGATAGAGATTCCCCATGACTCGTTTGATCCTATCGCAGGTGATCTAGACCACGATGGTGATGTTGACAACGATGATTTCACCTTGCTCGCACAAGCCTTTAATCACAGTACTGGTGACACTTTATACGACCCTGAAGGAGACTACGATTATGACGGCACGATAACTTATATTGATTATCAGATATGGCTTGGATACTACCGTGATTTCAATGAATTGATGTAAAAAGACAACCAGATTATTCAAATATCAAATCGTGGATACACTATAAAGGATGCGGTGAAATATATGGAAAAACGATTAACAGATTGGAAACAAAATTTCGAAGAAGTATGGCGAGTGCTTAACGAACAAGATGAAAAAATAGAAAAATTGACCAACGAAAATCTACGTTTAAAAGAAAGAGTTGACCGATTAGATATGACATTCAATTTACGATAACTATAGTTTTGACAAAAAAATGATTGGTTTTTTAATAGGATTATGTATTAAAAGAATTATAATGTAAGAGAGATGATCAAATGAGACAAAAACAAGAAA
This sequence comes from Methanobacteriota archaeon, assembly GCA_026394495.1. Taxonomy (GTDB): domain Archaea; phylum Thermoplasmatota; class E2; order DHVEG-1; family DHVEG-1; genus CAIYYQ01. Next base: position 31,267 of record JAPKYE010000061.1, on the reverse strand, counting down.
TTCATTTATGTTTAGTTTGTGGAGAAGAACACGGTTTAGATGACATCCATTTTATTGAAACACACGGAGAAACAAAAAAGATTTGTGCACAGTGCGTCACCGCGATCAAAGGATTAGCATAAAAGACCGGATGTTGTTCACCAACACGATCGTACGAGCAACGCAGCAAACAAATAGTTTTTTATACTTCAGCAGGATTCGCTGGGAACTCTAGCGAGGTGAGACATATGAATGGGATGCAGAATGTACGAGGAATCGAAATAGCACCATGGTATTTGCAGATGATTCTTGAAAAAAGACGTACACGAAAGATGTTGGAACGTTTAACAAAACATAGATAAATGTTTTTTTCACTTTTCATATCTTTTTTTTTTAAAATGAAGGATATTCATTTCAAGATATGAATGTCTTCATTTGCTTTTCTTTTTTCCAAATCATGAAAATTACGTGTTTTCGTAGCTGGCATTTTACCACGAAAGTAATATAAACTAATAATGACAAATAATAACACGATTAAGGATGACGATGAAAGAAAATAGCATGGAAAGATTTATAGGAAAATACTGCAAAATCGTTACCCAAGAACTAGGTGACGAAAAAAGCCATGCAGTCATTGGCTTTGTCCGAGATATCGACTCAGATGCAGGATTTCTCGTCATTGAATCAGATCAGGGGCTAAGCTGTCTGAACATTACAACCATTATAGCAATACGACCAAAGATAAAACTAGCGTTCTAAAAAACCATTCAGATGGATGATATCATCAAGTTTTCTTTTAGGAACATGCAACACACCTTGTTCGTCTCGCCAATATTTTACTGAACCAGCCAACTCTTCAACAATGGGATGTTCTGCCTTATAGCCTAACGCAATAATTGAATCGATCTGATATTCTTTAGGAGCATTTATTATTTCCCGAACTGTAGCTCGATTAATATTATATAAGATACAGCTTCCAATATCTACTTCTTCAGCGGCTATCAAAATGTTTTCTGTAGCAAAACCGACATCACGCGGGTAATATTTGTTCGTAATATCCTTAACAACGATGATGATGTAGGCAACCGGTCGTTCCTCTACGGAAGGTGTCCACCGGGGGGTAAGATACGCCGCCCAACCAAGTGTTTCAAAAATTTGTGAACAAACATTTTTTTCATTCACAATCACATATTCTAATGGTTGTAGATTTGCGGCAGATGGCGCAAGTCGTGCTGCATTTACCAGTTTTTTCAGAATTTCAAGGGAAAGCTGTTTTTGTGTGAATCGCCGGATGGTTCTCCGGGATAGGATCGCATTATGTACATGATTTGTTACTGATGATTTTTGCATAAATATACTCCCTGCAAAGATTCCTTAAACGGTTCGTTCTTTAAAAACGTATACAAAAAAAATTGTGTTTAGGAATGAGCGAGAAAAAAAATATTAACGCTGTTTTTCTCTTGAAAAAAAGGAATAGGCAGTCGATATCTGCCAATTCTTTGTTTAGATATTCGTGATTAGAGACTTTATTTTCGCTCCCCCATTGCTTGTTCTAATGCTGCGATACGCTGTTCCAACATCTGATTTTGTTCCTGAAGCGATTTCACGGTCTGTTTTAGATCCTCTCCAGAAGTCTTCTGCTCTGTTAGAACAAATTGGTAGGTTTTCCCGCTCTTCAGTTGCTCAAGATATAAACCGTTTTCATCTTCGAACATTCTCCAAAGCGGTTTACCATCTTTTTGAAAGATAATATCACCCGTGTAATAGCCATAAGCTTGAACATACCCCTGAACATCCATGAGATACGCAGGATTCATCGTCCCGATACCAACATTGCCAATAAGAGCGTAATCTGGATAAGAAACATAGATCTTCCCACTATATACTGTTGCGGTTTGGTACCGTCCATCACCAGATATCGCCACATCATGCCAATTTCTTGTAGTGTCTTTCGGTGTCCAGGTGTTCCCATAGTCTGCTGAGACGTAGATCTGCCCACCAGCTACTACTGCTGTTTGATATCGTCCGTTACCAGACATAGCTATACCATACCAAAATCTGTTTGTGTCTTTCGGTGTCCAGGTGTTCCCATAGTCTGCTGAAACGTAGATCTGCCAACCATATACAATTGCGGTTTGGCATCGTCCATCACCAGACATAGCTACACCCCACCAATCTCTGGCGATGTCTTCCGGTGTCCAAGTATTCCCATAGTCAGCTGAGACGTAGATCTGCCCACTATATACTGTTGCGGTTTGGTATCGTCCATCACCAGACATCGCCACACCATACCAACTTCTAATGGTGTCTTTCGGTGTCCAAGTATTCCCATAGTCAGCTGAAACGTAAATCCGCCCAACAGATACTACTGCTGTTTGATATCGTCCGTTACCAGACATCGCCACATCCCACCATTGTCTGTTCGTTTCTTTTGGTGTCCAGGTGCTCCCATAGTCTGCTGAGACGTAGATCTGCCCACTATATACTGTTGCGGTTTGGTACCGTCCATCACCAGACATCGTCACACCATACCAATTTCTGTTGCTCTCTTTTGGTGTCCAGGTGCTCCCATAGTCTGCTGAGATATAGATTTGACCACCATATGCTGTTGCGGTTTGGTACCGTCCATCACCAGATATCGCCACACCATACCAATTTCTGTTGGTATCTTTCGATGTCCAAATGTTACCATAATTAGTAGCTACTACCCCTGGGTTTTCGGAAGCGGCAGATATCTGTAAGGAGCCGTCAGGAAACATGAACCCTCCGGATGTCGAATGGATGGTTCCATTCACTTCCAGGCTGCTGTTTGGGCTTGTTGTGCCGATGCCTACAGAGCCGTTATTATAGTAGATATTATTGCCATTTAAACCCCAGAGTGGGAATCCTGGCGGTCCCTGAGGACCTGTGTCACCAGTATCACCTTTGTCACCCTTTAAATCAACATAAACACCCCAATTTCCATCAGGATTCATAAAACGCAACTGGGTCAACAACCATTCATGAGCCGGGGGAAGTCCCTGAGGTCCTTGTTCCCCTTGTTCCCCTTGTGGCCCTTGTGGTCCCTGTGAAGCTGCAGAGGTCTGAAGAGAACCGTCAGGGAACATGAACCCACCAGAGGTAGAACGAATAGTCCCATTGACATCCAATTTATTCTGTGGATTCATCGTCCCGATACCAATATTGCCAATAATAGTGTAATCCGGATAAGAAACATAGATCTGCCCACCATAAACCGTTGCGGTTTGGTATCGTCCATCACTAGACATCGCCACACCATACCAACCTTTGTTGGCCTCTTTTGGTGTCCAGGTGCCCCCATGGTCTGCTGAGACGAAGATCTGCCCACCATATACAACTGCGGTTTGGCATCGTCCGTCATCAGATATCGCCACATCCCACCATTGTCTGTTCGTTTCTCTTGGTGTCCAGGTGCTTCCATAGTCTGCTGAGATATAGATCTGCCCACCATAAACCGTTGCGGTTTGGTATCGTCCATCACTAGACATCGCCATACCAAACCAAGCTCTGTTTGTTTCTTTTGGTATCCAGGTATTTCCATAGTCTGCTGAGACGAAGATCTGTCCGTACCAAACTGATGCGGTTTGGAATCGTCCATCACCAGACATTGCAACATCCAGCCATTGTCTGTTCGTTTCTCTTGGTGTCCAGTTATTCCCATAGTTTACTGAGATATAAATTTGCCCTTCGTTTACTACTGCGGTTTGATATCCTCCATTATTTGATATTGCTATATCCCGCCAATTTCTGATCGCGTCTTTTGATGTCCAGGTGCTCCCATAGTCTGCTGAGATATATATCTGCCCACTGGTTGCTACCGCGGTTTGATATCTTCCATCACCAGACATCGCCACACCATACCACTCTCTGTTGTTCTCTTTTGATGTCCAAGAGTTCCCATAGTCTGCTGAGATATAGATCTGCCCAGCAGATACTACTGCGGTTTGATATCGTCCATTATCAGACATCGCCACATCCCGCCAATTTTTTGTGATGTTTTTTGGTGTCCAGATGCTTCCATAATTAGTGTTTACTACCCAGGGGTTTTCGGAAGCGGCCGAAGTCTGAAGAGAACCATCAGGGAACATGAACCCGCCAGAAGTAGAACGAATAGTCCCATTAACATCCAATTTATTCTGTGGATTCATCGTCCCAATACCAACATTCCCAGATGGAATCGCAAACATATTCCCCGGGTTTGTCCAGAAATCCCAATCGCTGTCACGGAACGGAACCGGAAGAGATCCATCTGCCGTATGTCTTTCTGCGGTCACCACTTCAGCAGCATTAATGGGCTCATGGTCTAGCTGGGGTACACTACCGAGAACACTTGAAAAAGCCCCAACAACGAACACCATCACGATCGCTACGCTAAAAACCAGCCTTTGTTTCTTAGTAATCATTTTCTTCATTCTTTTTACCTCCCAAAATACAATATATATCTTATAGGAAACCTAAAACTCGATTTAAATGTTTGCAAAAACATAATTTTTGCAACATTTTTCACATGACATATGTGTTTTATTACCGATTTATGTGCATTGAAAAACAGGTTTTTTCAAAGAGTGGAAACAGCGGGAGAAAAAATTGGAGGTGGAAAAAATGCAAAACAGGAACTGCTTTTTCCGTGGTGACAGATACCTTTTTCCTCCCGCATAATACACTTATTGTCAATCAGTACAAAAACTTTACGGCCATTTTTGTTGATACATATCATTTAGCAGAATCACGTATATCATCGATCAGTATTACATTCACCTATCTTTGAACTGTTTTGTTAGTGGACGATGGCATCTCCAAGTATGACTATAAGCAGGCTGAGTTGCAAGAGACAACGAACAATAAGCGCTCTTGATTCTTTTTCCATTGTTTGATACATATTATCATGGTAATATGTATCAGTGCTAATATTTAAATCTATCGCTAAAACAACACAAAATCAGAACAAAATCAAACGATTTCTTACAATCACATATGTTTTACCCCAGCCATCGCAACATACATTAACACCCTCTTTTTTCTACATATCACATGGTGAAAAAAAACCGCCAAGTACGAACCCATGCACGAACCGCAACAAAATCCCAAGAAAAAGCACTCATCGACAACGCAAAAAAACTCTATGAAAACCCCTTGATCATACTACCAACCTGCACAACAAACGATGCCGAAAAACACATGAAAAAACTCCAAAAAAAACTAGAAAAAATCAAAAGACACCGAGATGAACCTGAAAAGCTAGAAAAAATCTCAAAGAAAAAAGGAATCGAAGGTGCCCTAGCAGGAACCTTACTCCTTGTCCACTCAGAAAAAGCCCCCTATCTTGCCGTAGCACCATTTACCACAGGAAACGTCGTCTACGCACAACGTGGAAAAGCAAACCGAGAAAAACTCATTGGATTCCAATATGCCGACGACCCAGTACTACGACTCCTTGCAGTAAAAGATATAGCAAAGAAAAAAAGACTCAACATCTATTCTTGGGATACCGGCTACGTCTGCACCGGAAAAACACCAGCGCCCCCAAAAGAATTCGTAACCTTTCTTCTCAACAAACTCACCCTAGAAAAACATAAGGATATCTCCTGCTGCAAACACCTTACAACAGACCAGGTTGCAAAAAAAGAATTTGCAAACAAACATTATCTGCGCATCCATTGGAAATCCATAAACCATACCATCGCACAATGCGAAGAATGCGCAAAACAATCAAAAAACACTTTATTCACATTATCAAAAAACTTTATCACACCAAAACTTTCAAACGAATTTGACATAGAAGTGATGGCACGCATCATCGATCAAAAAGACGATACACATCAAACCCTGTTTCTCGATGAATACCTCGCAGGAACAATCACAGACTACGAATTAATTCAGAAAAACCTGAAAAAACAAAAAGAAACTGTTCACCAAAAAACAGAGAAACTTCTCATCCTAAACGGCGTATCATACGGTTCAGATGTCACACAGTTCCTGGATGCATTCAAACCAAATCGATTTGAACGCGTCGGACTCGAATACATCCTCAACAAAATCAATGAACCAGTCATTGCCTCAAATACAACTCCTCATCAAATCCTAGAAAAATACTGGAACACCTATGGAAAAGAAGTAATCTCCTCCCTTATCAACGATCAAAAAATGATAGAATCGTTTACTGCTGTTGATGATACACCCTCAAATATCCTGAAAATGATATTCGAATACAACGAACGCCAGCAGATTCTAGTACAACTCCCCACCTATACATCACTGCCACCGCTCGCACAATTTGCAGATCATACCGCACGAACATACCGCACTTTTGGTGAAAAACAAACCCTTGCGGAACTAAAAAAACGACCAGACAACCCTAAAGGAAAATCACTGGCATATGCGTTTTTACTTATCTTCAACAAAGCAGAAGAAACAAAATGGCAATACACCCACATTGAGATTGAATATGGACAATTCCTCAAACCCTACGCAAAAAAACTACTCGATGCATCCCCAGAGCAATATACCACAACATTACAAGAACTACTCACCGCAAGTGGTTCGAACGAAACCATCACATAAAAAACAATGATTTATTCAACTTTTTTTACCTTTGTAAACATTTGCAGATCGTCGACATCCAGAATCCGTTTCATCATATCTATATTTTCTTCAAAATCTTCCAGATCATGCGTTAACTGCATCATCTCGCTTAGTGAGAGGCGTTTTAAGTCTTCCATACCCTTTTTCTCCTATTCTAAAGTTTCTATACTATCTATCATTCATTGTATAAATACTTTTGCCCGTTTTTGGGAAAAAACACGGCTTTTTTAACAAAAAAATCAAAAAAGAACAAAGAAAAAACAAAATGTTTATTTTAATGTTTTCACCCACTCATACACCGGGTCCACAAGTTCCTTAATCCGTTCTTTTTCCTTGTTCCACGGCGAAGGTTTCCAGGTATCAGCTGGCTCAAAATGAAAATCAGTTACCGCACCAATACGCTCTTCTTTAGGTTTGAACACAATCTTCAGAGGCATCTCAAACTCCACATCCCATGGCTTAACACCATGAAGCTCATTAGCTATAGCAACTTTACTACCTTTTACTATAGCATACACAAGAACAATAGGTAACCGTTTCAACGATGACCGTCCGCTCCAACCAGCAATCGTCCACGTATGCACCGTTGCTAGTAATGGCATCTCAATCCACTCAGTTACCGAAAGAGTACAATCAAGATTCCAACAATGGGTACGCACCGGAACCCAAGCATCCCCACATTTTGGACAACGAGTCCCCATGATTTTACCATCAAGCAAACCAATGAAAAACCTGCTGTTCAAACCATGACGGATCGTATACAACTGATCATAATGCAGAAACTGATTCATCACAGATTTATCCTCAGATATCTCATGGCCGACAAAAGCAAGACCCGTCTCACGAACATCTTTAGGCCGATACTCTTTTTTAATAGTAAAAACAGGTTCATCAGCGAATTTCTTCTTTGTATGCTTCGTATCTTTTTTCATCTGGATATCCTGCGTCATAGATTATTTCCTCCTGATGATAAAATTAGAGATACTTGTCCCAGTCCCCGCATGACTATTGACAATCCCACACGCTGCATCAGGAACCACTGTTTTCTTATTCAAATGCTTCTTAGGAATCATCCCAGCGAGCTGATAATAACACTCAATTATACTCATCAGACCCGTAGCACCCACCGGATGACCATACCCAAGCAGACCACCACCAGGATTCATAGGAATATCCCCATGCATAGACGTACGTTCATCCCGTAAAAACTGGGCAATCGACTGCTTATCAGCTAGACCAAGTGCCTTGTATATCTGCGCCTCAGACGTCGAAAACGCATCATGAATCTCACCAAAATCAATTTCCTTCAATGGATTCGTAATACCAGCCATCTTATACGCCTGCTCCGCAGAATTCCTACACGCAGCAAACTCAGTCATCCCCGGATACCCAGGACCATACCGCTCTGTCCACCCCGGGTTATTCAACCGATCACCAGCACGAATCGTACAACTAGACAGACCCATACCATCAACCGTCACGTACCCATCAGGGTTTACTTTTTTTGCGTATTTCTCAGAACACACCACAAGAAACGCAACCCCTCGACTCATCAGACAACAATCATATTTCTTAATAGGATACGAGATCAACCGCGAATTCATCACATCATCAATTGTGATATATTTATGTTCATTGCGATACCATTGCGCCTTTGGATTCTCCATCGCATTGTTTTTGTTTTTCACAGCAATCCTTGCGACATCCTCCTCAGTAACATGGTTTTCCTTCATCCATTTATTCGCCATCGCAGCATAATAAATCGGATAAATCCCCCCAACCATAAGTTCATAACGGATATCAGATGCCATCGCGATGAACTCACTACCCTGCGACTGAGCAACAGAATCCATGGTTTCCCACCCAGCAATACCCACGACATCATGATGACCAGACATTACAGCAAGCGCTGCCGCATACAACGCAGAACCACCAGTGTTTCCCCCGTTCTCAACACGAAAATGCGGTAGACCCACAAGACCAAGATGATCATGGATAATCCACTCCGGAGCAAGCTGATGACCAAAATGCACAGAAAAATGCGAATAAATTATCAAATCCAGATCACGCAAAGAAAAACCAGGGACATCTTGCATTGTCTCTTTTACACATTCCGCAGCTCCGCCTTCAATGCTTTCAAAACCAGTTGGACCATAATCAAACGGTGTTGTTGCTCCCCCGATAATACAAACCTTTTCAGTCATAAATGTTGTTTCCCCTAGGGACTAAAAGCCCTTAAAAGGCACAAGTCCCCCAGGGGGTAATCTGTAGAGAATTAAAAAAGGTTGTTATTTCCTCAAAAAAAAATTATTTCCCAATAACCATACCCGCAGGATCAATCTCATGCAGAATATTTAGTTCCTTTTTCGATGGAACAGAAGTAACAGACACATTCTTAGGAATAATCAACTCAAAACCAGTATTATTCCTGATATCATCAATACTGACACCAGGATGAATGGAAAGAAGCATCATCTGTTTTGAAACATCATCAAACCCATACACGCCAAGCTGCGAGATCACCCGATACGGTCCACTACTGGTTGGTAACCCTGCTTTTACCCTGGAATCAGAACCAAAAAGATACCCAGGGGTCGTCAGAAAATCAACGTGTTCCACAAACCGATGTTTATCTTGACGCATAAGCAAAATGGTCCGATGACACAATGTTCCCACATCATTCGCACCACCACTCCCTGGAAGCCGCGCCTTAGGATGCTCATACGGACCAATAACCGTCGTATTAATATTCCCATATTTATCGATCTGTGCCCCACCAAGAAAACCATAGTCAATGTATCCTGCTTGCGCCATCGCCATGGAATCATGCATACTTGAAGCAGCAACCGCCAAATGGAACGTCCGGGAATCACCAACAGATATCGGCAACACCGGAATCTCAGGACCAATACCACCAGCCTCAAAAAACAACAATAAATCCGGTGCATGCGTCCGCTGCGCAAGCATCGCCGCAATCATCGGTAGACCCGTCCCAACAAACACAGATTTCTTATCCTCAAGCACATGAGATGCAACACACGCAAGCAACTCCGTAGAAGAATACGAATCCTTCACAGATACCCCATCATTTTTCTTCAACCATGGGGCAGTCATTGGTTCTTCAAACCGTTCAATACGCTGCAATTGATCCAATTTCTTTTTTCCACCAACACGTTTCAAATACTCAGAGAAATCCTCAACACCATGAACATATTTTTCAAGATATGCAACAACACCTTCATCGGTTTTTGATACATTCAACCACTCGCCGATATGTTCCTCATCAAAAAAATACTGATACGGCATCTGACACGGATGCGCACCAAACGGTTCTTCAACTACTGCATCCACAAGATAAAACGGGATAACTGTTTTCCAAGGCTCCCTACGAATCTCCTTAGTATCAACGATTTTCTCAGTGGTAAGAATCACCCTTCTTGCTGCGCGAGACAACTCAAAATCCTCAACAATAATCCCATCAATCTGCGCATTACCATATTTATCACAACGAGGAACATGCAGAATAGCAACATCAGGATAACACGCAGGGAGAAGACACAAGGGTTTACCACTAAATGGATCAATAACTTCTACAGCAGAACTCTGTTTAAACGTATCAGTCCCTAAAAGAACCCGCGTGGGAATAAAAGGAACACCCATCATCCCTGCTAGAAAACGCCATTGATACCCAGCATTACTGATCTCCCCGGTGACTGTACAACGACCAGATTCAACCGCACGACGAGACGACGGAGAAAGACCACGAAGCTCATGACCAAACGCATACGCAACCTCAATCTTATTCACACAACCACCGCCAATCAACAGATCACAATCATGGACCGCGGTTTTCCCAGCCATCGTTAAATCCTTTTTTCTCTGACGGATCAGTTCATAAACCAGTGCCATAGAGACACGAACATGCCCAAAACCACCCATCGCAAGAAAATCACCATCATGGACAAACCTTAAAATTGCTTCTTTTTCAGACATGCGTTTATCGTCAAGAGATCTTGATTTATGTGTACGAATCCATTCCCTGTTCTCATCAGGATCATGCCAGCCGACAAGTACGCCGTTTCCTTTTTTTTCCACCATGTTTCTCGAAAAATGCACAGAAACCATATCTTTTTCACATCCAGCTGTTATATTTTTTGTGGAACCAGTTCGTTATTGCCTACCCGTTCCTAACGAACCTGAAAACGCATAACTCTACAAAAACGCTTCGATAAAAATGTCCTCCGAGAAAAACAACCATCCGAAAATTGGCGGAGAAAGACATATAATGATTTAACGAATTAAAGGAACTCATCATGTCACTCGATAAAGGTTTGGTTCATGTATACACAGGAAATGGAAAAGGCAAGACAACTGCTGCACTAGGACTTGGGTTACGTGCCACGGGTGCCCATCTAAAAGTATACATGATACAGTTTATGAAAGGAAGACGCTACAGCGAAGTTGACGCAATCGAACACATCCCTAATTTTACTATTGTGCAGTTCGGACGAGATGAATTTGTCTCAAAACAACAACCTGAACAAGTTGACATCGATCTTGCGAAAAAAGGTTTTGAACATGCAAAAGAAATTATCCAAAGCAAAAAATACGATATGGTTATCTTAGATGAAATCAACGTTGCAATGGATTACAAATTGATATCTTCAGAAGATGTACAAAAATTGATCAAAGAAAAACCAGAAAAGGTTGAACTTATATTAACCGGCCGATATGCACCAGCTGAAATCATACAACAAGCAGATCTCGTCAGCGAAATCCTGGAGATCAAACACCCCTATCAAAAAGGATTGAAAAGCAGGAAAGGCATCGACTGGTAAACACGGGAGAGGGTTTTAGTTGTCTGAAAAAGAAACAAATAACAAAAAGAAAACGCAACAACAGAACTGGGAGAAAAAAAATAATACTCCTACGATAAAAGAAAAAATGGAGAGAAAACGAACATTCAAGAATCTGTCCAATACAGAAATCAAAGCTCTTTTCACTAAAGACGATACCACTCATCTAAATTACAAAAAAGATATTGGTTTTCCAGGAGAATATCCATTTCTCAGAGGCGTACATAAAACGATGTACCGTGGCCAATTATGGACGATGCGACAGTTCGCTGGTTTTGGGACTGCAGAAGAGACAAACCAGCGGTATAAATATCTGCTTGATCACGGCGAAACCGGGTTGAGTGTAGCTTTTGATTACCCGACACTCTATGGTTATGACACAGATCATCCGCTAGCTCGCGGTGAATTTGGCAAATGCGGCGTCGCAGTATCGTCACTACAAGATATGGAACTTTTGTTCCGTGATATCCCTGTCGACAAAATTACGACTTCTATGACGATTAACGGTCCTGCAGCAATCATCTGGGCGATGTATATTGCGAATGCAGAAAACAGAGGGATACCAAAGGATCAGATAGGCGGCACGATTCAGAACGATATTTTAAAAGAATACATCGCACAAAAATCATATATTTTTCCGCCAGAGCCATCGATGCGGCTGATTGTTGACACCTTTGAATATGGGGCCAAACATACTCCACGTTGGAATACCATAAGCATCAGCGGATATCATATCCGCGAAGCAGGGTCCACCGCAGTCCAAGAACTTGCATTTACCTTAGCAGATGGACTTGAATATGTAAAAGCAGCGATGAGTCGTGGGTTGAACATCGATGATTTTGCGTACAGACTAAGTTTTTTCTTTAACGCCCATAACGATTTCTTTGAGGAAATTGCCAAATATCGAGCGGCACGTCGCATCTGGGCAAAAGAAATGAAAAAACTTGGAGCAAAAAAACCACGATCATTATTGATGCGATTTCATACACAGACATCAGGATGTAGTCTTACGTCACAACAACCTGAAATAAATATCGTACGAGTAACATTGCAGGCGCTTGCCGCGGTCCTTGGTGGTACACAATCGTTGCACACAAACTCGATGGATGAAGCCCTTGCGTTACCATCTGAAAAAGCAGTACGTATAGCGTTACGAACCCAGCAAATAATAGCTGAAGAAAGCGGTGTCACAAATACTATCGATCCCTTAGGTGGATCATATTATATCGAATGGCTCACCGACCAAATGGAGGAGGAAACATTCAAGTATTTTGATAGGATTGAACGACTAGGTGGTGTGATCCCAGCTATCGAAAAAGGATTTTTCCAGCGGGAGATCGCCGAGGCAGCATATCGATATCAGAAAGAAATAGATGAAAAAGAGCGGATTATCGTTGGCGTCAACCAATATCAGTTGAAAGAACCAACGACCATCCCTATCTTAAAAATGGATGAACAAGGCGAAGAACGTCAGATTAATCGATTAAAAAATTTGCGGAAGAACCGAGATAACATAAAAGTTGAGAAAACGCTTACTAGACTGAGAACAGCATCTATGAAAGATGAAAATCTCATGCCATACATCATTAATTGCGTTCATACCTATGCGACATTAGGAGAAGTTTGCGGAGTTTTCCGCGAAGTATTTGGAGAATATACTGAACAAGCAATCTATTAAAAAGGAGGATTTCAATGGAAAAAAAGATAAGAGTGCTCGTAGCAAAACCAGGTTTAGATGGCCATGACCGAGGAGCAAAAGTAGTATGCCGCGCACTGCGAGATGCAGGAATGGAAGTGATCTATACAGGTCTACATCAGACTGCGGAGCAGATTGTAAACACAGCACTTCAAGAAGATGTAGATGTCATTGGATTAAGTCTTTTATCTGGTGCGCATATGACGTTTTTTACGGACATATCACATCTTATGAAAAAGAAGAAAATGACAGATGTGCTCGTAGTTGGTGGAGGGATTATCCCTGAAGAAGATGTTCCTCGATTAAAAAAAATAGGGGTTAATGCGGTATTTGGACCAGGGACACCTGTCAATGATATTGTCAGATATATAAGAGAGAATGTGAAAGAATGAGTATGCTTGCTTCTCAAGTGATAAAAGGTGACATTCGATCGATAGCACGATTGATCTCCCTAGTAGAAAACAATGATTCTACCGCAATTGACCCAATGAAAGAACTCCATCGATTTACCGGAAAAGCACATGTAATCGGAGTCACTGGGGTGATGGGGAGTGGAAAGAGTTCGCTCATTTATGAGCTGGCTAAGACATACAGAAAACAAAAAAAAACAGTTGGCATTATTGCGATTGACCCATCAAGTCCGTTCAGCGGAGGTGCATTGCTCGGAGATCGAATTAGAATGACCGATCTCTCTACCAATAAGGGTGTATTTATCAGAAGTATGGGGACACGAGGGATGCTTGGTGGATTAACCGCTGCAGTATATGATGTCATCTCGATTCTCGATGCTGCAGGAAAGGATATTATTCTTGTTGAGACCGTAGGAATTGGACAAGATGAAATAGACATCGCAAAGATCGCGGATACAACGTTAGTTATTCTTGTACCCGGTCTTGGTGACTCAGTTCAAATGATCAAAGCAGGTCTGATGGAGATAGCAGACATTTTTATTGTGAACAAGGCAGATAAACCAGGTGCTGAACAGACTGTAGCAGAAATTGAATCACTACTTGATATCTGTGAAAAAAGTGTGCGACAAACCCCGATTATCAAAACATCAGCGAAAAAAAAACAGGGTATATCTGATCTCATCCAAGAGATACAAAACCACAAAGAATACTTGAAAACAAGTAAACAATATGAGATGCGCAAACGGAAACGCTACGAAACAGAACTCTATGAACTCATTCGCAAACGTTTGATGAATTATATTTATGATGAAACAAAGTTGAAAGATCGTATTGATAACCTTATAGATCAAATCACGAAAAAAAAACTTGACCCGCATACAGCTGCAGATGAAATACTTCATAAAATTTTAAAATGAAACTTATTAATAATAAAGAAAAAGAGAAAATATCGTATTACAACTTGTGTTATTTTCCTTTGAATTGCGGTTTTCTTTTTTCTAGAAACGCGATCATTCCTTCTTTCTGATCCTCAGTAGAAAAACTTGATGAGAAATACGATATCTCCAATGCACAAGCTGAAGCAAGATCAATGTCTAAACCTTTGTTGACCAATGATTTTATAAATGCAAGTTGAACCGATGATTTACTGGCGAACTGATGCGCAAGTTTCTCTATTTCTTCTTTTAGTTTATCATCCTCGACAACCTTGTTGACTAGACCGATTCGAAATGCTTCTTGTGCAGATATCGTATCACCGGTTAACAGCAGTTCCTTTGCTTTCATACATCCCACAAGACGAGGAAGTCGTTGTGTCCCACCAAAACCAGGATGAATCCCAATATTAATCTCAGGCTGACCAATCTTTGCATTCTGCGCTGCAAGGATTATATCACATGCCATCATCACTTCACAGCCGCCACCTAGCGCATATCCATTTACCGCTGCAATAAACGGGAGATGTGAACGTTCAATTTTCATAAGAATACAGTGCCCCATTTCCGCAAATGCTTTTGCTTCAAGAGAAGACATGTCTTTCATCTGTTTAATATCAGCTCCAGCGATGAATGCTTTCCCCTTACCTGTGAGTACTGCTACCTTTATTGTACCATCATTTTCTAACTCATCAACAACAAGTGAAAGTTCATGAAGTGTCTCTTTGTTCAACACATTCAATACATCTGGCCGATTGATCGTGATTGTGCCAATTGCATCCTTTTTTTCTAAAAGTATATTCTTGTATGTCATTGTTTTTCCTCCTCATTTATTATATTCATAGAAACCTTTCCCTGTTTTTCGGCCAAGATATCCTGCCTGCACCATTTTTTTAAGGAGCGGACATGGACGATACTTTGAATCATTAAACCCATCATAGAGCACGCTCATAATATTTAGTGATACATCAAGACCAATGAGATCAGCAAGCTCTAGTGGCCCCATCGGATGGTTCATCCCTAGTTTCATCACACTATCGATCGATTCAACAGTACCGGTACCATCTTGTACACAAAATATCGCCTCATTGATCATCGCAAACAAAACCCTGTTTGATACAAACCCTGGGCCATCGTTGACTTCAACAGGTGTTTTCCCCATCGTTGTCGCAAGATCCTTGATGATTGCAGCGGTTTCTTTAGATGTCCGCAACCCACAAATCACCTCGACAAGCTTCATCAACGGCACCGGATTCATGAAATGCATACCAATAAAACGATCAGGCCTACTCGTGGCAGATGCAAGATCCGTAATAGGAATCGTAGACGTGTTTGAAGCAAAAATAGTTTCTTTCTTACACAATTTATCAAGAGTTTTAAACACATCTTTTTTTATCTTGACTTCTTCAACAATCGCTTCGACAACAAGATCAACATCTTTCAGATCCTCAAGCTTAATCGTCCCTTTTATCCTCCCAAAAACAGTTTTTTTTTCTTCAACAGTCATTTTTCCTTTTTCAATACTTTTATCTAAAAACTTCTCTATTTTCTTCAGGCCATTCGTCACAAATTCATCTTTGATATCATACATGACAACCTGCAGTCCCGACTGAGCCGATACAAGAGCTATACCATGACCCATCGTACCAGCACCAATAACACCTATTTTTTTTATCGTCATTTTTTTTTCCTCCGATTTATCGCTCAATAATCAAAGAAACAGCATGTCCTCCACCAAGACAAATCGTTGCAAGACCCCGCGTTTTCTTGTACTGTTTCAATTCAGACAAAAGACTTACAAGGATTCGCGACCCACTGCTTCCAATAGGATGTCCTAATGCAACCGCACCACCATGGACATTGAATTTCTCCCGCGGGATACCAACTTCTTTCATCAAGGCAACCGAAGCTGAAGAAAACGCTTCATTATGTTCCACAAGATCAATATCATCAATAGAAAGAGTCATTTTTTTCAACAACGCACGCACACCTGGGACTGGCGCCTCCATCACAAACTCTGGTTTCACTCCATACGTGTTATATCCTTTTATAGCTCCAAGTATCTCAATACCGATTTTTTTTGCTTTATCTTTACTCATGATAACCACTGCAGATGCACCATCTGTAATCTGAGAGGCATTCCCTGCTGTTACCACACCACCGTCTTTGAATGCTGGTTTTAATTTTGCAAGGTTTTCAACAGTGGAATCCGGACGAATACCTTCATCGGCAGCAAAACGAATCGGATCTCCTTTCTTCTGTAAAATCTCAATAGGGATAATTTCATCCTTAAACTTACCCGCCTGAGTAGCATGCGCTGCCTTTTGATGACTCCAAGCTGCAAACTCATCACAATCATTTCGTGTAACATGGTATTTCTCTGCGACAATCTCCCCAGTCATCCCCATATGAAAATTATTATACGCATCCCAGAGACCATCATGCACCATTAGATCAACGATTTTTCCATCGAAGATCCGATACCCAAACCGTGCTTTATCAAGCATATAAGGACAGTTCGTCATACTCTCCATCCCACCAGCGACAACACATTCTGCATCACCGCTTTTTATCGCTTGTGCAGCAAGAATAACAGCCTTAAGTGATGAGCCACAGACTTTATTTACATGAAAACAACCGACTTCATAAGGGATTCCTGCAGCAATAGCTGCTTGTCGTGCAACGTTTTGGCCAAGACCTCCTGAGACCACATTGCCCATGATAACCTCATCAATTTCAGTAGGTTTTATCCCAGCTCGTTTCACTGCTTCTTTAATGACAATACCGCCGAGTTGCGGAGCAGAAAAACTTTTCAATGTACCATCAAATTTTCCTTGTGCTGTTCTAACAGCTGAAACGATTACCACATCTTTCATACGTGTTGTTCCTCCACCTAATAAAATAGGTGAGCCAGACAATGGAATTCGCCTTTAAAACATTTTTCCAATTTTTCATCTAATATCTTTACCTTGTTCTTCCATATCAAGAGGCCCTAAAGTTTTTACACCCCACATACATCACGGTATGGGGTTTTACTATGAAATTTGAACTCACCGATGAACAAAAACTCTTCGAGAAAACAGTACAAAATTTTGCAGAAAAAGAACTCAAACCACTTGCTTCGAAAATCGATAAAGAAGAATATTTTTCATGGGATCTCTATAAAAAAATGGGGAAAATGGGTCTCATGAGTATGACGATTCCTAAAAAATATGGTGGCGCAGGAATCGATCGTATCTGTTACATGATTGCTCTAGAAGAAATATCGCGCGTCTGCGGATCCACAGGGATTACCGTAGAAGCCCATAACTCCCTTGGTGTTGGTCATATCTACGAAAAAGGAACAGAAGCTCAACGGAAAAAATATCTTCCAAGACTTGTCAGTGGAAACGCTATTGCAGCCTGGGCACTCACTGAACCAAACGCTGGATCAGATGCAGCATCATTGCAAACCACCGCGATTCTTGATAAAGATTCATGGGTGTTGAACGGTACAAAACAATTCATTACAAGTGGCGACAAAGCAGAGGTTGTTACAGTCATGGCAAAAACCGATAAAACCCTTGGAGCAAAAGGTATCAGCGCGTTCATCGTGGAAAAAGATACACCTGGGTTCAAAGTCGGCCAGTTAGAAGATAAACTAGGACTTCGCGGAAGCAGCACAGCAGAGTTGGTGTTTGAAAACTGTCGTATCCCAAAAGAAAATCTCTTAGGAGAAAAAGGCATGGGGTTTATCGGAGCGATGACGATTCTAGATCGAGGCAGGACCGCGATTGGAGCGATGTCAGTCGGTATAGCCCAAGGTGCACTGGATGCAAGTCTTGAATATGCAAAACAACGTAAACAGTTTGGGAAACCCATTGGGAAGAATCAAGCTATTCAATGGATGATCGCAGATATGGCAACACAGATCGATGCAGCACGCCTACTTGTGTATCGCGCAGCTTTTCTTGAAGACAAAGGATTACCATTTAGTAAAGAAGCCTCCATGGCGAAATTATTTGCATCAGAGATCGCAATGAAAGCGACACGCGATGCGATGCAGATTCATGGTGGAAATGGATATATGCGGGATCTACCATTAGAACGATTCTATCGAGATGTTAAACTCTGTCAGATAGGTGAAGGAACCTCTGAGGTCCAACGGATGATTATTGCGAAACAACTTGGATTATGATTAAGGAGAGTTTTACAGATGAACAATGTTGAAATAGAATATAAACCTTCATAATCTCTCACAAAAACCTAACTGAGAAAACAATAATATCTTCTTGTTCGTTATTTATATTCGAGAAGATTTTTCTGTACTCCTGTTCCAAGCCAACAATATAAACAGAGTTTCTCTTTTGGTAATCCGATTGAGTTCACCATATCATCTATCTGCTGATACTGCAACGAGGTAACACCAATATCCTGTGCGATCCAGTCTACCATGGATTGATACTTTTTGGTATTTGAATCGACATATTCAGAGACATCTTCTATGTCTTTACCTTCTAATGCACGAATCGCCCGTCGTGCTGCTAACTCATTGATACTTCTGGTGGATACATTATAGATACAAGGGTACATCAGAGGTGGACATGCTGGTCGAACATGGATTTCTTTTGCCCCCGCTTGTTTTAACTTAGTTATCGTAAAATTTTTCAGCTGTGTTCCACGCACAATCGAATCTTCGCACAGGACGATCCTATTTCCTTTAATAGTGTTTTCATTTGGAATCAACTTCATAAACGCGATTTTATCCCGACTCTCTTGAGAAAGTGGTGTGTAACTCCGTCCATATCCTGGCGTATATTTCATGAGGACACGCCGAAACGGTACACCAGATTCCATCGCATACCCGATAGCATGTGCAATACCAGAATCAGGGACACCAGAGACAAGATCAGCTTTCACGTTATCACGTTTCGCAAGATGTTTGCCACAGTTTTCTCGCACATGTTCAACATTAATGCCCTCATACGTTGATGCAGGAAACCCGGTGTACACCCAGAGAAACGCACAGATTTTTTTTGTTATGTTAGGTTTTTTTTGTGTCTCTATACCTTTATGTGATAAAAAAACGATTTCTCCAGGTTCAATAAATTTTTTAATTGTAAAACCTAGATTAGGAAAACAACAGGTTTCACTAGCGACTGCGACAGATCCATCTTTTGTCCCTATAGCTAATGGGGAAACTCCTTGGCTGTCTCGTGCTGCATAAATACCTTCATTGGTGAGGATTAGAAGAGAAATCGATCCACTGATCTTTTGATAGATTTTTTCTATTCCTTCGACCAGTGTATCTCCTTGATTGATGAGGTAAGCGATAAGTTCTGTTGTATTAAAATTATCTCGATCTACTTCACTGAAGGATATCCCTTTTCTAATGAGTTCCTCTACAAGTTCAATTTTGTTAGTCACTCGTCCATCACAGCATATGGCACACAAACCAAATTTACCTTTAAATGTAAGAGGTTGTGGATCACTATTGGAGATAACGCCGATGCCGCTAGTGGTTGTTATTTTTTCAGAGCCTTCATAAAATTTTGTTTTAAACTGGGAGTTAGAGATATCATGGATTTTTTTTACGAGTTTCTTTTTTTTATCAAAAAATGAAATACCACCAAAAGCAGTACCAAGATGGCTATGATAATCAGTCCCGTAATATAAGTCAGAAATACAATTTTTGTCACTGATAATGCCGAACAGACCGCTCATATAACTCCCCTGCCCCTATATTAGACCATGATATTTAAGTATTATTCGAAAGTGGTACTATTGGTGTTATTGCTTTTTTCTGAAAAAATTCTTTTATCGACACGCAGAAATACAAAATAATTATCAGATATTTATAACGAGAAAAACTGATCTGACCACCAGTCACACCAACTGTGAATTTCGCAAAGGTTTTATTTTTACTCATCAATCTAACGATTTTTTCTGTGTCTTCTCCCCATTGGTTGTTGAACCGTCCGAGGAGTGCTAAATCCTTACCGAACTCGCGTTTCCAGAGTTTCTGATACCGTGAAAGGAACCGTTCACTTGTATCAGTATGATGAAGTGCAGTAAGAATGACTTGTGCTGCGATCTCCCCAGATGCCATTGCATAATAGATGCCCTCTCCCGTAATAGGATTGACGAACCCTGCAGCATCCCCGCAGACCAGTATTCTATCGGCATAGGTTTTTTCTAACGGGAACACTGGAAGAAGCCCTCCTTTGCAATTGTCTGTAGAGATCTCCTCAGGGATGATCTTTTTTTCTTTGAGCAGGATGATAAATTGCTCGTACACCTCTTTGATATTCACCTTTGCTTTCGAGGGGTTTACCGCTGGTTCGAACTCTCCGATGCCTATGTTAAGAGTGTTTTTCTTAGGAAACACCCATCCATATCCCGCGATACCAAGGGTTTTTATAAAAATATGGACCATCCTTTTTTTGGTAAAAAAACGATCCAGACGTTTCTCATCCAATGGTGTTTCTTGGTAGATACAAACACATGTTTTCCGTGGTTTCTCACTAAGTTGTGCCTTCTCTGCAACAACACTTCGTATCCCATCACACCCGACCACAATCTGTGCATCAATCATCTCCCCAGTCTGCAATATTACCGTTATTTTATCTGTTTCTCTTTTAAGATCAACAACCTGTTTGTTTTCAAGAAACACGGCCCCCTTTTCTACTGCTAGTTTGACAAGCTCATGATCAAAAGTTTTCCGCTGGACCATCGCAAGCAGTGGACGATCTCGCTCAATAGTTAATTTGTAATTTAATTTAGAGGAGTACGTGATGCTGCCGCAAGATATTGATTCGATAAATTTATTGATATAAGGGAATCGTTCAATCACCCGTGTAGGCAGACCACCACCACAGGGTTTCTCCCGCGGAAAAGATTGTTTATCAAGAAGAAGCACGCTTACTTGGTGTTCAGCAAGATATTTCGCCGCGGTTGATCCAGCGGGTCCTGCACCGACAACAACAACATCGTACTTCATTTAGATCCACTGACCTTTTTACATCCGGAACACACCAGGCCGCCAATCAGAAATCGATGCATTTAACGACGCGGAAATTCCTAAACCCAAAACAAGCCTCGTATCTATTGGGTCAATGACACCATCATCCCAAATCCGTGCACTACTATAATACGGGCTTCCTTCGGTCTCATATTTCTTCATGATAGGATCAGTAAGGGCTTTTTCTTCTTTCTTTGTCATCTCAATTCCTTTTCGCCACAGCTGATCACGTTTCACCGTGAGAAGCACATTTGCTGCTTGTTCACCACCCATCACAGAAATACGCGCATTCGGCCACATCCACAGTTGCCTTGGGCCATATGCGCGACCACACATCCCGTAGTTTCCCGCACCAAATGATCCACCAATAATCACGGTGAACTTTGGGATCTGCGCACAAGTGACCGCGGTCACCATTTTTGCCCCATCTTTTGCGATTCCACCTGATTCATATTTTCTCCCTATCATGAACCCAGTGATATTCTGCAAAAACACCAAAGGGATTTTCCGCTGGCAACACAGTTCAATAAAATGAGTTCCTTTTAACGCAGACTCTGAAAACAACACACCGTTATTTGCTAGAATACCAACAGGGTACCCCATGATCCTAGCAAACCCACAGACAAGTGTGGTACCGTATAATGTTTTAAACTCATGGAATTTAGAACCATCGACAATTCGTGCGATTATCTCACGAACCTCAAAGGGTTTCCGAGGATCCTTTGAGATCACACCATAGATTTCCTTAATGTCATATGCTGGTTCCTCTGGTTTCTGGATATCAAGATGGGTTTTCTCCGATCTATTAAGGTTTTCAACAATATTTCTCGTGATTCTAATCGCATCAGGGTCATCATGCGCATAATGATCAGCTACCCCGCTCTCTCTACAGTGAAC
This sequence comes from Methanobacteriota archaeon, assembly GCA_026394495.1. GTDB lineage: Archaea > Thermoplasmatota > E2 > DHVEG-1 > DHVEG-1 > CAIYYQ01. The sequence goes on along the minus strand of JAPKYE010000061.1, from coordinate 8,894 downwards.
ATCAGCGCCACCCAGGTCTTCTGCAGTGACTTCTTCGCCGGTTGCTGCTTTGACTAGTGGCGGACCACCAAGAAAAATCGTACCAGTTCCCTTAACAATCACGGTTTCATCAGACATCGCAGGAACATAAGCACCCCCGGCAGTACATGACCCCATCACCACAGCAAACTGCGGTATCTGCATCGACGACATCTTTGCTTGGTTGTAAAAGATCCTGCCGAAATGTTCACGATCAGGGAATACTTCATCCTGCATAGGAAGAAACGCGCCCCCTGAATCAACAAGATATAAACAAGGAAGATTGTTTTCCATCGCGATCTCCTGGGCACGCAGATGCTTTTTCACGGTGATCGGATAGTAGGTTCCACCAGTAACCGTTGCATCATTTGCAACTATCATTACTTCTCGGCCATGAATAATCCCGATACCAGTAACAATACCAGCGCAGGGCGCCTTATTATCAAACATATTATACGCAGCAAGTGAGTTGAACTCCATAAACGGAGTATCAGGATCGAGCAACGATTCGATGCGTTCACGGGCAAGCAGTTTATTACGTGATTTATGGGTTTTTACTGCGTCGACGCCTCCGCCTTGCGACGCAACCGCTATTTTTTCTTTAAGGTCTCTTACAAGTCGTTCATAATGATCAAAATTCTGTTTAAAATCCTTACTTTTTGTATCAATCATACTTTCAATGATATCCACGCTCAATCCTCCTTTGTACGTTCAATTTCTGCAGCGAGCTTCCCGATTTCAATCTGATCTTTTTCTTTGAAATTAATTTTTTTTACAAGTCCATTGTATGGTGCACGGATAAGATATTCCATTTTCATTGCTTCGATCACCATAATGACATCATCTTTCTGGATGGACTCTCCTTCTTTTGTTTTGACACTTACAACAGTTCCGGATATCGGAGAGTTCAAATCGGTTTCTTTTTTCTCGGTTTTCCGTCGACCGGTTAGTTCCACGCGTTTCACCTGGAACACTTGACCATTGATGAACACATATTTGCGGTCTTCTCCCTCAGAGATCATGCATTTGATCATGCGATCCCCAAGGTTTACATTCAACTGCCCTGGTTTAATTTCCTGTGCGGTCACCGTGTATTCAATGTTATCATAGGTGATAAAAAACTCGTTTTCGCGTCGCTCGACAGTCACGTTGTACACGTGGTTTGCATGCTCGTAATTGATGAACATCCCTATGTTCCCATCCTCCATCGACCTACATGTTTCCACGGGGAATGCGGATCAGCTTCTTTGAATCTGACAAGTTCTTGACGCTGCGTATGCATCGCATCATAGACCGCTAAAGCGATCAAAGCATCGACAGGGAGTTCACCTTTTTTTCCTCCAGTCCAATCCTTGAAGAACGTTTCAAGGAAATGCGTCGTAATGTTTCCTCTTTGGAATTCCGGATGTTCCAACACTTGTGCTAAAAATGAGATATTTGTCGTGACCCCAAGAACCACATATTGAGAGAGCGCCCAGATCATCTTATTGATACTTTCCGTTCTGTTTTCCGCGCTGACGATAAGTTTCGCAAGCATCGGATCATAATACGGGGTGATCTCAAAATCTGGTTCAATCCCAGCATCGTTTCTCACGTTCGGCCCCTGCGGGAACTCGACTTTAGACAATGTTCCTACACTTGGAAGAAACCCATGCGCGGGATCCTCTGCGTAGATCCGACATTCAAGTGCATGGCCGTGTTGGGTGAGCTCCTGCTGTTTCACGGTGAGCTCCATATCATTTGCGATTTTCAGCTGCCATTTGACAAGATCAATTCCTGTTGTTGCCTCTGTGATCGGATGCTCTACCTGAAGACGGGTGTTCATCTCCATGAAATAAAACTGATGATGTCCATCAACCATGAACTCAACGGTTCCTGCATTCGTATACCCCGCTGCTTTTGCTGCGGCAACTGCTGCGGACCCCATTTGTTCTCTTAGTTTTGGTGTCATCATCGGTGAAGGCGTCTCCTCAATTATCTTTTGATGACGTCGTTGGATAGAACATTCTCGTTCAAATAAATGAATGATATGACCGTGTTCATCCCCGAGAATCTGGAATTCGATATGCCTGGGTTTATCAATATATTTCTCAAGGAAAACAGAGTCGTTACCAAACGCTGATTTTGATTCTCGTTTTGCTCCTTCAATAGCTTGTTCAAGTTCATCGTCTGTTTTCACAAGACGCATGCCTTTTCCGCCGCCACCTGATGATGCTTTCACGATCAAAGGAAAACCGATTTTTTTTCCCTCATGAACAAGAGTCGATACATCTTGTTTATCTCCATGATACCCTGGGATTACAGGGACATTGGCTTTCTGCATGGTTTTTTTTGCTTCGATTTTATCTCCCATATGTTTAATGACTGAGGCAGATGGTCCAATGAATACGATCCCTGAGTCTTTACAGGCTTTAGCAAAATCCGGGTTCTCTGCAAGAAATCCGTATCCTGGATGTATTGCTTCGGCTGATACTTTCTGAGCTGATTCAATTATTTTTTGGATGTTCAGATAGCTCTCCGATGGTGTGGGATCACCAAGGCTCACCGATTCATCTGCAAGATGAACATGAGGCGCATGTTTATCGACATCAGAATATACCGCAACGGTTTTGATGTTCATTTCCTGACAAGCCTTCATGATTCGAACAGCTATCTCTCCGCGGTTTGCGATAAGAACCTTTGAAAACATACGATTAATTCCCCCATTTTGGTTTGCGTTTTTCAAGAAAAGCAGAAATCCCTTCTTGGCCCTCTGGTGATACACGGAGTTCCGAGATTTTTTCTACGGTGAACTGTTTGTATTTTTCAATAGGCATTGTGCGCATGTTTTGAAGAAGATGTTTTACTTCATTGACTGTTTTTGGTCCTGAGAACCTTAGTTGATCAACATAAAACTGTATTTTAGATTCAAGTTCTTCTAAAGGTACTACGTAGTCAAGTAAACCAATTTTTTGGGCGTATTCTGAATCAAAACGTTCCCCCGTGATAAAAAGTCGACGCATATCTGCTTGAGATAAACGAAGTGCTACAAACGTGGAGATGATTGATGGGATAATCCCTAATTTTGTTTCACTGAACGCAAATTTCAGTCCAGGAACCCCAATGGCGATATCGCAGACTGCAATGAGTCCGACGCCTCCGCCAAAGGCATGGCCAGTTATTTTTCCTATGATTGGTTTTGGGCAGGTATACAACGTGTTGTACAGTTCAAGAATAAGGTTGCTGTCTTTGATGTTTTCTTCTTTTGAGTAGGTAATCATGCTTTTCATCCAGTTAAGATCAGCACCCGCACAAAAAGAGCTTCCGTTACCTGTTAAAATAATGATACGGATACTATTGTCTCTGCCAAGGTCATGAACACATCTGGTGAGCTCCTGGATGAATTGTTCATTCATGGCATTATGAACATCAGGTCGGTTCAAGGTAATAGTTGCAATATCTTCTTTTTGAGAGACCTCAAGAGTAGTGTATTTCATACAATCCACTTTTTTTCCCTTCTGCCTTCCCTCGATTCAACCAGTTATAAACAAAATCCTCCATTGATTATAGGATTACTACATAAACCTTTTCATCTGTTTTACTACAATTGTCGAAAACCACTTAGGTTCCTTTGAATTGTGGCTTTCTTTTTTCTACAAACGCAGCAACACCCTCTTTGAAATCATCTGTTTCAGCTGACCATGCCGCAGTTTTACTTTCCAAATCCAGATGTGTGATCATATCGTTCTCAAGACTTTTATTAATCAGCATTTTTGCTTTTCCGACTGCTATTGGTGGGAGGATTCGAAACATATTCACGTATTCTTCAACTGCAGCATCTAATTGATCAACTGGTACAACTTGGTTAATAATTCCTAAACGGTACGCGTCTTCTGCGATGAACGTTTTTGATGTAAGGATATACTCGCATGCACGTTGGTATCCGACGAGTCTTGTGAAAAACTGGGTACCGCATCCAGGAGCAAGACCGATTCCGATAAAAGCAGTACTCATCTTTGCATCTTTGACTGCGATAATGATATCACAGGCGAGCGCCAAAGAAAGACCTGCGCCGAACGCAGCACCGTTTACCGCTGCGATCACAGGTTTTTCCATTGTTCTCATCTCTATGACACAACGATGGATCGCCTGAGTAAGATTGCGTAAAAACTGCGGTTTGTTTTCTGCGGTATGCATTTCTTTGACGTCGCCACCACCACAGAACCCTTTACCAGTTCCTTTGATTACGACGACTTTTACGTCCATATTTTTCGCTATAGAATGAAGAGCGTTGGAGAGTTCTATACCAAGTTTCATATCAAACGCGTTGAGTCTATCAGGCCTGTTCAGAACGATAAAAGCAGCGTTGTTTGTTATTTCTATTTTCAGTGTTTCATAGTTCATGGACGTATGGAATCATTCAAAAGGATTTAAAGATTGAGAAATAGACAAATAAATATTAGTTTAGAACATATATGTATTTCCAAATAAAAAAATAGTAAAGAAAATAAAAAAAAGAGAAATGAAAGGGTTCTTATTTCGCAACGAATATAAAGAACCCGAAGACGAACCCATTAACTGTCTTTGATGTTGATTCTATACTTGCTCCATCAACAGATACTTTAATTATTACTTTTCCGAATCCTTTCACTAATGATGTTTTTACGACGATATCGGAATCAATGGCAAGACTATCGATAGTACCATTTACTGCAGCCAAGGTTTTACTGAGAACCCGTGAGCTTTTTACCGTAATCGACCAGTTGATATTGTTTGCTACTAAAGTTCCGTCGTTTATAATTGTTGCTTTGACACTGAGCCCGCCTTTTCCTGTAGCAGCCCAACTATGGGATACAGAAACTGTTGCACCTGAAACATAACTAGTTGTCCATCCACTAGATGTTCCATCACCGAAGTCGAAATAGTACGAAATCAGATCACCTGGATCGGTCGAAACAGCGGTAAATGAATACGACTTATTAACAATACCCGTTGAGGGCCCTGAAAGAACTGGAGTACTTGGACTTACATCTTCTGGTGGTACTATTATATCTGATGTAATTACGACGGCTGCGGGAATTGACCAGCTGCTTTGATCAAAATCAAGATCCATTGCCAAAACTCTTACATAGTATGTTCCTGACTCTGAAAAGGTATGATTCGCTGTACAATTTTCGCCGTTGTCAAGATATACGGAGGGATCCTCGGGAATCCACTCCAGAATGGATGAATCATTCCAATCCCATTTATACCTGATCACAGGACCGTCAGGATCTGTGGTATTCGTAGTAAAGAAAAGTTTTTCTCCCACTGTACCAGTTGCGTTGCAATCTGGCTTATGCGGTGCTAAAGGAGGCTGGTGCGGAGCAGGATCTGTTGCTAAAATCGATATTAAGGTTTGATTCCAGTCGCTTTCACCACCACGGATGTCTTTTGCTTTTACGCGTATGATTTTAATTCCTGCGGTACTCCATGAATGCAGTACACTGCAAGTTTCACCAGAAAAATAGAAGATGGTCCATTGATCAACAGCACTATCGTCATTCCAATCCCAACCATACTGAACTTGATCGCCATCTAGATCAGTTGTACTTGTTGTTATTGAATAAGGTGTATTAATCAGACCATATCCTCGTGATACAAATATTTCTCCTGTAGGTTTACTCGGGGTATTCGGTGGATGGTTCGCAATAATCGTAATTGTTGCATTATCGGTACGATCATAGGTTAAATTGTCTGGTGTCTCAGTGAAATTGAGTGTTGCATCATTTACAAGAATTGTGGGACCTGAGGCTGTAACGTTTACTAAAAAAGTAATTTCTTTATGGCTCATCGTTGTATTCAGTATGACATCGGTGAAATTCACCAATATTGTTATGTTATCACTCGAAACGTTGATATATGGATTTGGCGAAGTTTGATTTGAATATCGTAAACATCCTGGCAAAATATCGAGAATCGACATATTCGTAATATTATTCATACCGAAATAATCCACTACAAATTTAAAAGTAAGGACATCGCCAGGAATCGCTGTAATATGATCACTAAATATTTCACCTATTTTACACACTTGCTTTTGAAACCGCAGTGGATTAATGCTAATTTCTGCATTTGCATACCCAGGAGGAGCAATTTCAACACCAGATTCTTTAGCATTAACCATAATTGTGTTATCTGCTGCATCGCAATACATGACCTTTGCCTCAAATTCTATAGAGAGAGTGCCGTTGTGTTTATCCAAAGTTAATTCATGTGACGGTGGCGTGAAATTCCAATAAATAATTTGGTCATCAACTATTTCATCTGGTGATACTCCATATGGTGTAATAAATTTAGTGGCACCCAGGGTAGCATTATACAATAAACAATCAGGTAGAACATCCATAATACGAATCGAATGAAGAGTATAATCTCTTGTATATTCAATACTAATATTATATCGAACCGTATCACCGACATCAAAAGAAATCAAATCAGATGTCCAAATACCATTTACTGGATCCCAGACTTTCTTTGTAACGGTAAAAATAGAGCCATCTGCTGATACTGGTACTATCATTGTAAACAATCCAGTACTGATCATCATCAATGCTGCAAGAATGCCTATGGTTTTTGATCTTTTTTCACTCATTTTTTTCACCTTATGGACTTTTCTCTATTGTGTTTTATTTTCTTAGATATTTAAACCTTGTTGTACATTTCTTACTTTTTTTGTTCTCTTGGTATATACAACATAGTTCATAATATAGCCATTATATTATGTTTCTATATATATAAATGTTTCTGGAAAATCCTTAAAAAAACCAACTTTTCCCTATTTTTTCTTTGATTCCCCGGGAATATACTCCTTGATATTAGCAAGCCTCCTTGCAAACTCAATATACTTGTTTAGATCAGATTGCGCATTCACTATAAGTTTCGCACCATCAGGAGACCCGCCTCCATGCATACACCCGGGAACACCGGCACCAATCGTCAGCCATTCAATTAACCGAGCGATCTTCGCCCGTGTCTCCCCTGAGCAATTTGCTGAGAGATATTTTTGCAATAATTTGCCATACCGAGGGTCATTGATATCCTTACACGACGGCAGACAACCGGTCTCTGCAATACCACCAGCGATATCCTGAGCAAGACGTTTCGTCTCATAAGGGAGTGTTCCCACATGCACCTTATTCACATTCGACAATAACAAATCAGGAATCCACACACCAGACGGATGTTTACTCCCAAGAACACTTGCTGCGATCCCCAGCCCAAACGTGGTCTCATTGTTGATCATCATCTGCGTGAGTTTCTCCCGGAACACCTTCTCAGACAAACCATTTGCACGCGCCATCAAGGCAGCAGCACCAACCATCACATCGCCTTGACCAGCGACACAGCCACCAATCGCAGACCGATACGAAGCAATAAAATTCATCACCGCCTTCAACGAATGACCATATTCCTTACACATGAATACCTGTTCTTTCGGAACAAAGACATCATCAAACAACAGATACGCCTGAGTGATCCCACCTATATCCACCGGGATATCAAAACCATCTTCCAACTCCCGCGTATCACTTGGCCGCCGAGATTCAATGATCGTCAGATGTTCAACATCTCGAGGAACCACAAACGATACCGCATAATCCTTTTCTTCTTCTTTATAGCCGGTTCCAGGCATCACAAAAATCTCATTAGAGGCAGCAACACCACAAATCATTGCTTTTGCTCCACGAACCACAATCCCATCGTTACGCTCCTCAACAATCCGCAGATTCATATCGGGGTCTTTCTGCTGCAACGGTGACTTTGACCGATCCCCTTTGGCATCAGTCAATGCACCAGAAAGCGTGATATCACACTCTTGTGCATCCCGAAGCCACATACTCATCCTCTGATGATACTCTGTTCCAAACTCCTTATCCATATCATACGTTGCAACCCACATCGCATTTAACGTATTGAACCCGACACATCGCCCACCAGTACATGTCCCGGTGAGATTAAACATGAGTCGCTTCATCTTCACGTTCGCAATCATATCCTCAGCGTTTTCAATAAGTGAGAGATACCTAGAAACTGGTTTGTTTATCAATAAAGAATTTTTTGTGAGAAGATCCTTGTATTCTGGTTTTTTAGCAGCATCAAAAATCTGTGCATGACCCTCAATGGTTCGTTTCGTCGCAGGATGCGTCGTCACATCTTTAATCAGTTCACCGAATTTGTAGATATTCGGTCGCATTTTCCGCAGGTTTTCTTTATATTCTTTGCCGGTTTTCATTACTTATTCCCCTTTTTTTGGTGTGAATTCCCACTCGCACCAGAGTTCATCAGAGTGTTTATCAGGAGGGCAGACATTGCATTTGACACTTATTTCTGGGTTAAACTCTTTTACGAATGCTTTTAAGAACCCAAGTCGCACTGGTTTACATCCAAACTCAGACAACCCCTTACTTTTTCGCGTGCTTTGCACACGACACTTGGTGTTTCTGATAATTGAATGATTCTTTTCAACGATAATCTCTTTATCTTCAAGATCAAGCGCCCAACTTGTGTATCGCAACGCAGATATCAGTGCAGGGATATCATTATCTTTGATATGGAGAAACTCTTTGATTTTTCTTGCCTCTATTTTCCCCATTATCTCCCAGACAGCACAATCAATATCAGTTGCTGCCTTGGTTTCCCATTGTTTTTCAATCTCAAGGAAATATAATCCATCGACCGCCCAGAGGTTTCTCAACTGAAGAAACAAAAAATCTATTAATTGCTCTTTTGGAATCTTTGAAAGAAATGCTTTGTCTTCGTCTCGCCCCATAAAATTTAGCTTACTCCATCTTTGCTTTAATTGCTGTGGTGAGTTTTGGGAGGATCTCGTACAGATCACCGACAATCCCGTAATC
>JAPKYE010000090.1 GCA_026394495.1 Methanobacteriota archaeon | reverse complement strand
GCGTAATACTTTATCAGCGCCAGAAGGATCAATAATACCACTAACTAATACTGTTTCTGGCCCCGGCAGCAAAAAAAGTACAGCAAACCCAATCGCTAATCCTATTTTTACGATATTTTTCGTGTTTTTAAGGTTATTCATAATCTCTTTCACTCCTATAATTATAGCTAATATCATGTTTGTCTGAGCATCGCACAAACATCTTTACACCATACTGTGTCCAAACCGATATTTAAGTGATATTGTACAACTTGTACCGAAAATTTTTATTTTGTTCATCAATTTTTCCCCCGTGTTTTATATATGTTTTATTTAGGTTTTGACAACCTTGCCACTTTTATTGCGTGGCAATATTATGCGTGTGTATATATTTATCACTGCTACTATATAAATATGTCGAAATTTTTTCTTGAATTCCATGAAAAAACCCATGAAAAGACAAAAGAACATGAATCCACATCCAGTTCAACGGTCCAGGAAAAAATGAAAGAAACACTGCAGAACGCCATCGTTCTCTCACTCACATCAGATATTTCAGAAATCATCCAACTCACAGATTCGTTAGGATACTCCGTAGTAAAAGAATTCATCCAACAACGAACCATGCCTGATGTAAACTACTACATTGGAACCGGAAAACTCAACGAAATAAAAGAATTCCTAGAAACAACCACTGAAAAAATAGATTTAATCATAGTCAATGGAGAACTCAAACCATCACAGTGGTTCTCACTTGAAAAAGAACTCAAAGCAACCATCTACGATCGAGTACGATTAATTCTAGCAATCTTCGAAAAACGAGCAGAACGAAGAGAAGCAAAACTACAAGTAAAACTCGCGCAACTTCAATACGAACGACCACTTGTCCACGAACTGATACACCGCACAAAAGCAGGAGAACACCCCGGATACATGGCAGGCGGAGAATACCAAGTCGACGACTACTACGAAACCATAAAAAAACAAATGAAAAAAACAAGGGACGACCTAGAAAAAATCAGAAACAACCGAGAAGTCCACAGACAAACCAGATACAAAGAAGGATTTTACCTAGTTTCCCTAGCTGGATACACAAACGCAGGAAAAAGCAGCCTACTGAACCTTCTTGCCGACGAATCTGTCCATGTCGAAGGGCGATTATTCTCCACACTATCCACTACAACAAGACGCATCCCAAAGAATGTGAAAGGAAAAACTATTCCCATTCTCCTCACGGACACAGTTGGTTTCATAGAAAATCTTCCAGCCTGGATTATTGATGCATTTCATTCCACCCTTGAAGAAATCGAGGTTGCAGACGTCGTACTGCTCGTGGTTGACGGTAGTGAACCCGCAAAAACCGTGGAACGCAAACTACAGGTATCATTAACAGAACTTCGCGAACTAAAAGTAGCAGCACCCGTAATCATTGTACTAAATAAAACTGATCTTGTACCAAGCGAACATATCAAAGAACTCATATCATATCTCACGGAAAAAAAATTAATACAAAGAAAAACATGTGTACCCATCTCAGTCAAAGAACACAAAAACATCGATCGTCTACTCAAAACCATCTATGATGAACTCCCAAACATGAGTCAACTGACCCTTCGTCTCCCAGCCACGAAAGAATCCCAGACGTTCATCTCCCAGTTGTACGACATAGCACATGTTATCAGCGTCCAGTACAGCGAAACGATTACCATTACTCTTGAATGTAACGCAAAAATAAAAGATAAACTTCTTTCAACTAATAGAGACCTGGGGGGAACCGTCCTCTAAAAAAACAAAAAACAACAATCTTTATACGATACTTGTTATTTCCTGTAATGTTGGGAGGATTAGATTATGATGATAAAAAAAATGTTTGATACAAACCAGATAATGATGGCAATAGGCTTTATCCTCATGGG
>JAPKYE010000008.1 GCA_026394495.1 Methanobacteriota archaeon | reverse complement strand
TTTTGGAAAACCTTCAGATACAATAGCACTTGGTTCAATTGATGGTGTTAGCGTTGCATTTTTACCCCGGCATGGAAAAGGTCATTTTATCGCTCCTCATAAAGTAAATTATCGAGCAAATGTGTTTGCATTAAAAGAATTGGGTGTCGAGTATCTTGTTTCCACGGCTGCTGTTGGGAGTCTTAAAAAAGAATTGAAACCATGTGATTTTGTTATTGCAGATCAGTTGATCGATAGAAGTTTCAAGAGAAGTACAACGTTTTTTGAAGATGGCATTGTGGCACATGTTGGTTTTGCAGACCCATTTTGCAAAACACTGTCAGATATTGCTTTTCAGGTGATAAAAGAAGAAGACGTTGATGTCCATCGCGGGTCGTATATCTGTATGGAAGGGCCGCAGTTTTCAACACGTGCTGAATCGAAATTATATCGAAGTTGGAATGTCGACGTCATCGGCATGACCCTTGCCCCTGAGGCGAAACTCGCCAGGGAAGCAGAACTGTGTTTATGCGGGATTCTTACGGTGACTGATTATGATTGTTGGTATGAAGGAGAAAAAGATGTCAGTGTTTCGTCTGTTGTTGAGAATCTGAAAAAAAATGACAAAAACATAGGAAACATTATTAAAAAATTGGTACCAAAAATCAGATATAAACGAGTGTGCGAATGTCATAATGCGTTGGAAAACAGTGTCATCACGTCACCAGATCTTATTAAAAGGAACGGAGATCCACGTGTGAATAGGGTTTTGCTCAAGAGAATTATTTAATAAAAAATAGTGCTCCCGTCTTATCTGAGCGTCAATTTATTAGTAAAAATCATGAAACAATTGTATGTAACAATGTTTCGGAAACCTCTAATGGGTGGCTTACCATAATCTATGGTGGTGATACATTATGGAACTGGATATGGAAATAACGAACACGGAAATAAAAATAAAAAAAGAAATGAGACACTTCATGGCTCTTGTCGTAATGAGTATTGCCTTTGGTGGTATAGCAATGGGTTTGGCTATCGCCTCCATTACGACGAATGCTTTAGCATTGACAACGACGATTTCAAATATCTTTCTGAATATCCCCTCAATAGGGATCGGCTTCATCGTAGCCTATTTAGCAATACGTTATATCATTTCAACTGTAGAAATCTTTGATAAATTCGACGAGATACAAGAAGACGAGATGGGCGAAAAGAATCAAGCTCGTGAAAAACTCACCGAACGTATCGTCAAACTCATTGCCTTGTACCGTGATGAAAAACCACAAATAAAAAGAATGATTCTCGTTAGTAAAATTGCAGGAGTTTGTTTTCTTACAAACGCGCTTATTGCAACCGTCACCCTCCTCTTTAATATCAATGCGGGTACCGCTGAAGTGATCCCGGGGGTTGGAGGAATACTTGTCAGCATTGTCATGAGTGCAGTAGGGTTTTTTTTGCCCTCTTCTTTTCGTAAATACTCGGTCTGTTGGGACGAGCGACTTGTAAGAAGCCTTGAAGCAGAAAAAAAGATTGCATCCTTCATGGAGGAACCATAGTGAACAATCGAAGAACCCAGTATGAGATTTACTGGGAGATACTCACCTTCTGCAAAACACCACGATCAATTACACAAATTATTCAGCGATGTAACTTAAATTCTAAGATTGGCCAGGACTATATCGAGTTCCTAGAATCCAAAGGATATCTTGCAAAGACACCTGTAGACAACAAATCTCTGTATATCACCACATCAACTGCAACGGGATATATAGACATCTTCATGAAACTATATCTTGAACTCTTTAAAAACAGTCCCGAGTTCAGACTTTGATCAATCTGAGAATCGCGAAATCCAAGTAGTATTTTTCTTTTCAAAACCAATAATGCTCCCGCCGGGATTTGAACCCGAGTCGAAGCCTCGAGAGGGCTCCATGATTGGCCGCTACACTACGGGAGCAAAAAAAGCTCGTTTTTTTATCCACCAGATGCAACCTGAACAATTTTTAGTTCGTCCATATCAGTAATCACATCATCAACAGGAACCGGTATGCTGTTTCTCAGTACGATTATGGTATCTGGTTTCAGGTGGAGTTTTTCCAGAAGATCAGAAACAATAGAACCCGTCTTCATATCGATATCTTTCTTAACATTTGAAGGAATCATCGTAATTTTAATCATCATGGAATCGATACACATATAAAAAAGTCTTAAATTAACCTTTTGACAAACAGTATCCTATTTGCTGGGGTAGCCAAGCTCGGTCCACGGCGGCGGTTTCGAAAGCCGCTGGCGTTCGCGCCCCAGGAGTTCAAATCTCCTCCCCAGCGTAATTTTAATTTATTTAGCATAAAAGGTTAATACAAAATAAACGATTCTTATCGTTAGTGTGATGAGACAATGAAACCATTTCATGAATATATGAATGAATATAGAAAACAGATGGAGACAGGAGACATCAAAGAGGCATATAAAGGATTGATGGACTATATAATGAATCTGAGAACGCATTTTCAAAACAAATACCCTGATTATTTCGTATCTGGAAGTATTTATTATGGATATATGGACATGACATATTTTTCCTTCTTTCCAGAATCATTAAAAAGTCGAAAATTGAAAATTGGAATAGTTTTTATTCATGACACATGTAGATTTGAAGTTTGGTTATTTGGATATAACAAACAGGTTCAAGCAAAATATTGGAAATTGATTAAAGAAAGTGATTGGAAAAAATATCACATTCCATCAACAACAAAAGGTAATGATTCTATTATAGAGTCCATTTTAGTTGATAAACCAGATTTTAGTAATTTGGAAACGTTAACACAGCAAATAGAGAGCGGGACATTGACATTCATTAAGGATGTTGAGAATTTCTTATCAAAACATTAAAACTCATAAAAAGTGATTTACAGAAGAAAAACATCATCTGTCAGTCGTTATCATGCCGGTAAATTGGCGTTCAAATCTCCTCCCCAGCGTTTTTTTCTAATTTTTACAGGAGGAAAATGAATATGTACAGAAAAATTGATTTGAGCTCATGTTTACTGGTAAATTCAAGTTTCCTTCCCGACAGGAGCACTATTTTACCAAAAGTTCTTACTAGCTTTTTTCCTCTTATTGATATTTGTTCCTTCTTCATTTCGAATTTAATAATGGCTTGTAAAGTCTACACATGATATGGGTGTGGAAATATTTCAAATAGCGTCTCTATAAAAAGGTCCTCCCAATCTTTCGGACTCGGAATCTTTTCAGGTAGGTCTGCAGTAAAAGAATGAAAAAAGTCTAAGATGAGATTACTTTCAATATCTTGTACTAAACTATGTTTGAATGTGGTAAGTAAATCATATATGTTATTTGGATCCTTTAACACATAGATTTTTTCTTTTCCAATAGATTCACATTCAATGATCTTTGGATTGATGTCTCTATATATCTTGCCATCAACAGGCTGTACAGGTTCAATAATATTAAGAGCTAGTAGTTTTTTCAGATGAAACTCAATGGTTGTTGGATGCTTCTTTAAGCTACCGCTTATATCAATTTGAGAAGAATATATGTGCACCAATAAATAAAGAATAATTGTCCGGGGGGTGTCCTTGCGGAGAATACCTAGTATTTCTTTTTCATGGTGACCTATTTTTTCTGTAATATAATACCGATTATATCTCCCCTCAGTTTTTTCTTTGATTAATTCACGTTTTTCAAGAAAACGAAGATGATACATAAGTGTGCTAAAAGGAATATGTAACCTTCTCGATATTTCCCGGAGATGAAGACCCGGGTATTGTGATATATAATTATAGATCTCTCGTCGTGTCTCCAATTCGAGTATATTTCCATGTGACATAATTAGGTTATCTCTTTTCTTTTAAACAGATTAAGTAAATTCTAATAGATATTAAAAACCTTGGATTATTACTAAAGATTTCTTTACTTCAGAGGTCCGCCTTTCCACAAATCTTCATCCTGTGATCGTCCAACAAGTTTTTCCCATTCTTTTAAGGGTATTGAATGTTTTTCTCTAATTTTTTCGCCAAATCCAAGACCAGTATAGGCACAAAATGGGACAATGCCCTCCGGGGTTGTACAGTGAATGACGCATCTTTTCAGTCTATCTACATCAAGATTAAAGGAATCTTGAAACCACATCGATCCAATGAAAAGACTTTTACTTTGTATTTGAGTGAGGGAATCATAGTTTCTCCAAATTGCTAAACCTGTTAGAAGTCTTTTTAAATTCAACCCTGTTGGTAACTTTTCTGTATTAACATAGTCAAATGTATGCTGTATAAATGATGCTCCTCTTCGAATCTTTTTTAACGGACCTTTAATATCACTTTGTTTTTCAATAAAGGCAACTATTCCTTCAACATCTATGAAACGAGTAATCGGCAGAGGCGCCCCATCTTCATAAAATAAATATGTTACAGCACCACATCCTGGATGAGCGGTAAACTCAAACTGACCATGCCATTTTACATTATCAATTAACTGCGAAAAAGGAAACGCAAATGATGCTGGATAAAAATCATCGCGAGAGACATGACCGTCAAATTCTTTTTCGATTTCAGCAAGTATATCTACAGTATCTACTCGTTGTGTTTCTCTTTGAGCATCTGTTATATTTTTTGCTCTTCCACAAAATGAAATCGGTTGGAAATTCACACCTCGAATGATATCCATATTTTCAAGTGCAAAACGTACGATTTTTCCAACTTCTTTGAGGTTTTTATCTCCTATGATTACCGGGACAAGAACAACCTTTAGGTTTACTTTTCTCAGATTGTTAATTGCTTTTTTGCATTGAGTAATCCAGGGATTTGTTTTTTTTGTAACACCATCAAAACTCAAATAAATTGTATTCACTTGTTCATTCTTAAGACGCTGACAATATTCAATGTTCTCTGCAAGTTTGATTCCATTGGTATGAATTTGAACATGGGTAAAACCAATGTCTTTGGCCATTCGAATAATGACGAAAAGATCTTCTCTGATTGTTGGTTCTCCGCCTGTTATTTGAAGTGCTTTTGTTTCAATTGGGTTTTTTCCTCTTGCCTGTAGTAAAAGTTTTTTAATGTGATCAAGAGGAGGCTCATAAACATATCCGGATGCCCCAGCATTCATACAACAATATTCACATCGTAAATTACATCTATTAGTAATGAGAAGATTTGTTAAAATACTTTGAGATTTATGTTCTGAATATAGTTTTTGTCCATCAAATAATTTAGTGTTAACATCAGGGTTATTTCTACCCGTGACTTTAAATCGCATCCATTTTTTATATATTTTTACATCATTACAATAAATTTCTTTAAATGAACCATGTTCTGTACAATCTTTTGTCATCCAAACCCTATCATTGTCCTGTATAATTTCTGCATCAATTTTTTTGATTTTTCCTAATTTATAGCATTCAGGACATATAGAGAATGTCTTTTCTAAAATCATAATTAGTCAATGATGGTAATCCCATCTGTATTAATTATACTTATACAAGTAGGATGTTTGATCTATAACGCTTATTAATCAATTCATACAATACTTTAATTGAATAATGGAGATAATAAAATGAAAAGGATAACATTAATTGGAATTAGCATCGTTGCGGTATTTGTGTTGTTGATGACACCATCGATATCGGCAGTCCAATACAATACAGCTGTAGAATCAAATAAAGCACAGATTCTTGAACAGATTCGAAGCATGAATGTTGATGAACTGAGAGAGAAAATAAAAAACTTAGATCTTCAAGAAGTAAAAGAAAAACTAAAAAATATTGATAGCAATGAACGCATGCAACTCCTTCAAACTTTTATAAAATCTTCAAGTAATAAATCTGAAATTTCTGGTAATTTTTTTCTTCCGTTATTAGGGGGTATTCTTTTTTCTATACCATTTTTGTTGTATATAACTATTATAATTATTTTCATAATACGTGCAGCACCGATAATAAAAAATTTACAAGATTTACTTGGTTTGACCTTAGAAGTGATTCTTACGGGTCCTTTTAGAATGTTACTTATGCTGATATTCATGCCAAACTAAAAAGGGGGTTAAATAAAATGAAAAGAATGCATATAATTGGAATTAGTGTCGTTTCTGTTTTAATTATCATTCTTGCTTCATTAATCAATGTTGTAGGGTATCAAACCGTTCAATCAACAAACCAGATTACAATAAATAATGAGGGTAATCAAAGAGAGTTGCTGTTCCAAACGATCGCTGATATCGCAAATAATAAAGAAATACAACAAATAATTCTCAAATTCCAGGTAAGCAGAAAGGGGTTATTTTATCCAAATGAAAAATTCCCAACATTGAACACCCCTCCTGTAACAAAAAACCAAATCAAAAACTTGTATTTTATTGGTTTATTTTTTATAAAGGTTATCAGTAAATCAAAGATGCAATCAATGCTTGAGAAATATCAATTTAATAATCCAGAGATACAACAGGAACTATCTACGATTATTGAAAAGAACGCTACTCTTAATAGAGAAGTGAAACAATTATCAAGTTCAGAGTGTGGCTGTGATAATGAACAAACACCTACTTTTGGTCTCCCGGTTCTTTGTACAATTTTACTCAGTTTTTTCTCTTTTATCTTTTTTTTGTTAATAATTAATGGTGTAGCTTTTTTTATAGCATTAATGATGGGTTGGATTGAATTCTGACATTCATTCTTTCGTCTGATATGAATGAAATGGTGGGTTTATAAGGAAGTAATTTTTATCTATAATTTCAGAAGAATATGACACTATTTCTAAAGGATGTTTGATCCATAAGATATATTTACCAATTGGCTCTTCCCCACGAATTATCGGATTAACAGATATAGACGATCTAAAGATTCTTCAAATCTCAATTTAAGGAGAAAGATGAATGATGCGGGTGATTTTGTCCGATGATTCTAGGACATTAGCCTTTTTCTCTCTACATTTTTTGAAAAAAATCATCTTTTTTTCGGCACTAACTGTACAGTTGCCGGGTAATTGTTGTACAATAAGACATTAATAATCAATCCAATAGAGTAGAAGGTAGTAGTAGAAGAATATGATGCTATGTTTAAATAGGACGTTTGATCCATAAGATATATTAATCAATCCAAACAATATTTTAATTAGATAACGTATATAAAAAAAATTTGAAAAAATAAAATTAATTGGAATTAATACCTTCCAGAAATATTTAGCTCAATATGAAAAAACATCGAATGTATAAATAAATGGACTAGGGTGTCGCCAATGGTTGAAGACAAAACGCTACATCGTCTCGAACAATGTTACTTCTGTGATATCAATAAGGGTTTCGAACTTATGAGACAGATCTACAACTATAACGTAAAATTTTTTGGAACATACAGTAATTTTTACGTATTACCAATGATAGGAGCAGGTATTGACGGATATATTCTTGTTTTTCACAAAGATCATCACCATTCATTGGCAGATATTCCGCTTAGTGATATCAAATCCCTTCGTAAATTAATTGGCATCATTAAGAATGAAATCAGAAAAAGCCATGGTCCTTCTATAGTTTTTGAACACGGGTCAACGTGTGATAATATTAGTTGTCTTGTTGATCATGCACATCTCCACATCGCCCCTGTCCCAGAGGGATTTGATCTTGTCGATGAAATTGAGCGTGATTATAAATTAACCCCCATGAGAAAATATACTGATCTTAAGTATTGGTGCCACGGGGGCTTGGGGAAACTCCAGTATTCAATCACAGATGACAAGATAGACAGAAAAACTGCTAAGAATAGATTCTCACCATTTTCAGGGTACCTTTATTATGAAAATTCTTCAGGAAAAATGTTTATCCACGAACTCAAGACTCTTAAGACGTTTCAACCACAGTATCTACGTATAGTTCTTTTAAAAAAACTTGGGAAAGAACATTGGGAATGGAACAAAAACCTTGATCATGAATGCCAAAGAAGAACTATTGAAAATTTGCAGGGTTTATCAAAATACTTGACACCAATAAAAAATATTGGAGGACAACAATGAAAGGTGTGACAGTAATTCTAACGAAAGGTTACAATGGTAAATCAAGACTTAATCTAAATCACAAGTATCGTGTAAAACTAATTGATGCGCTTACGTTTGATTTATATCATACGATAATCAAGAACAAAACTTGCAATGACTCATGGGATTACATAATAGCTACACCGGATCATCGACTATCCAGTAAATGTAAAAAGAAAAACATATCTGTCCTCGATCTTTATCCTGGTGAATTAAATCTGATATTTCAACAAATTCAAAATTGGGCTGTGGAAAAAGGTTATGGCGCGCTTATACTTTGTGCAGGTGATGTCCCTTTATTACAAGGAATAGTAATTGATGATATCAAAAGAAAATTATTTACCATATACATGAAGAAAGGGAAAGGCATGGTAATTTGCCCTTCAAAGAAAAACGGTGTTTCAATAATTGCTATGGCACCAGCTGATCTATGGAGAATTTCTTGCTATGAGAGAATCAATAATCTCCAAGTTATCAAGGGACTGAACCGCGAAATCTACCCTTATGAAATCTTTCAGGATTTCAGATCTTATCTAGATCTTGATCAATATGGGGATCTTTCCTCTGCATTACAGTATATGGAAAAACATTCAATGTATGAGAATAAGTCAGTGAGAAAAGTATTACATGAAATTTTAACATCTGGATGAATAGTAGTAAAAATTTTTAGGGATGAAAGATGCAAAAATATTGTAAATATTGAGGAAAAATAATGAATTTCGATAAAATAAAAGAATATGCAAAAGTTATAAGATTAAAGTCTATGGGTATTTCTACTATCGCAGTATTTGGTGCTTTAAGTGTCAAAGGATCACTTGAAATTTGGCATTTTCTTGTGTTATTTGTAATAGGTATTTTTTTTAATATATTGGGTTTTGTTTTGAATGATATTGTTGATCTTGATTTGGATAAACGATCCATAGAATTATCTGAAAGACCATTAGTTAAAGGTACTGTTACTAAATTTGAAGCAAAAATGACCTCTTTAATGTGCTATATTTTTATTTTTGGTCTGGGGTTATTTTTTTTCAGGGATATTTTGCCCATCTCTATTTTAGTATTATCTGTTGTCTTTGGTTCTCTGTATGATGTTTGGGGGAAGAGATTTCTTGGATCAGATTTTGTCCTTTCTGGTAGTATAGCTTTTTTTTGTTTATTTGGTGCGTTAACTGTTTCTCATGAAATTAGTGCGTTCACAATAATTATAGTTATAATTATTTTTTATCATGTGTTATTTTTTAATATAATTGAGGGCGGGCTTAAAGATGCGGATAACGATAGAAAATCTGGTGTCAAAACAACAGCAGTATATAGTGGAGTAGAAGCAGGTGCAAGAATGCATATTCCAAAAATTTTTATCATATTTGCAATTGTTATTGAGTCTATTTCCACTTTTTTTGTTTTTTTACCTTTTGTTATCATACCAGCGGTGTATAATTTCAAGTTTTGGTACATCCAAATTATCATATTAATTATGTTTATATTTTTGATATTTCTTTCAATAATTAAAATGTTTAATATTTCTTACTTTGACCGCAGAAAAGTTAGAAATATCATTACTTTTCAGGAAATTAAAAGATATATTATTACTGCTGTTTTACTTATGAGTTTTGCAGGAATTTTATGGTCTGCTGTTCTCATAGTAATTCCGATTGTTTGGCATTTACTTTTTTCATTTATTATGTTTCATAAACCATTTTCACCGAGTACCATGTTATGATATTAAAAAATTACAGTAGGATAATAAAAGAATATGCGAAACTTTCCAGTGCACATTTTGCGTTATTAACAAGTATAATACCGGTATCAGGCGCACTTGCAATGGGCGAAACAAGATTTTCACATTTGCTCATTCTATTTATTATAGGTTTACTCGCTCATATCTATGGTTTTGCATTTAACCACTATAACGATATAAAAATTGATGGTTTAACACCTCTATTAAAAGAACGGCCT
Organism: Methanobacteriota archaeon; assembly: GCA_026394495.1. Taxonomy (GTDB): domain Archaea; phylum Thermoplasmatota; class E2; order DHVEG-1; family DHVEG-1; genus CAIYYQ01. Next base: position 16,436 of record JAPKYE010000008.1, on the reverse strand, counting down.
CTGCCAAGTGGAACTATTAATAAAAAACACGCAGCTATCTATATTTTAACGGTATTACTATTAGGATTTTTATTAACATTCTTTTTCTTTGAAATTAAAATTTTGATTATTTATAGTTTTAGTATTATTCTTGCAACTCTCTATGATTTATGTAGTAAAAAAATAGGTGGCATGGATTTTATACTGGCAGCATCTATTACGATGATCGCAATTTTTGGTTCTGCTACTGTATCATTTCATTTTACAACTCTAGCGTATATTATATGGATTTTATCATTTATCCAAACAGTGAATTTTACTATGATGGCGGGTGGAATTAAAGACGCCGATCATGACTTTTTGATAAACTCAAAACATCTCTCTACTGCTCTTGGTGTAAAAGTAAAGGATGAGAATTTAATTGTTCCAAATTCATTCCAAGTAGTTGCTTATGTATTTGCTGTTTTGTACGCCATTTTTGTTTTTACCCCGATTGTAATAAAGTGGATTACTTTACCAATAGTATTCATTATAGTTTTAATTTTTATAAATATTTTATTTTTTTATATAACCTACAAAATGATGAGAAAAAGAAAATTTGATAGACAAGAGATACGCAAATATGTCGTTTTACATTATAATATCAACTGGCTAAATGTTCCAATTCTTTTAATTACAATTACACCCTTTGCCGGCATTCTTATTGTATTTCCGCTTTTGGGTTTAATCATCTCCAATATCTTGTTGTATAAAACAATTTTTAGACCAAAGATGATGTGATGGTTATGAGATAATTGATACTCTTCAAATTCATAATAATTAGAGAACTTATTATGGGATAATAAAATTTTTATCAGCGCTGCTGAGATCGGCTTTGCCACGTTCATCGGCAGGGTCGTGTACAGGGTGTTTTCCCCGTTCATGTAGTGCGAACATCAATAATCAATGGATGCATAAAAAACATTCATTCTTTTCTCATGAATCATCAAAACGACTTTATAGGTTGCATTAGTTCTTCACTTGGATACAAAATGATCAATGTTCTCCTCGTCACTTTCGGGCTTCTCGCACTTGCAGGAGAGGTCATTCTTCTTATACTGATCTTATACCCCCGAATTCAAAGCAGGAAGAAAGCAGCGAAAGCATTCACTCCCAGCGTAGCTGTCATTGTCCCATGTAAAGGTGTCCGAGAACATTTTGAGGAGAACGTTAACGCCTTATGCACTCAGGAGTACCCGTCTTTTAACATATTTTTTATCATTGATTCAAAGGATGATTCAGCATATCCAATTCTTCATCGGCTTCAATCAACATATCAACACGTTGCAGTCAAGGTATCCGATCCTCTTCTCACCTGCAGCGGAAAAATCGCTGCCCAGCTCAAAGGAATTTCAGCTGCTGGGCTCGCTGAAGTCTATGTGTTCGCTGACTCAGATATTAAACCACATACGAAATGGTTGTACCACCTGATTCAGCCCCTTCAGGACGAACACATTGGGGCAACAACAGGGTACCGATGGTTTTTCCCAGAACACAAAACAACAGCCATCATCTCAACTTGGAATATGATGATCATGGTTGGATTATTCAACCAATCCACCAGATACACTTGGGGTGGATCAACAGCAATAAAGAGAACCACTTTTGAGACCCTTCATGTAGCAGACGCATGGAGAAACGGTTTATCGGATGATCTGATTCTCACAGAACTTCTTAAAAAAAAGAGATACAGCATTACCTTCGTCCCCCAGAGCGTTGTGGAAAGCCATGCAGATGAAAACCTTGCTAGTTTCCTGCACTGGGCAAGCGGGCAAATGACCTGGATACGTTGGTATTATCCGTCCCTGTGGTTGTTCTCTTTTTTTCTGTACCTTGGTTTTGAAGCTCTCATCGGTCTTGGCATTGTTTTACTCCTGTTTGGGAATTACTTGCTTGGGATGATTTTAAGTGCGTCGATCTTGCTTCAGATGATGATCGGGTATGCAGGGTTGACAACGTTCAGAGCAGTCATGTGCTACCCAAAAGAACGCTTCCGATCAGCAGTGTTACCAACTGTTCTTTCACCACTTGTGTTTGCTCTCATCTTTTATACCCTAATTGTCTCTGGGTTGAAACGCAAGGTGATCTGGTGTGGTCGAACCTATAGAAAATCAGATACGAAAGCCTAAAAAAAATCAAACTAACTAAGGGCGTACCAAAGGCAAATGTCTTTTTGCCACTTCGGGCAAGGGCAGACTGTGTTGAAAGCAGTGGTGAATCCGATGTGCGTCCCTCTTGAATCACGATGAGCTCCTTCGGCGGTGATCCCTGTCGGTAGCAGCTGAGAACAATGAGGATGCTATGGGTGCTGAAGTCAGCACTCCCGATGGGAGCATTGATATGACCACCTAGATCAATAACATAAGCAAAACGGATTTGACGGGAACGATTATCGATTATACCAGTAAAAATATACCAGCATCAGTTTTATAGGGAAATTTACCAGTAAATTTTACAAAGATAAAATTATGCCAGTAAAACCGCGTTCAAATCTCCTCCCCAGCTCTTTGCTCTATTTCAAACTACAACAATAAAATACCCATATGAGGATATCATGAGTTAATAAATCTGATAAATATTGAAAGGTCAGTAAAACATGACAGAAACCAAAACATATGAAAAATTTCCATCTTGGATTCCACTACTTGCAATCACTGATGCACTCTGCATCTATCTGGTAGGTGCTATCATCCTTTCAGGATTCGGCATCATAACGTCATTTTTGTATATAATCTACTGTGGAACATTGGAAATCATTGTTCTAAGGAGAAGCTGCATCAATTGCTACTATTATGGAAAACTCTGCGGCTTGGGAAAAGGAAAGATATGCCCCTATTTTTTCAAAAAAGGAGCCTCTCAACGATTCATCGAAAGAAAGATTTCATGGTTCGACCTACTACCAGATTTTCTTACTTTTATCATACCCCTTATTGGTGGCATAATTCTTCTTTATCTGAGATTTTCCTGGTTAATACTCGGAGCAATGGTTCTGATCTTTATACTCTCACTTGGTGGTAACATGGTGATCCGCGGATCCTTCGCATGTAAATACTGCAAACAACGAGAACTTGGTTGCCCAGCAGATCGACTCTTCAACAAAAAAACAAAGGAGAATTCAACCTGAACAAAAAAGATGATACCCAACTGATAACCTATTGAGGTCTTTGCTGCCTTGACTGCCACAGATACACCGGAAAAATAGCTGACCTTGCACGAGACCTGCGAAAAGAACTCAGAGCTTACAAATACGACAAATTTGCTCATTTTCTCGCAGACACAAACTTTGGGAAAACATTCAAAGACTACGACACATGCTATGAAGTCCTTGGCGCAATTGTTAAATTCCGCTACAGAAAAGGATGTAAAAACGGTAGAGGGCCACCTTTTTGCAAGATGCGAAACTGCTGCATAAAAAAAGGTTTTGAAGGATGCTGGGAATGCGCTGAGTATGAACACTGTGAAAAACTAGATTTCCTCAAACCAGTTCATGATGAGGCCCATATAAAAAACCTAAAAAACATCAAAAAGAACGGGGTAAACGCATTCATAAAAGGGAAAAGAAACTGGTAGAATTGGATTTGCCATTCATTCAAGTACTCCATGTACCAGTTTTTACTTTTTCAAGACAAACTTAATACACACAGAAAAATAATAAGTACCTAGACGATAATTCTGATTTATGGATTTCGTTATAATCGGCTTGGCGTTAGTCACATTCATATCAACCTTAATAGGCGGGATTTTAGCATTAAAATTCAAAAAAGCCCTCCCCTATTTTTTTGCGTTTGCAGCAGGGACTCTCATCGCTGTAACCTTCTTTGATATATTGCCAGAGAGTTTAGAAATAGCTGAATCAGTGAACTTTCCAATACGAAATATTATGATTACGATCGTCGCAGCGTTCCTGTTCTACAGCCTGTTGGAAAAATATTTCCTCATTCATCATCATGATGCAGATGAAGGACATGGCCATATCATGGGTCCGATAGGGGCAGGAAGCCTTGTTGTCCATAGTTTTTTAGATGGTGCCGCAATAGGAGCAGCATACCGCGTAGATCCCGCAGTTGGTCTTGTGGTTGCATTAGCAGTGATATTTCATGATTTCACCGATGGAATTAACACTGTTACTCTCATGTTAAAGAATAAACAAAAAGTGAAAAATGCTACAATATTTTTACTGATGGATGCTATCGCACCGATCCTTGGAATTCTGGCAACGTCATTGATCGGACTCAGTCCGGAAGTTCTCGCATTGATCCTTGCAGCATTTGCCGGGGAGTTTATCTACATTGGAGCGGTCAACCTTCTTCCTGAAACCTACAAACATCCGAATTGGAAAACAGTGTTTACCACCATAACAGGTGTTGTGTTGATTTTTGCACTTACATCAATAATTTAGAAAAAATGATGTTTTTCCAATAGAAACAAATGTTTTTAGGAAAAAAACATTGAAATAAGATGTTTGATTATCGTGTATTACATGCCTACATTACACGATGTCGAACAAGCACACAAACGAATCCAACATATGATCAATACAACACCAGTGATGACATCACGAACGCTGAATGACCTCGTCGGCGCCCAGGTTTTTCTTAAATGTGAAAATTTTCAACGCGTCGGAGCATTCAAATTCCGTGGCGTCTGCAACAAACTCCTTCAACTCACTAATGAAGAAAAGAAAAAAGGAGTAATCACTCATTCCAGTGGAAACCATGCACAGGCGCTTGCACTTGCTTCATCTCTTCTTGGCATAAAATCAGTTATAGTGATGCCAGATAATGCACCGCAAGTAAAAGTTGAGGCAACCAAAGGATATGGAGCAGAAATAATCCGATGCGCAAATACAGTTGAAGCCAGAGAAAAAACCTGCAAAAACCTCATGAAACAACATGGATATACACTTGTGCATCCGTACGATGACGAACAGATCATCGCAGGAGCAGGAACCGCTGCATATGAATTCATCAACGAAATCGGATCAGTTGATTTTATGTTTTGCCCGATCGGTGGCGGTGGATTAGCCAGTGGCACATCGATTGCAACAAAAGGACTCTGCCCAGATGCAACAATGATTGCGGTAGAACCCAAAAAAGCAAATGATGCATACCAATCATTCAAAGAAGGCACACTCAAACAGAGCACGTATCCAGATACAATTGCTGATGGTTTACGCACAGCACTCTGTGAACGCACTTTTCATATTATCCAAAAAAACGTTGACGACATCATTCTTGTAAGTGAAAAAGAAATTATTGATGCGATGAAGTTTCTCTGGACGCGAATGAAAATAGTGGTAGAACCATCAGGTGCAGTTTCTGTCGCAGGTGTACTGAAAATAAAAAAAACAGTTCGTAGCAAAAAGATCGGAGTCATCATCAGCGGAGGAAATGTCGATCTTGATGATTACTTCCAAGGTTATTATCAACATATAAAAAAATAAAAAAACAATAGGTTGAAACAACTGTGGCACTCAAAGAAATTCAAGCAAAATCCATCCTTCGAACCCATAAAAAAATAGAGTCATGGTTCCTCTCACGATACGGAATGAATCTATACCGAGGCTGTACCCATAACTGCATGTACTGCGATGGACGAGCCGAAAAATATCAGGTTGATGGTGAATTTGGTTGCGATGTTGCTGTAAAAATCAATGCAATTGATATCCTACGACAAGAGCTTGATTTTACATGCAGACGAAAACCGTTGAAACCAGGATATGTGATGATCGGCGGAGGAGTAGGTGATAGCTATCAACCAGTGGACCAACAGTATCAACTCAGCAGAAAAACCCTTGAATTGATGAGTGAAAAAAAGTCCCCAGTTCACATTCTTACAAAATCCACGCTCGTGAAACGAGATATAGATATTCTCACAAAAATCAACAACAGTTCTAAAGCGATTGTGAGCATGAGTTTTTCATCTGTTGACGATCGCATCAGTTCAATCTTTGAACCAGGTGTTCCACCTCCAAGCGAACGACTAAAAACACTTGAATCATTCAAACAACAAGGAATCCCCTGCGGCATGTTTCTCATGCCAGTCATACCCTTCATCACCGACACTTACGAGCAGATGGAACTATCCATCAAAGCAGCATATGATTTCAAATTGGATTTTATCATCTTTAGTGGCATGACGTTAAAAGAAGGAAAACAAAAAACCTATTTCATCAACAATTTAGAAAAAACATGCCCTGAGCTACTACCAAACTATCATACTATCTACCCTAAAGACCATCAATGGGGAAACGCCACAGATACTTACTATGCTTCGATTAATGAAACATTCCAGATACTTACCAAAAAATACCGGATACCAAAACGCATACCACCTCAATTGTATGTAGATATCCTCGATGAAAACGATCGTGTCGTGGTCATACTCGAACATCTTGATTATTTGTTAAAAATACAAGGAAAACCAACACCATATGGCTACGCAGCATATTCGATTTCACAGTTGAAAGAACCATTATCTTCCATGAAACATAATCTACGTCAAATAAAAGGAGTAGGTCCGACGACAGAAAAAATCATCAAAGAGATTCTTGAAACCGGGCGTTCATCATACTACGAACAACTCCTCTACGGTTGAACGAATCTTTTTAAAGAAACAAACTCTTAGCAGAAAACACAATGAAACATATCGAACACGTCGAAGAAATATTCTCTCTTTTAAAAAAGGATCTAACAAAATACCGACAACCTATCGTCTCACGACCAAAAAAAGAATACACAGACACACCATTCACCACGTTGATTTCGTGTTTGCTAAGTCTAAGAACAAAAGATAAAGTAACTGAGCAGGCGTCGCTTCAACTCTTACAAAAATATGATACACCAGAAAAAATACTTCGCCTTTCTGAACAAAAAATTATATCGTTGATCTACCCGGTTGGGTTCTATAAAACAAAAGCGAAACGCATTCGACAAATATCACAAACACTCATAGAAAAATACAATGGATCTGTCCCAGAAGATTTCAACGAACTCCTAACACTGAACGGCGTGGGGAGAAAAACAGCGAACATCGTCATGGTGTACGGATTCAAAAAACACGGGTATATCCCAATTGATGTCCATTGTCATCGAATCCCAAATAGACTTGGGTGGATCAATACAAAAACGCCGGAAGAAACAGAAAATGAATTGAAAAAAATCATCCCAGAACACTATTGGGATGATTTCAACGATTTGTTTGTAACATTTGGGCAAACCATCTGCGTCCCGATATCTCCATTCTGCAGCAGATGCCCAATTGAACTATTCTGCAAAAAAATATTAGTGACCAAACATCGATGACGAAATGTTTTTACAGTCTTTTTTTGAGAAACAGTTCGATGTCGGTAACTGTTAATTTCTGATGCCCGCTCATGATGTCAACGATTTTATCTTTTTCGTTCCATCCCTGGTAATATTTTTGTTTTGTTTCGGAGAGACCAAATTTTATTCCTTTATGTTCCGCGAGTTGTTTGAGTTGTTCTTCAGTGAGTTTACTTAACACTTCTTTTTTTATTGCCATCGTTTTCCCATCCTTTCTCTATGCCACATGTATTTGTGATCAACCATTTATTAGTTTCGTTTACGATCAATTTACGAAAAATATTTTTTTTTGGTATTCATTCGCACACAAATATTTATACATTAAAACGAAAAATTTGAGGATAATTTGTATGTTTCTTTTCTGTATCTTTACTAAGAGAATACTCTCAGTATCTACCATCGTCTGCATATGAACAAATCAACCATTCTAAAACAAACCGATGATTTTATTAACCAGAAAGTGATTCTAATCTTGGAAAGTAGTGGATGGGATGCAGAGTGAAAAAAAGTTCATTGCTTCTCCAGATGTAGCTAGACCACTTGTCGTACGCGCCCTCAGGAGAAGTAACGTGCGAAAAAAGATCGCCGAATACCTTTTTGATATCAGTCCCAGCGGCAGTTATGCTTCTGAAATCGCGTACAATGTGAAAACCACGCCGACGAATGTAATCGGTGCAATTCGCGGGATGGATTCACGGTACCGTGTTGAAGAATCTTTGATTAGTTTACATCTTATTGAACAAATGCAAAACGAGAGTAACGATGTGAAATTATATCGGATCACTGATTACGGCAAAGAAATCATTGATTCATTACGAAACAACAAAAACCAAATCTGATTTTTTGTTTCACCATAGTTTTTTTAAAAAAAATATCGAGAAAAACTCAATTGTTTTGCTATCGAAACTGATAAAATAACCCCTTGTATTCTCAGATGATGACTCGAGAGGTCTGACATTATGAAGAAGATTGATATTACTAAGATTCTTGCCTCATACGATCCAAAAAACATTACTATCGCGACAGTGTGCTCTCATTCCAGCTTGCAGATTTTTAATGGAGCAAAAAAAGAAGGCTTCAAAACCCTTGGTATCGCTGTTGGAAAAGTAAAGAAATTCTATGATGCGTTTCCTCTTGGAAAACCCGATGAGTTTTTTACCGTCGATGATTATAAGGATATCCCTGATCGATCCGCAGAACTTCAGGAGAAAAACGTAATCGTGATTCCCCATGGGTCGTTTGTAGAATATCTGGGCCCTGATAATTTTTTACAGTTGCAGCTTCCTACATTTGGAAACCGACATGTGCTCATGTGGGAGTCAGATAGGGAAAAGGAACGTATGTGGCTTGAGGGTGCAGGGATTGATATGCCTCAGGAGATCAGAAATCCGCATGAGATCGATTGTCCAGTGATTGTGAAATATCATGGTGCAAAAGGCGGAAAAGGTTTTTTCATTGCGAAAACCTACGAGGAGTTTGAGCGACGCGTAGAGAAAGATAAACCCTATAGTATCCAGGAGTTTGTCATGGGGACTCGGTATTATCTTCATTATTTTTATTCCCCCATTCAGAACAATGGATATGCGATGAAAAAAGGCAGTCTTCAACTCATGTCAATGGATCGTCGTGATGAAACAACAATCGATGAGGTGCAACGTCTTGGTTCGATAGCTGAACTAGAAGAGCTTGGTATCCATCCTACGTTCGTTGTCACCGGCAATATCCCGATTGTGATGCGTGAGTCGTTGCTTCCTGAGGTGTTTCGCATGGGAGAAGCAGTCGTAGAAAAATCACTTGAGTTGTTTGGTGGACTGCTTGGGCCGTTTTGCCTTGAGACCGTGGTTACTGAGGATCTGAAGTTTAAGGTGTTTGAGATATCTGCACGTATCGTCGCAGGGACAAACCCCTATATTTCCGGGTCCCCGTATTCTGAGTTTATTCAACCTGATCTTTCAACGGGGCGACGTATCGCACAAGAAATCAAATTTGCAGTGAAACATAAACAGTTGAACGAGATTTTGAGTTAACGACTATGCTGACGATTGTACTTTCGGAATCAGAACTGGAACGAGTACCTGCTTCTCTTTTCAGACATCAGGCGATTGTTTCTTCTGCCCAAAGACGGATGAAAAAACCAGTTGATATTTTGCTTGATTCAAATTATCATCATTCAGCGATGAGAAATCTTGCGGAGTGGGAGCGCCGGGGTCGACCGGATATTGTTCATTTGTTTTTACTTGTCACACTTGAGTCGATTGTCAACAAAAAAAACTGCTTGAGGGTGATTGTTCATACTCGAAATGATGAAATGATTGTGTTTAATCCTACAACGAGGATCATGAGAAACTATGATCGGTTTGTCGGCCTCATGGAGCAGCTGTTTGAAAAACAAGTGATTCCTGATGAGGAAAAACCGTTGATCACATTGATAAAAGACAAAAAACTCACTCAGATTGTTAAACAGGAATCCTTCGATTATGTTATAGCGTTTTCTTCAGAAGGAAAACATGTCAACCTTCCAACCTTTTTCACTGATATACAGAAAAAGAAAAAAGAAAATATTCTCTGCGTTATCGGTGGCTTTCCTAAAGGCGAGTTCCATAACGATGTTTTTGGATTATCTGATGAGGTCGTCTCCATTTATCCAGAGATGGTTCCTGCGTGGACAGTAGCTAGTGAAGTTGTGGTGAACTACGAAAACATCTTTTTGCCAGAAAAATTATGAGCAATGCAAAGAGACTTTTGTTCTTTCTTCTTATTTACAGAGCGTTACCATGATCGCTATCTGTGCCCACAGCCTGTTTTCCGCTTCATCAAAAATCACAGATTGTTTTCCATGCGCAACATCCTTTGTCACCTCATAGCCATAGTACGCTGGGAGACAATGTAAAAAAACCGCATCTGGTTTTGCTTGTTTCATCGTCTTTTGATCAATGGTATACCCTTTGAACTCTTTGAGTCGTTGTTCTTTTTGTGCTTCATCACCCATGGAGACCCAGGTATCAGTTGCAATAACATCAGCGTCCACGGCTGCGTTCTCAACACTATCAGTTACCTCAACTGAAACACAAAATTTTTTCGCTTCTTCAACATAATATGAATCCGGCTGATATTTCTTTGGTGCAACGATTTTCACGTTCATCCCCGCAATGCCACAACCAAGAAGATACGAATGAGCCATATTGTTGTTCCCATCACCAAAATAAACAAAGTTTAATCCTTTGAGTTTTCCTTTATGCTCTGTAATAGTCATCAAATCAGTAATCACCTGACAAGGATGCTCTTTATCATCAAGCCCGCTAATCACAGGGACTGTCGCATGTTTTGCAAGCTCCTGCATCGCCTGGTTGCTTTTCGCCCGATACATAATCAAATCAACATAACGAGAAAGCACAAGAGCAGTGTCCTCCATGGATTCACCTCTGCCAAGTTGAATGTCATTAGTACTAAGAAAAATCGCATGCCCCCCAAGAAGAGTCATACCAACCTCAAAAGAAACACGAGTTCTCGTACTAGATTTTTCAAAAATCATCCCCAGAGTTTTCCCCTTTAAAAACTCAATAGATTTTTTTTTCTTGGATTTCTGTTTCAAAGAAATACCCAGACCAATGATATCGCAAAGATCATCTTTTACATCACGCATGGAGATAAGATCGCGTTTCATAAGGCAGAGAAATACGTTTTCTTTCTTTAAACATATCGCCTGTGAGAAAGACATATATGTGGTAAAACGATAGATGTTTTCGATCTAAATGGGTGTAGATATCGGGGAGTTATTTCACAAAGAACCATGCAGTTATACTGATTTCAGTGGCAAGATTATCGCTATCGACGCCCATAATGTTCTTCATCAGTTTCTTTCCAGTATCCGTCAGCGTGATGGAACACCATTAAAAGATGCAAACGGAAACATCACCTCGCATTTATCCGGTCTTCTCTATCGTACCGCAAATCTTGTAGAGGCACGTATCCGCCCGGTGTACGTGTTCGACGGAGTACCACATCCGCTAAAAGCACGAACCCTTGCGGAGCGACGGGAACGAAAAGAACAAGCAGAACGTGCATGGAAAGAAGCACTCGAAAAAGGAGATATTGAAAAAGCACGAAGCAAAGCGCAACAAACCTCACGAGTAACCAAAGAAATCATTCATCAAAGTAAAGAGCTTCTTGCTGCGCTCGGCATTCCTTTTGTCCAAGCACAATCTGAAGGAGAAGCACAGGCAAGCTACATGGTGAAAAAAGGAGAGGCATACGCAGTAGGATCACAGGATTTTGATTGTCTGCTTTTTGGGACGCCACTCCTTATAAGAAATCTTACATCGTCAGGTAAACGAAAACTACCAAACAAAAAAGCATACGTTGATGTGAACCCAGAAATAATCAAATTAGAACCAGATTTGAAAACATTGGACATTACTCGTGAACAACTCATTGATATGGCGATCCTCATCGGAACAGATTTCAATGAAGGCGTCAAGGGTCTGGGCCCGAAAAAAAGCTATCAACTCATCAAAAAAACAAAAGATCTTGAACATGCAATACCCACCATGAATCAGACGATACTTCCCACTTCATCCGAGATAGCTGAAATCCGCAATCTCTTTCTAAAACCAACTAATACTGATGATTACTGTCTCAGCTGGTCAAAACCAGATAACAACAAGGTTTTACGCATCCTTTGTGACGAACATCAATTCTCCAGAGAACGCATTGAGCCCATACTAGAAAAATTCATTGTTCTTGAAACCATTCAGAAACAGAAAAACCTGTTTGAATTTTAGAGGAATTGAATACCTTCCGGCAGTTTATCTAAATATTTTCTGAATCCTTTGGGCCAATGCTCCGGATTAAGTCCTTTCTGCGCCAAAAAAGCAATAGCCCATCGTTCAAGACCGATACCAGAACAACCACTCCACAATTCGCTCTTTTGAGCCTTTATCGTAAACGCCTGAATATACTTGTCCCCAAGGATGCTTAAATTCTGAAACTCAAGCCACTCAGAATCCTTTCTCGTCCCACGATACGGCATATACGCCTCAAAATCAATGGTTCCTGTATCTTGTTCTTTACTTTCACCAAATTTCCCGGCCTGCTGCATGTACCAAGGAGTCACCCATGCCATACGCCATTCCAGCTCAAAGATATCGTTAAACACAAATTTATAGCGCTCAAGCAGTTTTTCACGAAGAATAAGCAACTGTTCTCGTGTCCCGATATACACTGGCTCAATACGATGAAACTCATCGACACGCTCGATCCCATGACGACCACCAGATTCATACCGGCAGCTGACCGCGGTTTTATCATACACAAGCACAGGAAGTGATCTCTCAGCGATTGTTTTGCCTTTAAAAGACCAATAAATCATCGGACATTGCGCATAACAGATACCAGCGCTCGGAGGGCTAAGGTTTTTTGTAAGCTCCGCAATATTTACTTCTTTAGTTATTTTTGTGAGATCGACAAAATGCTCCCAATCCTTAGGATCCCGTGTTTTAGGCTCAACCACATAGTAGAACTCCCCAGGCATCCCCTCCATATGACCTGTCTTCAGCCAGATGTCAAACGGTTTAATGTGCGATTCAATGACTTCCTGAAAACCAAGAGGTTTTAACACCTCTTCAATTGCGATTTTTTCCATGGTTTTAAGGACGGCTGCAGCCTGCGGACGATAAAACCATTTCCCCTTAGTCGGCCCTTGTTTCAACCAATCCAGTTTTACCATTTCTTCAGTGGGATCAGATGACCACACTGGTTTTATCTCGTCAGATTCCCAGATTAATTTCCAAAACTCTGCTTTTCCCTCGTAATACTGATTCTCCACCTTTTCTTTTAACCGGTTGATCATCCGATCAATATAATTTTTCTGCAGGAACTCATCGCTTACCTCGGAAAGAGACATCGTCACCTGTTTTCCCTGGGTTTTTACCTCAGCAAACGGAATAGATACGGGGTGAAGCGGCTCTTTCTCAAGATCAAACACGATACTATAATGATCAACGGTGACGCCACGAACACCGACATGATGCTTCAAACCTAGTTCTTTTACAAAAAAGTTTTTAATCTGCAATAACGCGTTATGCGGACGAAACACTCCTTCTGAGTAAATCGAAAGGCAAAGTTTGTTTCCCTCAATCGCTGCTCTCTCAATTTTTGCCTTATGATCATCATCTTTCTTCAAGACGTTTTCATTGAGCGTCGACACACAACGTTCAATCTCTTTTTTTATAGCGGTGATATCGCCACTGAATGTAAACGATGCCTGTAAATCAAATTTCATCACCGAGGTATCCTTCTTACGCTACTTAACTTTTATCAACAACATCCTCAGCAATAGACACACATGCAAGGTAATCATCAAGAGTATGGATCAACGCTGAGATCGAAGCATTCTCCATCGACGCCTTCAATGTTTTTCCTGAAACCTCAGACTTCACAAAATCAAAGTTATCTACTTTTGTTGAACGAAACACGGTGTTTGCTTTCTTCGCAGTCTCATACTCGATACTCAGTTCACAATGAATCTTCATGCACTCACCTTCAACTGATGGCTAAGCAAAGCACCTACTTTTTCTAAAAACTCTTTTTCTTGATTAATCCCGATAGTGGCACCCGCTGCGATCTTATGACCCCCGCCATGACCTTTAAGCCCCTCCCCGATTAGTTTCATGGCTGATCCCAGATCAAGCCCCTTTTTTACAAGCATCTGATTCCCCCGGCAGGAGACGTGAATCTCATCATCTTTACGTGCAAGAGAAAACAGCGCTTTCTTCTCATCAAAAATATAGTTGACTGCGACACCACCAATAACACCTCCCAACGAAGAATCATCACTATAAAAATACCGAAACGAATTCATCTCATGGATACCATCGTTTTCCAAATTAAGCAGCGAGGAAAGAATTTTTTGTTTGTAGTCTTTCTCAACTGTTTTTGCCTCATGAAACGTTTGAGTGTCGCCAAGACAAAGAGACAACCCAAGACTACGAGCACCGTTCTTCCCGCATGCATCAAGAAGATCAGCGAACTGCTCCAGTTCACCAAATTTTTCTGAGCTGTACCGTTCACGGATGGCGATGTCGATGATATTTTTCTGACAACCGTTCTTAACCAAAAGATACAGAAGATACGAATGCAACGTTCTTCTCTGTTTTTCGTCAAGATCTTCTATCTTTATTGAAGAATCAATGCCCAGTTTTTTTAAAAAGTTTTTTACTTCTTCATCTTTTCCAGATAATCCTTTATAATATGGGTCAATCGATGTTGACAACGACTCGGCAAGCGTGATACCAGCAAGTTTCGCACCAATATTTTTTTTTACGATACCTTTGTTCACCGCAGACTCAACGATTTCTCTGTTGTATCCGCGGATGCCGCCGATATATTGTTTATCACCCATCATACCTGCTATTGCAAGCGGCGCTAAACTCTCATTTCTTTGGTCAAGAGCAATCGCAAAAGCATAGCTTAAACTTGCGCCACACGCCTCGTAGTTTCCATCAATACCGCAGAGGTTTGCATTAATCTGAATAACCTTTTTTTGAGTCTCAGTCCTAATATGTTGATGATGATCAAGAATAATCACGGGGCAGTTCAAATGTTCTATATCGTCGATCTGTCCGCTCCCCATATCAGAGAAAACAATACAATCATTATTCTCATTTTTCAGGCGGTCAAGTCCTTTGGAAAACGGGTTTCTCATGAGAGTCGCATGAAAATCATATCCTTTCGCATATAACGCAGAGCAGATGATCCCAGCAGACGTGATACCATCAGCATCATAATGAGAAACCACACGCATCCTCGTTGATTTTGGAAAAGAAAGTACAAGGTCTGCTGCACGTTTGCATAAGGATGCAAGATTATCGGTCATAGGACTGAATCAGACAAACACATAAGAGTATTTAAAAAAGGTAGATGAACGAGTCACTTTTACTCGAACATCAGTTTTGCTTGTGCTGGACTATATTTCCAACCCTTCGGCAACCGTTTGTTTTCATTGTAGTATTTTGTCAGCCGCCAGATTTTCGCTTCGGTAAGACTAAGGTTTTTCTTGTTGTGCAAATCTTTTTTGTTTCCTTGAAGATGTTTCTGCAACCGAAGAGCAGTACGAATAAGGTTTCGAAGATCCTCAGGAACATCAGAACGTATCTTGTTTTTCTCAAGAAGCTCTGTGATTTGTTTCCCCGTTGCAATCTTCACATCAGGAACAGCGTATTGATCCCTAAGGATAAAACCAATTTCACTTGATGTTTTCTCGTTTTTCGCAAGTTCAATGATCCGTGATTCAATTTCTCGAGGGTTCAGGGAACTCCACTCTGGATGTTTCTTTCGCATTGGACGATGGGAACCGGATGCTCCTTTTCGTTTTGAGTATATTCGCGCCATATCTTGTACTCCAAGAAATTCTGGTAAAGTAAGTGTCCAGAATAAGGTAGTACTATATAAAATTAAAGGTTAACAAAAGAAGGGAGAAAACAAGGAGAAAAACGGGTTTATTTAATGTTTTTAAACTTGTTTTTCAGCTTCTTCATCACATTTGGTATGGTGGTATACTCCATATATCCTCCATGGGGAGACGATATGGCTCAAAGGCGCCGTGTCTGCACAGGTAATCGGTAATATGCTGCGCCTCGATACGTGTCTGATCAAAAGCGGGGTCATCAAAGATATCCACGGGTTTGGTCATTTTCCCGTTTTTCATCTGGAAACCTAAGACGATTACTCGTGGTGGACCATCAAACCTGGTATATTGTGCATTCTTTACTGATATTGGCATCAAGGGGCCGTTGTGGGGGCCCTGTATCCACCAAAGACAGAATGACCCATGAGTAAAACCGTTTAAGACTTCTCCGTGCGGGCATGCATTTGGATAAAAAATGCTAATTGCAATTGAAATATAATAAGAAAAAAGATGTGAACAAAGAAAAAAAGAAAAGAAAGGAGGATCTCTAAAGAAAGATCCTTTTTGCCTGTTTTATTTTATCACTAGGCGAAATACGACTGGTTGCCGAACAGACGAATCATCGGATAGCATTTCGACAGGATGACAAATCCTTTCGCAGACCGAGAAACCTCTTTAGGCGAAGCATC